>DNFA01000061.1:52233-52418 GCA_003487665.1 Oscillibacter sp.
ACGGCATGATCGACCGGATGGAATCCGAGCTGGGCTGCCGCGCCACAGTGGTGGCCACCGGCGGCATTGCACCGGTCATTGCGCCGGCCTGCCGGCACGAGATGCACATGGCCGCCGACCTGATCCTGCGGGGTCTGGCCGTGCTGTACGAACAGAATAAGTAAAAAACGCGCCCCCGGCATAGC
>DNFA01000087.1:0-1688 GCA_003487665.1 Oscillibacter sp.
GACTTTTTTGACAAGCTGACGCGAGCCATCCCCGTCCGGGGATGGCTCGCGTCAGTTGTTCGCTTGGTCTACGCCTTCAGCGCGGCGTCGTACAGGGCGTTGCGGGGCAGGCCGGTGTCGTCGGACACCCGGCGGACGGCGTCCTTCAGCTTCATGCCGCCCTCCCGCAGCGCCAGCACACGGGCAACGCCCTCCTCCAGCGTCATGGGCGGCGCGTCCTGCTTCTCCCGCCCGGCCACCACCAGCACATACTCCCCTCGCGGCTCGTTGGTGCGGTACCACTCCGCCGCCTGTGAGAGTGTGGTGCGCACGGTGTCCTCGTGGAGCTTGGTCAGCTCGCGGCACAGCGCCGCAGGCCGGTCGCCCAGCAGCTCGGCCATGTCCTCCAGCGTGGCGCGGAGGCGGTGGGGCGCTTCGTGGAACACCATGGTGCGGCGCTCGCCGGTCAGCTCCTCCAGCGCCGCGCGGCGCTCCTTCTTTCCGGAGGGCAGGAAGCCCTCGAAGGTGAAGCGGCGGGTGTCCAGCCCGGACACAGCCAGCGCCGCTATGGCGGCGCAGCAGCCGGGGATGGCCTGCACCGTCACGCCGTTGGCGGCGCACAGCGCCACCAGCTCCTGCCCCGGATCGCTGATGGCCGGGGTGCCCGCGTCCGTGACCAGCGCGCACGTCTCGCCGGACAGCAATCGCTCCAGAATGGCCTGTCCCGCCGCGGCGCGGTTGTGCTCGTGATAGCTCACCAGCGGTTTCCTGATGTCAAAATGGTTCAGCAGCTTCACGCTGACGCGGGTGTCCTCCGCCGCGATGAAGTCCGCCTGCGCCAGCGTCTCCACGGCGCGGGGCGAGAAGTCGCCCAGATTGCCGATGGGCGTGGCTACCAGATACAATATACCTGCCATTGGGTCATTACCCCCTGTCTCTGAAATAGATGCGGCGCAGCTCCTGGGATTCGCCGCCGTGTTCGTCCTGTAATAAAAGCGGTGTGCGGACGGTCAGCCCCGTGCCGCCGTCCCGCCGGCAGCCCAGCAGCACCAGCCGGGGCGGTGTGCGGCTGTCCTTCTGCACGAAGCGCAGCTCCTTCGGCTCCAGCCTGTGGCGGCGGAGGATATCCGTCAGCTCAGCGGTGCGCTCCGCCCGGTGGATGAGATACAGCCGCCCGCCGCTGCGCAGCAGATAGGCCGCCGCCGCGCACAGCTCGTCCATGGTGCATTGCAGCTCCGCCCGCTGTACGCCCCGGCTGCCCTCGGCCACCCGGCCGGTGTGGGGCGAGAAATAGGGTGGATTGGCCACGCACACGTCAAAGCTGCCGCCGGGCGGCAGCTGCTCCCGCCGCCGCAGGTCGGCCTGTATGACGCGGATGCGGTCGGTAAGGCCGTTGGCCTCGGCGCTGCGCCGCGCCAGCGCGCAGGCAGTCTCGTCGATGTCGATGTCGGTGATGTGCACTTCCGGCTCCCGGCTCAGCAGCATCAGACCCGGCAGGCCGATGCCCGCGCCCAGATCGCACACCCGCTCGCCCCGCCGCACCTGGGCGAAGCCGCCCAGCAGGAACGTGTCGGTGGAGGGCTTGAAGGCGCCGTCGCCGAAGCAGAAGCGATATCCTCCGGTATACAGCTGATCCCAGCGCTCCATGGCCGTCCCTCCCCTACTCATAGCTGATTGTATTGTAATACAGCTTGTCGAAAAAGTCCATC
>DNFA01000087.1:2011-22844 GCA_003487665.1 Oscillibacter sp.
GTGCAGGTTTATCGACAGGCTGTTGTAATCCGCGTTTCCGCAACAAAAAAAGTGACCGGCATTCGCCGGTCACTCTTTTCGTCGTTTTTCGCGCGCGATTATTCAGCGGGGCTGATAGCGCCGTTGGGACAGGTGTCAGCGCAGGAACCGCAGTCCAGGCAAGCGCCGGCATCGATGACGTAACGATCATCACCCTGAGAAATAGCACCCACGGGGCAAGCATCAGCGCAAGCGCCGCAGCTCACGCAAGCAGAACCGATCTGATAAGCCATAGTATGTACCTCCATATAGAATGTAACAACATTGTACCATGAAAAACGAAAATTGCAACCCCATTTTCCGTGGAAATACAAGGTTTTTAGTTAGATGGCACTAACTGCAAAAATACCAATTATTTCCATTTCATCCGCCGGTGACGACCATGTAGAGCAGCGCCGCCGTCTCCCTCGTCCAGTAGCCCGCCGTCAGGAACCAGGGGCTGGCGCAGCCGATGGCATAGGGCGTCAGGCCGCTGCGCTCCGCCCAGATGGCGCCGCGCAGCTGGTGGAAATTGTCCGAGGCGATGGCCACATCGGCGGGCAGGCCGTTGGCGCGGATAAGCTCCGCGGAGAAGGCCAGATTTTCCTCTGTGGAGCGGGAGCGATCCTCCATGTAGATGCGTCCGGGGTCGATGCCCATGGACACCAGCGTGTCGCGGATGCACTGCGCCTCGGTGATCGGCTCGCTGTCGTCCATGCCGCCGGAGGCCACGCACACGGCGTCCGGGTGGGCGGACAGATAGTCATAGGCGGCGTTGATGCGCCCCCGAAGCATCAGACTGGGGTGCCCGTCCGGGAACACCTGACAGCCCAGCACCACCACGGTGCAGTCCTGCCCGTCGGCGGGATGGTGCAGGGCGGCGGAGGCCATTTTGCCCAGCGTCACCAGAATGACAGTCATGCACACGGCAGCCACGCAGCCCACCAGCCGGCGGAGCCATACGGGGCGCAGCAGACGGCGGAAAAAGTCCGGCCACAGCAGGACGGCCGCCGCCAGAAGCAGCACCGCCGCCGGCCAGACCATGCCGAAATGCAGG
Source organism: Oscillibacter sp. (assembly GCA_003487665.1). Classification (GTDB taxonomy): domain Bacteria; phylum Bacillota; class Clostridia; order Oscillospirales; family Oscillospiraceae; genus Vescimonas. The sequence continues at coordinate 3,087 of DNFA01000087.1, forward strand.
ATGCCCGCCGCCAGCGGCAGCAGGAAAAACGCCGCACCCGCCAGACACAGCGCCGCCAGTATGTAACGCACGCTCCGGCTCATGTCAGTTCTCCTTGATGTGCCCGGCGATGCGCTGCATGATCATGTCCAGCGCCACCAGATTGTGTCCTCCCTCCAGCACGATGATGTCCGCGAACTTGCGGGTAGGCTCCACGAACTGCTCGTGCATGGGCTTCACCGTGGTCAGGTACTGGTTCACCACAGATTCCAGCGAGCGGCCGCGCTCCTCCACATCCCGCAGGGCGCGGCGCAGGATGCGCACGTCCGCGTCCGTCTCCACGAAGATCTTGATGTCCAGCAGATCCCGCAGCTCCTTGCTCTGGAAGATCAGGATGCCCTCCACGATGACCACCTTGGTGGGCTGGATCTCCACCGTCTCGTCGGTGCGGTTGTGGATGGCGTAGTCATACACGGGGCAGTGGATCGTCTCGCCTCGCTTCAGCGCCTTCAGGTCGGCGATCATGAGATCGGTGTCAAAGGCGTCGGGATGGTCGTAGTTCTGCAGGCAGCGCTCCGCAAAGGGGCGATCCTGCCGCTTGTAGTAGTTGTCGTGGTGTACCACGCTGATGTCGCTGCCGAACCGCGCCGCCAGATGCTCCGTCAGAGTGGTCTTGCCGCTGCCGGTGCCGCCGGCAATGCCGATAAAGATGGTGTTCATAGTGTGTGCCTCCCCGCAATTTCTCTCTCCCTTATTATAGAAAATGCTGCGGAGAAAAGCAAGGGGCGGTGTGGTCTGTTGTAAAAAAAGGATGAATTTCCTTGAAATGCAGTTGACGCGGCGGGTCGAAATGAGTATGATGTATTATGTAAATTTACGATCCGCCACGGAGGTTTCAGATATGAGTCTCATCAAATGTCCCAAATGCGGAGAGATGTTCTCCGACAGCTATAAGACCTGCCCCTTCTGCGAGGAGGACGAGGCGTATTACAGCGGCAAGGCGCGCAAGGGACGCGGCCGCCGCACCGCCGAGAGCCGCAGGCGCCGCGCGCCCAGCATTCTGGGACCCGTGGCGGTGGTGGTGCTGATCCTTCTTGTGGTGCTGGTGGTGTGGCTCATCTTCGGCGACCGGATCAAGGAGGCCATCGAGGGCACCGAAAAGCCGCCCGTCACCGATGTGAACACCCCTGACGACAGCCCCGTCACCACCCCCGACGACACGGCGGTGACGCCCACCATCTCCCTGAACCGCACCGTGCTGGTGCTGTCCGTGGGCGACAAGGAGTCCCTGAAGGTCAACGGCACCGAGGAGACGGTGGCGTGGAGCAGCAGCGATCCCACCGTAGCCAGCGTCACCTCCTCCGGCGACGTAACGGCACTGACCAAGGGCAACGCCGTGATCACCGCCGCCGTGGGCGAGGAATCCGTCTCCTGCACCGTTACGGTAAAGAGCGAGGACGACACGTCCGGCGACAGCGGCACCACCACAAAGCCCAACGACACCACCAAGCCCGGCGACACCACCACGACCAAGCCCAGCACCGGCAGCGTGGACGTCAGCAAGCTGACGCTGGAGAGCGAATACGGCACGACCATCAAGCCCAACGACGGCACGTTCGACATATCTCTGCCGGCGGGTCTGAGCTGCTCCTTTACGGTGAAGGGCACCGACATGACCGCCGCGTGGAGCACCGCCAATAGCTCCATCGCCACCGTTTCCGCCGACGGCACGGTAAAGACCGTCAGCCGCGGCGAGACGACGCTGACCATCAAGCTCGGCAGCACGGAGGTCAAGTGTCTGCTGCGCGTGACCAAGTAACCGGCGCAAAAAAGTCTTGACATCTGAAAAAAAGGTGCTACAATAACCCCATACTTCAAAAACCGTTGAGTAAGAGGAGTAGGCGCACAGGAAGCTTTCATACAGAAATCTGATGAAAACACGAAGTGTTTTCATAGCCGCAGCAGCGGCGTAGATTTCGTATGAGACGGCTTTTGAAGCATCAACTGCGCTTTGCGCAGCGCTTGGATGCTTCAAAAGGGCTGATCAAAATCCGTGATTTTGATCAGGCGTCAGTATCAGAGAGCGGCGCATCGGTGGGAGCGCGGCAGTGAAATGTGCGGTGAATGGACTTACGAGGGCGGGGAGAAAGCCAGCGATGGCGAGTAATACCCGACGGCAGCCGCGGCCGTTATCCCGGCGGAGCGTATGTCAGTACGTACAGAGCGGGCGCAGCGCGCCAATGTGGGTGGTACCGCAGATTTGTATTTACAGTCTGTCCCATGGAGATTTCCATGGGACAGACTTTTTTGTTGTCTCGAAAAAATATTTGTCATACAGAAAGGAAACACGACTATGGGTAAGATCATCCTCACCGGCGACCGTCCCACCGGACGCCTGCACGTGGGCCACTATGTAGGCTCTCTCCGCAACCGCGTGCTCCTGCAGAACAGCGGCAAGTTCGACAAGCTGTTCTTCATGATCGCCGACGCACAGGCGCTGACCGACAACTTCGACCATCCGGAGAAGGTGCGGGAGAACATCCTGCAGGTGGCGCTGGACTACATGTCCTGCGGCATCGACCCGGCCAAGTCCCACATGTTCATTCAGTCCGTGGTCAGCGAGCTGACGGAGCTGACCTTCTACTACATGAATCTGGTGACGCTGGCGCGGCTGGAGCGCAACCCCACCGTGAAGGCGGAGATCCAGCTGCGTGGCTTCAACCACAGCATCCCCATGGGCTTCCTGACCTATCCCGTCAGCCAGACGGCGGACATCACCGCCTTCATGGCGGACACCGTGCCCGTGGGCGAGGATCAGCTGCCCATGTTGGAGCAGGCGCGTGAGATCGTCCGCCGCTTCAACGAGCTGTACGGCGAGACGCTGGTGGAGCCCACGGCGCTGCTGCCGGACAACGCGGCGTGCCTGCGTCTGCCGGGCACCGACGGCAAGGCCAAGATGAGCAAATCCCTAGGCAACTGCATCTATCTGGCCGACGAGCCGGAGGACATCCGCACCAAGGTCATGGGCATGTTCACCGACCCCAACCACCTGCAGGTCAGCGACCCCGGCCAGACCGAGGGCAACCCGGTGTTCATGTATCTGGACGCCTTCTGCTGCGACGAGCATTTCGCCAGGTACCTGCCGGACTACGCCAATCTGGACGAGCTGAAGGCGCATTACCGGCGGGGCGGCCTGGGCGACGTGAAGGTGAAGAAGTTCCTGAACAACGTATTGCAGGAGACGCTGGAGCCTATCCGCACCCGGCGCAAGGAGCTGGAGAAGGATCCCGGCTATGTGATGGACGTGCTGCGGCAGGGCACGGAGGTGGCGCAGGCCGCCGCCGCCGAGACGCTGGCCAAGGTGAAGCACGCCATGAAGATCGACTATTTTGCATAAACCAGCGCCGTGCGCTGACTGATACCGAAAGGAGAAAACAGCTATGAAAGAACTGAAAAACCGCGACATTCCCTACAAGATCTATCTCTCCGAGGACGAGATGCCCCGGTATTGGTACAATGTACGCGCCGACATGAAGACGAAGCCCGCTCCCCTGCTGAACCCCGGCACCCTTCAGCCCATGACGGCGGAGGAGATGGGTCAGGTGTTCTGCGCCGAGCTGGTGAAGCAGGAGATGGACAACGACACTGCCCTGATCCCCATTCCGGAGGACGTGCGGAACTTCTATAAGATGTACCGCCCCTCCCCGCTGGTGCGCGCCTATTGCCTGGAGGAGAAGCTGGGCACCCCGGCGCATATCTACTACAAGTTCGAGGGCAACAACACCTCCGGCAGCCACAAGCTGAACTCCGCCATCGCGCAGGCCTACTACGCCAAGGAGCAGGGGCTCACCGGCGTGACCACCGAGACGGGCGCCGGTCAGTGGGGCACGGCGCTGAGCATGGCCTGCGCCTATCTGGGGCTGGACTGCCACGTGTTCATGGTGAAGTGCTCCTATGAGCAGAAGCCCTTCCGCCGGGAGGTCATGCGCACCTACGGCGCGGACGTGACGCCCTCCCCCTCCCTGACCACCGAGGTGGGGCGGAAGATCCTGGCCGAGTTCCCGGACACCACCGGCTCTCTGGGCTGCGCCATCAGCGAGGCGGTGGAGTGCGCCGCCTCCACGCCCAACACCCGCTATGTGCTGGGCAGCGTGCTCAACCAGGTGCTGCTGCACCAGTCCGTCATCGGTCTGGAGACAAAGGCGGCGCTGGACAAGTACGGCATCAAGCCCGATGTCATCATCGGCTGCGCCGGCGGCGGCTCCAATCTGGGCGGCCTGATCTCCCCCTTCGTGGGCGAGATGCTGCGGGGCGAGGCGGACTACCGCATCATCGCGGTGGAGCCGGCGTCCTGCCCCAGCCTGACCCGCGGCGTTTTCAAGTATGATTTCTGCGACACCGGCAAGATCTGCCCCATGGCCAAGATGTACACGCTTGGCAACGGCTTTATCCCCTCCGCCAACCACGCCGGCGGCCTGCGGTACCACGGCATGAGCAGCATCGTCTCTCAGCTGTACCACGACGGCTATCTGGAGGCACGCAGCGTGGAGCAGACCGCCGTGTTCGAGGCGGCGGAGTTCTTCGCCCGGTGCGAGGGCATCCTGCCCGCGCCGGAGAGCAGCCACGCCATCCGGGTGGCCATCGACGAGGCGGTGAAGTGCAAGGAGAGCGGCGAGGCCAAGAACATCGTCATCGGTCTGACCGGCACCGGCTACTTCGACATGGTGGCCTACGGCAAGTACAACGACGGCGAGATGAGCGACATCATCCCCACGGACGAGGATCTGCAGCGCGGCTTCGCCACCATCCCCAGCTTCCCCGGCAACGAGTAAGAGAATATGTGAATACAGGAAAAAGACCGCCTTCGGCGGTCTTTTTCCGCTGATGTAGTACACAGAGAAATACGGCGTGAGCCGCGCCAGCCGGAAGTACAACAAGAGCCGGTCGTATATCTATTTCTGGAAGCAGCGCTGGGATGGAAGTGTGGCATCCCTGGCCTGCCATGCCCGCCGCTGCACCGCCTCATCCATGGCGCAGGGTCTGAAGCACTGCGCCTGACGCGGCGCACCCCTTTGGCAGACTCCCCCGGCAATATGCCGGGGGGATCTGTCCGTTCAGGGCTTTCTGGTTTCCTTCTTCAGCAGGGACGCCGCCGTGATGATGGTCAGTACCGACTCTGTCACCATGCCGGAATACGACCGTACCGCAATGACATACACCAGCCACGACAGGCCGCTGGCAATGCCCGCCATCTGTATCACCCGCCGCCTGGACTGGAAGAACGGCAGTAACGCCGCCAACGATGCCACGATGGGCAGTACCGTCACTGGCGTCTCATAGGTCACCACGGCAATCAGCAGAAATACTGCCACGATGGGTATCGCGGTGACCAGTTTACTCCAGTTGAATTTCTCCTGCAATAGGAAAAGCAGCAGCACGACAATCTGGAAAAAGCTGCACAGTGCGCCGGAGCATGCGTGGAGCAGTGTGTAGTGGATGGCGAAGATCAGGTTGGCCACCACCTGCCACAGCAAGATGGTACGCTTGTCATTCTGCCAGTAGCTGAGACCCATGGCGATCAGTGCGCCGAACCCGATGAGTTGGTAAAATATGTTCATCCGTCGTTCCTCCTAATAAAAAACGCCGCACACCCTGTCGGATGCGTGGCGAAAAATGGAGGCGATGCTCCAGAAAAATCCACACTTGTTTTGGAGTTTTATTATACCATGGGACAGCCGTATTTGTCAATTGCGGCAAAAGACAATCTCCAAACGCCTTCGGCGGTCTTTTTCCGCTGAAAACTTGACAAGCGCAGGGCGGACGGGTACAATATTAAGTTGCAACACCCTATATAAAACAAAGGAATGGTATGAAGCTATGGCTAAGGATCAGAGAAATGTGGAAGCGATCACTCCCATGGAGGAGGATTTCGCCAAGTGGTATACGGATATCTGCCTGAAGGCGGAGCTGGTGGACTATGCGTCCGTGAAGGGCTTTCTGATCCTGCGACCTTATGGCTATGCCATCTGGGAAAACATCCAGAAGTACATGGACGCGGAGTTCAAAAAGACCGGCCATGTGAACGTGGCCATGCCGGTTCTCATCCCCGAGAGCCTGCTGAAAAAAGAGGGCGAGCTGGTGGCCGGCTTCGCGCCGGAGGTGGCGTGGGTCACCCACGGCGGCAGCGAGCAGCTGGAGGAGCGTCTGGCCTTCCGCCCCACGTCCGAGACGATGTTCTGCGACCACTGGAGCCACGTGCTGCACAGCTACCGTGAGCTGCCCATGCTGTACAACCAGTGGTGCTCCGTCATCCGCTGGGAAAAGACCACCCGCCCGTTCCTGCGCAGCCGCGAGTTCTGGTGGCAGGAGGGTCACACCATCCACGAGACGGCGGCCGAGGCCGAGGCCGAGACGGAGCAGCAGCTGAACTGCTACGCCGACGTGTGCAAAAACGCGCTGGCCATGCCCGTGGTGAAGGGCCGCAAGACCGACAAGGAGAAGTTCGCCGGCGCCGAGGCTACCTACACCATCGAGTGCATGATGAAGGATCACAAGGCGCTGCAATCCGGCACCAGCCACTTCTTCGGCGACAAGTTCTCCCGCGCCTACGACGTGACGTTCACCGGCCGGGACAACACCCTGCAATACCCGTTCCAGACCAGCTGGGGCGCATCCACCCGGCTCATCGGTGCCATCATCATGACCCACAGCGACAACCACGGTCTGGTGCTGCCCCCGGTCATCGCCCCCACGCAGGTGGTGGTCATTCCCATCGCCCAGCACAAGGAGGGCGTGCTGGAGGCCGCCGCCGCCCTGCGCGACCGTCTCAGCGCCGCGGGCATCCGCGTCAGCATGGACGACAGCGATCAGTCCGCCGGCTGGAAGTTCGCTCAGTACGAGATGAAGGGCGTGCCCCTGCGTGTGGAGATCGGCCCCAAGGACATGGAGAAGGGTCAGTGCTGCATCGCCCGCCGCGACACCGGTGAAAAGACCTTCGTGCCCCTGACGGAGCTGGAGAGCTCCGTGAAGCAGCTGCTGCAGGACGTCCACGACAATCTGTACGCCATGGCGGAGAAGAATCTGGAGGAGAACACCTTCGATATGACCTCCTGGGAGGAGGTCAGGGAGATGGCGCAGGGCAAGGGCGGCTTCGCCCGCACCAAGTGGTGCGGCAGCCTGGAGTGCGAGCTGGCCATGAAGGAAAAGGCCGGCGTGTCCAGCCGCTGCATGCCGCTGAAGCAGTCCGGCACCGAGGGAAAGTGCGTCATGTGCGGCAAGCCCGCCACCACGGACATCTACTGGGGCGTGGCGTATTAAAATAGCAAAAAAGAACCGCCTTCCGGCGGTTCTTTTTATTACAGCTCCTTGATAAAGCAGCGGCGGCGCTTGTGCTGCTCCGTCTGGAAGTCCTTCCACTGGGACTGCACCTTGTCGTTCAGCTCCAGCATGGGGCCCGTCTCCGCCTGCTTGATGCCCAGCTTGTGGCAGCCCTTCATGGCCTTGCTGAGGATAACGGCGTTGACGCCCTTCTTCTGATAGTCCGGATGGACGGCGATCAGCAGCAGATCCACGGTGTCGTTCTTCCGGAACGCCTTCAGCACGTCCATCCAGCCGGTGGGCATGAGCCGCCCGCGGTTCTTCTGCAAAGCGGCAGCCAGGCTGGGTGCGCCCACGCCGAAGGCCACCAGCCGGTTCTGCTCGTCCATGACGAAGCAGGTGGTGTTCGGGTTGATCAGCGGCGCGAACTTGGCGGAATACTTCCGTATCTGCCGCTCGCCCAGCTCCACCGTGCCGTACAGCGGCGCGTAGGCCACGTTCACCAGCTCGAAAAACGGCTTCAGCAGCGGCAGATAGGCCAGGCGGTTCTTCGCCTCATGGATGTGCAGATGGTGTCGCTTGAGGACAAAATCGGAGATCTTCTCCCAGCGCTGGATGGTGGCCTCGTCCGTGGGGACGGTGATCAGCTCCTCGATCCAGTCCACGTCCTTGCCGTAGCCCAGCGCCGTCATGTGGTCGATGTAGTAGGGGTAGTTATAGTATGTAAAGAAGCAGCTGCGGCGGTCGAAGCCCTCCACCAGCATGCCCTCCCGATCCATGTCGGTAAAGCCCAGCGGCCCGTGGACGGCGGTGCAGCCCAGCTGCCGCGCCCAGTCCTCCACCACGGCGAACAGGGCGGCAGACACCTCCCGGTCGTCGATAAAGTCCACCTGCGTGAAGCGCAGGCGGTTGGCGCCCCATTTGTCGTTGGCCTTGCGGGAATAGATAGCGCCGATGCGCCCCACGATATCGCCGTCCCGCTCCGCCAGCCAGCACCGGGCGTCGCAATACTCGAAGGCCGGGTTCTTGCTGCGATCCCAGTCGGACAGATCGTCGTCGTAGGTGGCGGGGACGAACTGGGGCACGCCCTCATACAGCCGGTTGGGGTAGTCCACAAATTTCCGCAGCTGCGCCTTTGTCGTTACTTCCACGATAGAAACCATAGGGAACCTCCTGTTCCAACACATAACAGTGACAGTGTACGCCTTTTTCAGACAAATTGCAAGACCTGCAAAAATAAGTGGCGCGGCGGTGCGGAATATGGTACAATAGGGGTTGAAAATCAAAACGCGGGAGGCGCGGGATACTATGGAATTGCAGTGGTATGACATCCGGGAGCTGACGGAGGACGCGGCGCTGGCCGTGATGGGCATGATGGACGAGACGCGGCGGCGGCGGGTGGCCGACATCGCCGGTGAGGACGACAGAAAGCGCACCGTCGCCGGGGAGCTGCTGGCGCGGCAGATGCTGGCGGCACGGCTGGGCTGCCCGGAGAAGGATGTCCCCCTCAGCTGGGACGAGCTGGGCAAGCCCTCTGTGGAACGAGAGGGCGTCTACGTGTCCGTGAGCCATTCCGGCGCGTGGGCGGTGTGCGTCACGGCGGACGCGCCGGTGGGCGTGGACGTGGAGGTGGTGCGCTCGGCGCAGGAGAAGTTCATGCGCCGGGTGTGCAGCCAGCAGGAGATGGCCTGCATCCGCCCCGGCGACGACGGCGACTGCCGCCGCTTCTGGGAGATCTGGACGGCCAAGGAAGCGCTGTTCAAGCTGACAGGCAAAGGGCCTCTGCTGAAGCTGAGCCGTTTTGCCCTGCCGGAGCGCGTGGCGCTGGACTACATGGAGAAAAACGGCTGCGCCCTGACGGTGGCCGCCGAGATTTTGTGAAAAATTTTGCAAAGTTTGCAAAAAGGTCTTTTCAGAACGGTTTTCTTTTGGTACAATAGTCCCGTAAGAAAGCGCCGCCGGATATGCGCGGCGATTTGAGGACGGACAGAGGAGGTTCGCTTTTTATGATCCGAGTCGGTATCATCGGCTGCGGCAAGATCGCACAGGTGCGCCATCTGCCTGAGTATGCAGCCAACCCCAACGCCGAGATCGTGGCGTTCTACGACAAGAACATGACCCGCGCCCAGGACATGGCCGCGAAATACGGCGGGAAGGTCTACAACAGCTTCTATGAGCTGGTGGACGATCCCAACGTGGACGCGGTATCTATATGCGTGGAGAACCGCAGCCATGCGGAGATCTGCACGGCGGCGCTGTATGCGGGCAAGCATGTGCTGGTGGAAAAGCCCATGGCCATCACGCTGGCGGAGTGCGAGTCCATGGTGGCCGCTGCCGAGCGCAACAGCCGCCACCTGATGGTGGGGCACAACATGCGCTTCGATCCGGTGCACCGCAAGGCCAAGCAGCTGCTGGACAGCGGCATCATCGGTGATGTGATCACCTTCCGCAGCGTATACGGCAACTCCGGGCCGGAGGGCTGGTCAGAGGATCGTGACGCGTGGTTCTTCGACAAGAACAAGGCGGCTATGGGCGCCCTGTCCGACATGGGCATCCACAAGGTGGATCTGATCCAGTACCTGCTGGGTCAGAAGGTCATCGAAACCACCGCCAAGGTGGTCACGCTGAACAAGCGCGACGCGGAGGGCAAGCTCATCAGCGTGGACGACAACGCCCTGTGCATTCTGAAGATGTCCGGCGGCGCGCTGGGCACCATGGCGGCCAGCTGGACGGTGTACGGCCACGAGTGCCAGTCCACCGTGCTCTACGGCACCAGGGGTCTGATGATGATTTACAGTGAGCCCTCTGCGCCCATCATCGTCAGCGATCTGGAGGGCAACCGCACCAGCTTCGCCTTCGACACCACCTCCGAAAAGTCCGGCGTCATCGACGAGTTCGTGGACGCGCTGGTACATGACCGTGATCCGGAGGTGTCCGGCAAGGAGGCGCTGACCACCATGCGCACCATTTTCGGCAGCATCCGCTCGTCCGACATTGCGCGGCCTGTGGCGGTGAACACCGACTTCGTGACCCATATCTGAGAGTTCTGAGCACACGGGGCGGGCGTAAGCCCGCCCCGTTTTAACAGGAGGTAGCACATGTATCGTATCGGCATTGATCTGGGCGGCACCAATATTGCCGCCGGTGTGGTGGATGAATCGCAGCACATCGTGGCGGAGGTCAGCGTACCCACCGGCGCGGAGCGCGGCGCAGAAGCGGTGGTGACGGACATCTGCCGGGCAGCGGAGCTGGCCATGGCCAGGGCGGGCATCACGGCGGCGCACTGCGCCAGCATCGGCATCGGCTCCCCCGGCACCTGCGACGGCAGCCGCGGCGTGGTGGTGCGGGCGTACAATCTGGGTTGGTTCAACGTACCCGTGTGCGACATGGTGACGGCGCGGCTGGGGCTTCCCTGCCGGCTCAGCAACGACGCCAACTGCGCAGCGCTGGCAGAGACGGTGGCGGGCGCCGCCGTGGGCTGCCGCAATATGGTGCTGGTGACGCTGGGCACCGGCGTGGGCGTGGGCATCGTGTCCGACGGCAAGCTGCTGGAGGGCGTAGGCGGCACCGGCGCCGAGGCGGGACACGCCATACTGGTACTGGATGGCGAGCCGTGCACCTGCGGACGTAAAGGCTGCTGGGAGGCCTATGCCTCCGCCACCGCCCTGATCCGGCAGGGACGGCGGGCAGCTCTGGCGCATCCGGAGTCACTTCTGGCGCGCTGCGGCGACGCCCTCACCGCCAAGGACGTGTTTGACGCGGCGGACGGCGGCGATGAGACGGCGCAGGCGGTGCTGGCGCAGTATTACGTCTATGTGGCCGCAGGCGTCACCGATCTGGTGAACATTCTGGGGCCGGAGATGGTGCTCATCGGCGGCGGCATCAGCCGCCAGGGAGAGCGGCTGCTCTCTCCCGTGCGGGAGTATGTGGCAGCCAATTGCTTCGGCGGTCACGACAGGCTTCCGCCGGTGATCGAGGCCGCCCGGCTGGGCAACGAAGCGGGCATCATCGGCGCGGCTGCACTGTGACGCAAAAAAAGAACGTCCCCGTGGGGGACGTTCTTTTTTATATCAGTCAATAGTACGCACAAAGCTCATGCCGCTTTTCTGCATGTGTACATCCAGCCGGACGCGGTCGCCGCGGATGTAGCTGCGGGTGTACTCGTAAATGCGCCCGTCCTCCGTGCGGGTGAGCCGCTGGTGGAAGAAGGCGCAGCTGCCCGGCTCCACGCCCAGCAGCATAGAGCGGTGGTCATCCAAAATCACCGCCTCATAGCTCTCGTCAGCGGCAAAGGGGACGATGCCCACATGGTACAGCAGGCTGTAAAAGCTGTGGGTCTGGAGCATGTCGCGGGTCAGGTTCGGGTAGATATACTGGGGATAGTAGCTGGTCTCCAGGATCAGCGGCTCGCCGTCCACGTTGCGGACGCGGGTGAAGCAGTACACCGGCGTGCCCTCCCGCAGCTCCATCTTCTTGCAGATGGCGGCGCCGGGAACCTCCACCGCGAAGTCCACCAGCGTGGAGGAAGGCACCTTGCCCATGGAGGACACCTCCGTGGTGAAGGAGTAGCGGACGCCCCGGCGGTTGGTAGCGGGGTCGGCCACGAAGGTGCCGCGTCCGCGCTTGCGCACCACCAGCCCCTCGTCCTCCAGCTCACCGATGGCCTGACGGACGGTATTGCGGCTGATGCTCAGGCAGCGGCACAGCTCCGCCTCGCTGGGCAGCAGCGCCCCCACCGCCAGAACGCCGGTGGAGATGTTGCGCTTGATGATGCCCACCAGCTGTGCGTACAGAGGAATATCGCTGTCCAGCGACAGCGCGGTATGTAGAATCGGGTTCTGTTCCATGATCGGGTTCCTTTCCCTTGCGGTAAGTTGTACCTATTGTACCATACGATCCGGCGGAATGGTAGGGGGTCGCAAAAATTTTTTATCACCCTGTCGGTTTTCCCCCACCTCGCAGGGCGGTACGCAAACAGCGCCGCTGATGCGGCGCTGTTTGCGGAACAAAAAGAAGGAAAACCTTTCGGTAGTAAGCGAAATTACTTGTGATCGACGCTGTACATGTGCTCGATCAGGCACAGCACCTTGTCGGAGTAGCCCATCTCGTTATCGTACCAGCTGACCACCTTCACAAAGGTGTCGGTCAGGGCGATGCCGGCCTTGGCATCAAAGATGGAGGTGTGGGTGTCGCCCAGGAAATCGGAGGAGACAACGTCCTCGTCGGTGTAGGCCAGAATGCCCTTCAGCTCATTCTCGCTGGCCTTCTTCATGGCGGCGCAGATGTCCGCATAGGAGGCGGGCTTGCTGAGGTTCACGGTCAGATCCACCACGGACACATCCAGCGTGGGAACGCGCATGGACATACCGGTCAGCTTGCCGTTCAGGGACGGAATGACCTTGCCCACAGCCTTGGCAGCGCCGGTGGAGCTGGGGATGATGTTGCCGGAGGCCGCGCGGCCGCCGCGCCAATCCTTCAGGGACACGCCGTCCACGGTCTTCTGGGTGGCGGTGGTGGAGTGTACGGTGGTCATCAGGCCGTCGGTGATGCCGAAGTTATCGTGCAGCACCTTGGCGATGGGAGCCAGGCAGTTGGTGGTGCAGCTGGCGTTGGACACGAACTGCATGTCGCTGGTGTAGGTGTTCTCGTTGACGCCGCAGACGAACATGGGGGTGTCGTCCTTGGAGGGCGCGGACATGATCACGTGCTTGGCGCCGGCGGCGATATGACCGGCGGCCTTCTCCTTGGTCAGGAACAGACCGGTGGACTCGATGACGTACTCAGCGCCCACCTTGGCCCAGGGCAGGTTGGCGGGGTCGCGCTCGGCGAACACGGGGATGGACTTGCCATTGACCACGATGTTGCTGCCCTCGGCGGAGACGGTGCCCTTGAACTTGCCGTGCATGGTATCGAACTTCAGCATATACGCCAGATAATCGGCGGGGCAGAGATCATTGATGCCCACGATCTCGATGTTGGGGTGATCCATGCAGCAGCGCATGACCATACGACCGATACGGCCAAACCCGTTGATACCGACTTTAATACTCATAAAACATCTTCCTCTCTGATGGAATATCCTAAATGTATGGTATGTTTAGAATTATATGCACTTCCACAGCAAAATGCAAGCCTTTTTTCAAAACTTTTTAATTTTCACGGAAATTTGACAAATTGCTTGTATTTTTACGTTTCGTCTGGTATGATGTGGCTACACAGGGGACAGTTGGCACGGTTGGCGGCGGCGAAAGGCTGGCATGCTGACCGTGGAAGGAGGCGACGGCATGGAGGAACTGACCCAGCGGGAGAAGCTGCTGTTTGAGAGACTGCCTCTGGCCGCCATGCAGCTGCGCACGGCCTTGGGCGGCATTTACTTCGGTGCCCGGAGGCTGGCCACGCCGGAAGAGCGGGAAAACGACCCGGAGCTGGACAGGAACGCTGCGGTGCTCTACCGCAGCTATTATCAGCTTTTGCGGCTGGCCAAGGATCTGGAGTCCGTGGAGCTGCTGGGGCGCGAGGAGCCGCTGCCACGGGAAAATCTGGATCTGCTGGTATGGCTGGATGAGATCATCCGGGAATGCCAGGTACCCTTCGAGCTGAAGGGCGTAACGCTGGAGCTGCTGTGCAGCGAGCGCTACGTCATCACCGCGGTGAACAAGCGCTGGCTGGAGCAGGCCGTATGGCACCTGCTGTCCAATGCGCTGGCCGCCTGCGGCAAGGGTGGCCGGGTAACGGTGACGCTGCTGGCGCAGCGCGCCCATGTGCTCATCAAGGTGACGGACAACGGCCGGGGCATACCGCCGGAGCAGCAGGACATGCTGCGGACATGGCATCTGCGCCCCGTGACGCCGGAGTATCTCACCGGCGGTCTGGGCATCGGCCTGCCGGTGGTGCATCAGGTGATGAAGCTCCACGGCGGCCAGATGCTGCTGGACAGCAAGGAGGGCGCCGGCACCACCGTAACGCTGGCGCTGCCGGCGGAGCGGACATCCGCCGTGCTCCACGAGCCGGCCATCGAGTACCACGGCGGCTTCCAGCGGGCGCTGGTGGAGCTGGCGGGCGCACTGCCGGCGGAGGCGTATCTCATCAAGCAGCTTGACCAATGACATTCCGGGCGGAGGGACGACTCCTTCCGCCCTGTACCATCGATTGACAAGGGCAAGCCTGTTGATTGATGGTACCATCGATCAACAAGGGCAGACACGGTTTTGACGGGCAGAAATGCGCCCATACCGCGTCAAGTCCCTTGACAATACGGCAGTATTCTCTGCGGGTCTTTCCTTGCCTGGACACATTTCTGCTCCGGCAAAACTGCCCGCACCTGGCAGCGATGTATTTTCGAGTGATTTTTGCTTTTTGAGACGCAGGCTTGCTGAGTCGGCATATTCTCGCCGATGCTGCCGAGCGACGTTCCTTTGGAGCGAGGCTGGCGCAAGCCAAGACGAAAAGAGCAAAAAGCGCCGGAAAGACACGCTGTCAGGCGTGTTTGCCCTTGTTGATCGATGGTATCCTTTCCACATTTTGCATGTTTTATTCGGAGCGATCACTATGAGCGAAAAGAAAAAGGTGCTGGTGGCCATGTCCGGCGGCGTGGACAGCTCTGCCGCCGCCGCGCTGCTGGTGCAGCAGGGCTATCAGTGCGACGGAGCCATGCTGAAGCTGGCGCCCAACGAGGACAGCCGCTGCTGCTCCGCCGACGATGCGGAGGACGCGCGGCAGGCGGCCGCCCGGCTGGGTATGCGCTTTTATGTGTTCAACGAGACGGCGCGGTTCCGGCGCTGCGTCATGGACAAATTCGTGGCGGAGTACGGCGCAGGCCGCACGCCCAATCCCTGCATCGACTGCAACCGGGAGCTGAAATTCGGCGCGCTGCTGGACAGGGCGCTGACGCTGGGCTACGACTATATCGCCACCGGCCACTATGCGCGGGTGGACTTTGATGCGGCCAGCGGCAAATACCGGCTGCTGCGGGGCGCGGAGCGTCGCAAGGATCAGAGCTATGTGCTCTATCAGCTGACCCAGCGGCAGCTGGCGCACCTGCTGCTGCCGGTGGGCGACTACGACAAGCCCGCCATCCGGGACAAGGCGCGGCAGGCCGGGCTGGACAACGCCGACAAGGGCGACAGCCAGGATATCTGCTTCGTGCCGGACGGAGACTATGTGGGCTTCCTGCGGCGGGAGGGTCTGCCGCTGACGCCCGGCGACTTCGTGGACAGGGACGGACGCGTTCTGGGGCGGCACAAGGGACTTCCCTGCTACACCGCCGGCCAGCGGAAGGGGCTGGGCGTAGCCGCCGGGAAGCATGTGTACGTGCTGTCCAAGAACGGCGCGGACAACACCATCCTGCTGGGCGACGATGCGGAGCTGTACGCCTCCTCCCTGCTGGCCTCCCATGTGAACTGGATCAGCGGCGAGACGCCCGCCCAGCCGGTGCGCTGCGCCGCCAAGACCCGGTACAGCCAGACGGAGGCGCCCTGCACCGCCTATCCCCTGCCGGACGGCGGGCTGCGGGTGGTGTTCGACCAGCCCCAGCGCGCCATCACACCGGGACAGGCCGTGGTGCTGTACGACGGAGACGTGGTGCTGGGCGGCGGCACCATCGAAAAAAGCGAATAACAGAGGGAGTTTTATTTTTCCTCATCGGCAGCAGCCTCTTTTGAACCACTCGCCCAGCGAGTGCTTTTCGGGATACAAAAAGGCATCCCCCGGCATGTACCGGGGGATGCGGTGTGTTATGGGGGACTGTCTCACTCAGTGACGGTGAGGGTGGGGTGCATGAGGGGGTCAAAGGTGGCGAGGACGCGGTCTCCCTCCACGATATATTCGCTCCACAGGCGGATCTCGGCGCAGCGCTGCACCCGGTAAAGGGTGATGCTGTGGATAGGCGTGGGTTCGGAGTAGGCTTGGTCGCGGCAGTAGACATCGGTACTCTCGTCGCCGCGGAAGACGACGCAGAGGTCGTCACACTGGAGCACACCGGGTATGTCGCAGCTGCCGGTGTAAACGTTCTTGCGCAGCTGGCCATGGAAGGAAACGGGAACGGTCTCGATGGCAGAATCGAGCGGGCTGGCATGGTACAGGCCGGTGCCGTCGAAGTCGATGGCCACGCCCCTGTCCCGGCAGGCGAAAATAAGTACGGCGGTGAACAGCAGCAGGATGGGAAGCCAGACCTTGCGGGATGTCCATATCTGTCGCATGGGGAGCCCTCCTTTACAGTGTTGTACCTGCTGCAAGTATACCATCAGGCGGGGAGAAAATCAACAAAAAAACGCGGCACGATGTGCCGCGTTTTTATTCGCTTAAAAGTGCGTTTCCACGAACTTATTGAACTTTTTCACGTCCATCTCGTCCTTGTAGGTGTTCTTGAAGCGCTTCACCGTCTCGCTGTTGTACTGCACCAGCGCGCGATACTTCAGCATACCGGCCACCAGACCCACGCCGCCGCAGATATAGCCCCACGGCTCGGACTTGGTGCAGGTGTACGCCAGCACCGCCAGCAGCAGCAGCGAGATCACCACTCCGGCGATCTGCTTTTTGGGGTGGATGCGATCCACGGCCTCCTGCGTCACCACGCCCTCCTGCACCATGGCCTTGGCGAACTGCTTCTGGACACCGAACAGGCTGGCCGCCTGCAGCATCATGGGTGCCACCACGAAGAACGCAAAAAACGTATCGACTACGCCGATGATCAAAATACCGAAATCTCCCATTTTCTCCCTTACTCCTCCTGTGCAGACTGGTTTTTGAATATAATGCGCATATCGCTTCGCGCCGTGGCGTACAGCATGTGGCTGTAGCACAGCGAGAATTCCACAATGTCGCCCACCTGCAAGCGCCGGGGGCAGTCCTCCACATCCACGATGCAGTGGTCGGAGGAGCCGCCGATGACCGTCAGCCCCGGCTCCCGGGGGATCAGGCTCTCCAGCTCGCCCACGTCGGCGCGTCCCAGCGCTAGGATCGCCCGGCGGCGGATGCCCCGATCCTCGTAGACGGGCTTGCGGCCAAAGGCGTCGATGGCGAATTCCCCGATGGGATAGGTGGGCTTGTCCTTGACCTCCACCACCTCGGCGCGCAGCGTCAGCGCGTCCATGCGCAGATAGTCCATGTCGCGGATGCCCCAGTCCACCTGCAAGTCCTTGCCCAGCAGGATGGCCTCCCCGATGCGTAGGTGGTTCACCCCGGCGGGCATGGTGCCCCAGTGCACCAGCGTGAAGGAGCTGGTGGCACCGCCGGAGACGATCTCCAGCTTCCGCCCGATGCGCTGCTCCACCTGCCGCGCCAGCCCCACAAGCTCGTTCATCTTCTCCGGCGTGGGCTTGGTGGAGCCATAGCAGGTCAGATTGACGCCGATACCCGCCAGCTGCACATGGGGCAGGTCGCGCTCCACGCGCTCGCACACGTCCACAAGCTCCTTTTTATCCCAGAAGCCCTCCCGCAGGTCGCCCAGATCGGTCATGACGATAACGCGGTGGGTCTTGTTCTGCCGGAGGCACTCCTCCTCCAGCGCCAGCAGCGTAGGCCACTCGCTTTGCAGAGACGTCTCGCACAGTGCCACCACGTCGGGCAGTTCCGTCAGTCCGGGGATGCGGATCAGCAGCCACGGTCCCGGCACACCGGCGGCGCGGCACTTGGCCACCTGCTCCAGCCGGCTGGTGCCCAGTTCCTCCGCTCCGGCAGCGCGCAGCACACGCGCCGCCTCCGGCAAGCCGTCCACGCCCTTTACCACGCCGCACACGCGGATACCCATTCCGCGGCAGCGGGAGATCACGGCGTCCGCATTGCTCCGCAGAAGTGCCAGATCAAATTCCAATTGGGGATACTGCCGCACAGCGACACCTCCTGTTTATGTTCCATACGAATTAAATTTAATTTCAATAGAAATACAATAGCAATATTGTATCACAAGTCCGGCAGTTTGTCACATCTTTTCGCAAAATTTCCCCTGCTTGTTTGCCCCGGGCAAAAAAAGAAAGCCCCGCAGGGCTTTCTTTTTTTGATGTACGGATGTCTTACTTGGCAGCCATAGCCTTGTTGGCCTCAGCCATTTCCTGGAAGATGCCAGCGTGCTTCTTGCTGACGATCGCCTTGATGACCAGCAGAGTAGCAACCATCAGGATGCAGGCAATGATCAGGCAGATGACCACGTTCTGGATCAGACCGGCCAGAATGAAGCTGACGAAGGTCACACCGGAAACCGTCAGAGCATAGGGCAGCTGGGTGAACACGTGGTTCAGGTGGAAGCAGTGGGCACCGGCAGAAGCCATGATGGTGGTATCGGAGATGGGGGAGCAGTGGTCGCCCATAACGCCGCCGGAGCAGGCAGCCGCCAGACCGATGGTGCACAGGATGGGCTGGGTGTTATAGTCAAACACCTGGACAACGATGGGAGCCATGATGCCGATGGTGCCCCAGGAGGTACCGGTGGCGAAGCCGATGGCAGCGCCGATGATGAAGATCACGGCGGGCAGGAACTTGGCCAGATCGCCGGCGCCGGACATGGCGTTGACGACGAAGTCGGCGGAGTTCATACCGTAGCGGGTCAGACCGCACAGCGTCCACGCGAAGGTCAGGATCAGGATGGGGGAGATCATCTGGATGAAGCCGTTGGGAACGGACTCGAAGGACTTCTCGAAGCCGATGGAGCCGCGCAGCCAGAAGTAGATGAACGTGAACACCAGAGCCAGCATGGAGCCGATGGCCAGGCCAGCGCCGGAGGAAGCGTTGGAGAACGCGCCCATGAAGTCGCCCACATACTCGCTCTCGGCATCATAGTAGCCGCCGGTGTAGATCAGACCCACGATGCAGGTGACGATCAGCACGATAACGGGCAGCAGCAGATCCAGCACGGAGGACTTGCCCTTGGAGCCGGTCTCGTAGTCGTCGGCGCCTTCAAAAGGCCGCTCGGGAGTGGTGAACAGGTCGTTCTTGACCTGGGCGTTGTACTCGTGGGTCAACATGGGGCCGAAATCGATATTCAGCAGAGAGATGACCACGATCATCAGCAGGGTCATCAGGCAGTAATAGTTCCAGGGGATCTGCTTGATGAACATCTCAATACCGCTGACAGACTCGGAATTGACGTAGCCGGACACGGCGGCAGCCCAGGAGGACACGGGAGCGATCATGCAGACGGGAGCGGCGGTAGCGTCAATGACGTAGGCCAGCTTCGCGCGGGAGATGTGATGGCTCTCGGTAACGGGACGCATAACGGCGCCCACGGTCAGGCAGTTGAAGTAGTCGTCGATGAAGATCAGGACGCCCAGCAGCATGGTCATCAGCTGTGCGCCGGCGCGGGTCTTAACGGCTTTCTTCGCCCAGCGGCCGAAGGCCTCGGAGCCGCCGGTCTTGTTCATCAGGTCCACCATGATACCCAGAACCACCAGGAATACGATGATGGCGATGTTGCCGGAGTCGGACACGGTGGTGACGATACCGTTGTTGCCCTCCACCAGCTGCACCAGC
>DNFA01000024.1:0-3809 GCA_003487665.1 Oscillibacter sp.
TGAGCCGCAGGCTTGCTGGCGCCCGCCAAGGCGAAAAGGGCAAAAAGCGCCGGAAAAACACGCTGTCAGGCGTGTTTGCCCTTGCCAATCGATGGTATCCTTCCCTCCGATATGCGTGACCGTGCAGGTTCTTTGACAGACTGACGCAAAACAGCACCACCAAACGGTGGTGCTGCTTTGCGTTTTCTACAGCCTTGCGGCGCGTGCTGTCAGCGAAGCTCCTGCTGCTTCATCCACACGTCCATGACCAGGCTGTGAGGCAGTATTTTGGCCAGCCCCGCCTGTGCGCGGGCGATAAAGCCGTATTTGCACACGTCCTTGCCCCGCTTGGCGTCCCGCCACGTCCGGGTGACGATATCCTCCACGTCATACATGGCCACGTACTTTTTCACGATGGGCTGTTCACCCTCCCGGATGGCGCGGTCGAAGAAGGCGGTCTTTGTCCAGAAGGGGCACACCGCCATCACGCCGATGCCGCGGCTGCGCAGCTCCCGGTTCAGGGCGCGGCTGAAGCTGAGGACAAAGGCTTTCGTGGCGCCGTAGATGTCGATATAGGGGATAGGCTGGAACGCCGCCACCGATGCGATGTTGATGATCTGGCTGCCGGAGGGCATGTAGGGCGCCGTCAGCTGGCACATGGCCACCACCGCCTGACAGTTCAGGTCGGTCATGTTCAGGTTCACCGCCAGCGGGGTGTCCAGCACGGCGCTGAACTTGCCGTAGCCGCTGCAATTCATCAGCAGCCCCACCTGCACCGGCTCCTCCGCCAGTGCCGCCGCGTATGTGCCGAAGCTGGTGCGGTCGGTCAGATCCAGCGCCAGCACGCGGATATGGAAGGGGACGGTCGCCTTCAGCGCTTCCAGCTGCGCCTGATGCCGGGCGATGACCCACACCTCGTCGAAGCGGCCATATCGATCCACCGTTTCCGCGAAGCGCCTGCCCATGCCGCTGGACGCGCCGGTGATGACTGCGATCTTTTTCATAGAGGGCTCCTCCGTTCGGATTTTTCTATAGGCAGTACCGCATGCGGTGCTGCCTATACTGTACCGTATTTTGCCCCGCCCGTCAAGCGAACAAAAAAAGAAGCACCCGGAGGTGCTTCTTTTCGTATGATATTCCTGTTACGCGGCGGCGTGAGCGGTCTTGTGCGTGGCCTTCTCCTCGCGGCGGCCTTCCAGAATCAGCGCGCGGGTGGCGGAGACGGTGAACACCAGTGCCCAGCCCAGAGTCAGGTAGTTGGCCAGTACGCGGATCTCCCAGTCGGCAGCCGTCATCAAAAAGGCGGAAGCTACGACCAGAACCAGGGAAACGACGGCGATAGCAACGTGAATAGAAATGTTTTTCATGGTAACATCCTCCTTGAAAAAATTTTGCATTCTTGTTGATGTTATTTTTTGGTTTCAGGCTCTTGCGTTCCTGTTGATGCTATAGTAGAATATTTCACAGGAAAAGTAAAGCTGCACTTCATTATAATGGATGTAAGTTATACTAACAGCTGGAAAAGGAGGAAATATCATGGAAACAGCCCGCTGCCGCGCCTTTCTCGCCGCCGCCGAAACAGGCAGCTTCTCCCGCGCCGCCGAGGTGCTGCGCTACACGCCCTCCGGCGTGAACCAGCTGGTCTCCGCGCTGGAGAAGGAGGTGGGATTCTCCCTGTTCAGCCGCAGCACCAAGGGCGTGGCGCTGACCGCCAACGGGCAGCTGCTGCTGCCGGTGATCCGGGAGATACTCCATCAGGAGGATCGCCTGTTTGAGCTGTCCGCCCAGATGAACGGGCTGCTGATCGGCACCGTGACCATCGCGGCCTATTCCAGCATCGCCACCCACTGGCTGCCGGCGGTCATCCGGGCGTTCCAGCAGGACTATCCCCACGTGGAGATCAAGCTGATGGAGGGAATATGGCAGGAGGTGTCCCAGTGGCTGGAGGAGCGCACGGCGGATATCGGCTTTTTCAGCTATCAGGAGAACATGCCCTTCGAGTGGATCCCGCTGGCGGAGGATCCCATGGTGGCGCTGCTGCCCCGCAGCCACCCGCTGGCGGAGGCATCGTGCTATCCGCTGGAGAACTGCGAGCAGGACAGCTTTATCATGCCGGCGCTGGGCTGCGACGACGATGTGGAGGCGCTTTTCGCCCGCAGCCATGTGCGGCCCAATATCCGGTATACCACCATCGAGAACTTTTCCGCCATGTCCATGGTGGAGCAGGGGCTGGGTGTCAGCGTCATGAACCGGCTCATCACGGAAAAGCGCATCTGCGACGTGGCCATGATCCCCATCGACCCGCCGGCCAGCATCACGCTGGGCGCGGCGCTCCACTCCCATACCGAGGCGTCTCCGGCGGTGAAGATGTTCCTGAAATACGCCGTGCGGATGCTGACGCGCACGGAATCGTGAACCTAACAGAAAAACTGATAGCCTATGATAATTTCCCGCTTGTGCGGAGGGGTGCGGACGGGTATAATTGCTTTAAATAACAAAAGAAGGAGAGCCCTTTCTGGGGCGGAAATCACTATGGATAAGCGTGTACTGGTCATCAATCCCGGCTCTACCTCCACGAAGCTCGCGCTGTTCTGCGGCACGGAGAAGGTATTCGACAAGACGCTGCGCCACAGCAGGGAGGACTTGCAGCCCTTCGCGTGGGTCATGGAGCAGGCGGACTTCCGCCAGAAGGCCATCGAACAGGCGCTGGCGGAGCAGCAGGTGGATCTGAACGGCCTGGACGCGGTCTGCGCCCGGGGCGGGCAGCTGCCCTACTGCGCGGCGGGCACCTATCAGGTGGATCAGGACATGGTGGACTTTATGTACACCGTGCGGGACGCGGCGCACGCGTCCAATCTGGGCTGCGTGCTGGCGCTGCGGATCGCCCGGCCTCTCGGCATCCCTGCCTTTATCTGCGACCCGGTCACGGTGGACGAGATGACCGATGAGGCGCGGATGTCCGGTTTGCCGGAGCTGCCCCGGATGATGACGGGACATGCGCTGAACTGCCGCGCCATGGCCATGCGCTGCGCCAGCGAGGTGCTGCACAAACCGCTGGCTGACTGCCGGCTCATCGTGCTGCATCTGGGCGGCGGCGGCTCTGCCCGGCTGTTTATCGGCGGAAAGATGGTGGACGGCGTCCGGGATGACGAGTGGATGTTTGCGCCGGAGCGCATGGGCGGCGTGAGTTTGCAGCCGCTGGTGGCTATGTGCTTTTCCGGGGAATATACGAAGCAGGACATCATGAGCTTCATCCGCGGCAAGGGCGGGCTGGTGGCGCATCTGGGTACCGCCGACGCCATCGAGGTGGAGCGGCGCATCCGGGAGGGCGACCGGCACGCCAAGCTGGTGTACGACGGGATGCTGTACAGCTGCGCCCGCGCTCTGGGCGGGTTGGCGGCTGCCGCGGACGGAAGGGTGGATCGGGTGATCCTCACCGGCGGACTGGCGCACTCCCGGTATGTGGTGGAGTACCTGACGCGGAAGCTGTCCTTCATCGCACCGGTGGAGGTCATGGCCGGCGAGTTTGAGCTGGAGGCGCTGGCGGCCGGCGCCTGCCGTGTGCTCAACGGCGAGGAGCAGCCCCGCCGCTTCGCGGATATCCCGAAAGCATAAAAACGGGCATAAAATAAAAAAGTCCCCCGGCCGGGGGACTTTTTCTATGCCCGCTTTACGCCGCAGACCTGATACATCCGGTCGTCGGAGATCACCACGTCCACGTCCAGATACGGCGCCATCAGCGCCCTGACCTCCTCCTCGGGGAGAAGCCGCATGGACACGGCGTGGGCGCTGCCGCTGTGGTGGGCGTCCAGCGCGGCGCGGCTCATGCC
>DNFA01000024.1:3988-10434 GCA_003487665.1 Oscillibacter sp.
CAGCCGTCCGCCGGGGCGCAGCAGCCCGGATAGCCGCCGGATCAGACCCGCCGGGTCGGGGAAGTGGGGAAAGGCGTTGTAGACCATCACCACGTCGTAAGGGGCGCTCTCCTGCACCTGCACGTCTGTCTCCACGTCGCCGCAGATCACCTCGATGCACGTTCCCGCGGCCTTTTCCGCCGCCCGCGCCGCCATCTCCGGCGACAGGTCGATGGCCGTCACATGCCCCGCCTGCCGCGCCGTGTAGTCGCGGAACAGCACTCCGGTGCCGCAGGCCACGTCCAGCACACGGACGCCCGGCTGCACGCCGGCGTTGTCCAGAATGGCGGCGATCACAGGCTCGTTCCGCACCAGCTCAGCGTCCCAGCCCGGCGCCAGCCGGTCGAAGAAGGACTGTACGTCACGCTTGTCTATCATGGCGCGTCCCTCAGCGGAAGAAGGCGGCGGTGTCGATCTGCTGGTAGCCGCCGAAGCTGTTGGGCATCCGGTAGATATCCTCCGCAATGCCCTTGTCCAGAAAAGCGCCGGTGATCTCGTTGAGCTTTTCCGTCATGTCGATATCCGCGAACTGGTCGGGATAGGCGCACTTGGCGGCAAACCATGCGTTGGCCAGCGCGATCTCATAGTTGGTGTAGTAGGCGTTGTAGGCCATCTCCAGATAGACCTGCCCGTTCTGCCACGCCTTGCAGCTGTCGAACATGCCGCTGTCCTCGGCGTACAGGGGCTTGATGTTTTTCACCGCCGCCGCGTCGATGAGCATGATGTCCATATCCGCGCCCAGCGCCGTGAACTTCTCCGCCTCGATGGGCTGGATGCCCGACGCGCTCAGGCCGCTGACGGCGTTTTTGATATGCGCCACCCGGAAGGTGCTGTAATCCTGCACGGTCATCAGGTGGTTGGTGGTGCCCCAGTTGCCCAGACCGCAGACATAGACGGAGGGCTTGGCATCCTCGGCGATATCCGCTGTGCGGCGGCCGAGCTCCGCTGTCTCGGATTCCACGAAGGACAGCAGCTCCGCCGCCCGTGTCTCCTTGCCGAATATCTTGCCCAGCAGGGTGATGGAGCCGCGGAAGTCGTCGCTGAACACACCGTCCACGCCGGTGCGCAGAGTGACCACCGGCACGCCGGTCTGCTGCTGCAGGGCGTCCGCCTTGTCCGTGTCCTCGTACTCGGAGACGATGATATCCGGCGTGCAGGAGAGGATCTTCTCCGCCTCCGCCGCCTGTGCGTTGGGGCCGCCCACGCCGCAGGAGGGCAGCGCGGCGAAGGTGTCGCCGTAGACCATCACATAGGGGCGCGCCACGCCGTCGAACATCTGGGGACGCTCGCTGAGCGTGGTGTTGTCGATGTCCTCCACGCCGCACAGCAGGCTCACGTCGCCCACATAGCTGTACAGCCGCAGAGCGCCCGCGCCGATGCACACCACCCGCTGATAGCTGCCGGGCGTCAGCTCCAGCTCACGGCCGATCATGTCGGTGACTGTCACCGTCTCCGGTGCGTCGTCGGTGTCGTCCGCCGCGGGCTTCTGGCCGCAGCCGAACAGGGACAGCGCCATCACCAGCGCCAGCACAAGGGCAAAAAGTTTATTCTTCATCGTCGTCCGCTCCTATCAGATATTTTTTTCCGTCTATCATCGCCGCGCGTACCCGCGCGCCGAATATCTCCTGTACCGTCTCCGGTGTGAGGATGTCCCCGCCGCCGGTATATTTGATGCAGCCGTCCTGCATCAGGAACAGCCTGTCACCGCATTGCAGCGCCTGATTCAGGTCGTGGAGCGTACACAGCACCGTGATGCCCCGTGTCCGCGCCAGCCGCCGGGCATGGCGCAGGATACGCTGCTCGTTGGCCACGTCCAGATTGCCGGTGGGCTCGTCGAATACCAGCAGGCGCGGCTCCTGCGCCAACGCACGGGCGATGGCCACCTTCTGCCGCTCGCCGCCGGAGAGCTGCTGCACATTCCGCTGCGCCAGCGCCGTCAGCTCCATGTCCTCCAGCGCCGCGTCCACCGCCGCACGGTCGTCCGCGCCCGGCTGGATGCCGAAGCGCGCCACGCGCCCGGCCATCACCGCGTCATAGACCCGCAGCCCGCCGAATTGCAGATCCTGCGGGACATAGGCCGCGACACGGGCGCGCTGCCGCCGGTCAATGGCCGTCAGATCCCGCCCGTCAAAGGCGATGCGCCCCGATTCCGGTGTACACAGCCCCAGCAGCGTCCGCATCAGGGTGGTCTTGCCGCAGCCGTTGCGGCCCAGCAACACGCCCACCTGTCCCGCGTCCAGCGAAAGACTGGCGTTCCGCAGCACCGGCTGGCTGCGCCTGTCGTAGCGGAATGTCACCTGTTCTACGCTCAACATACACGGCTCTCCTTTCGACCGAAGATCAGCGCCAGGAAAAACGGCGCGCCCAGCAGGGAGGTGATGGCGCCCACCGGCAGCGCCGAGCCGCTGCCCAGACTTCGGCTCAGAGCGTCTGCCGCCAGCAGCAGCGCGCTGCCGCACAGCGCCGACGCGGGCAGCGCCCAGCGGTGGTCGTGCCCGATCAGCCGCTTGACCGCGTGGGGACAGATGATGCCCACGAAGCCGATGATGCCCAGAAACGACACGCACACGGCGGTGATCAGTGATGATGCCAGCAGCGACACCCAGCGCAGCAGCCCCACATTCACGCCCATGCTGCTCGCCGCGTCGCCGCCGCTGAGCAGGGCGTTGTACCGCCATGCCAGCACCGAAAACAGGACAATGCCCGCCGCCGTGACCGCCAGCATGATCAGGTCGGTGCGGTAGGTGGCGCGTCCCAGATCGCCGAAGCTCCATATCACCGCGGCGGACAGCCCCACGTCCGTGGCGTAGAATTGCAGAATGGTGGTGGCCGCCGTCCACACCGAGCCCAGGGCGATGCCCGCCAGCACCACCACGCCGGGGGAGAAGTCCCGCAGGCGGCACAGCGCCAGGATCACCAGCACCGACGCCGCCGCAAACAGAAACGCCAGCGCGGAGGTGGCGAAGGGATCGGCGGAGGCGGTGTAGCTGGTCAGATTGTTGCCGGTGGACAGGAAGCCGCCGGCAAAGGCCACGATGGATAGGTTGGCGCCGAATACCGCCGCGTTGGACACGCCCAGCGTGGCAGGGGAGGCCATGGGATTGCCCAGCACCGTCTGCATGACAAGTCCGGCGGCGGACAGCCCGGCGCCCGCGATGACGGCGGCCAGCAGGCGGGGCAGGCGGATGTACCGCATGATGCGCACCGCCGCTGTATCGCCCTGCCCCAGCAGCGCCAGCACGCACGAGCGCACCGACATGCCCGACGAGCCCACCAGCAGCTCCGTCAGCGCCAGCAGCACCACGGCGGCGGCCAGCACGGTCACGACCAGTATTTTCTTTTTCTGCGAGCCGTGTCTGTCCATGAGCCGCCTCCCCGGAGTTTTCGCAATCTATTTTACCCCATGCGCCGCCGCGCCGCAACCCTACCGGGGGGTTGCAGATATGAGAAAAATGCAAATTTCCCTTACGATCCGGGTGGGAAAATTTCCCATCCCCGCCTTGACAAACGGAGCGCCGTGCGCCATTATATAGCTATAAAGTTTACTTATAGGGGTGAGGGCATGGACATCCAGAAATTGCAGGCGCTGGCCGTGATACAGGAGGCCGGGAGCTTCTCCCGCGCCGCCGAGACGCTGGGCTATTCTCAGGCGGGGCTGACGTACATGATGAACAGTCTGGAAAACGAGGTCGGCCTGCGGCTGCTGGATCGCAGCTACAGCGGCGTGCGGCTCAGCGAAACGGGCAAGGCGCTGATGCCCAAGATCCACCGGCTTTTGCAGGTGTACGACTCGCTGAACGGGGAGATACGCGCCTGCAAGCGGTCGCAGGAGTCCACCCTGCGGCTGGCGGCGCTGGACACCATCTCCACCCGCTGGGTGCCCCGCGCCGTGGCGCAGCTGAAGGAGGAGTACCCACACATCACCGTCAGCGTCATCTCCGGCAGCCCCATGCAGGTGGACAACTTGCTGCGGGACGGCAGCGTGGAGATCGGCGTCACCGACCGGCGCTGGACGGGAGCGGAGCTGGACTGGACGAAGCTGGTGGACGATCCTTTTTTGGCGGTGCTGCCGCCAGACAGCGATGCGCCCGACCCCATGCCGGCGGCCTATCTGTCCGGCAAGGCGGTCATCATCCCCGACTACGGCACCAACACGGACACCACCCGCGTGTTCACCCGCGCCGGCGTGGAGCCGGCGTATACAGACGACCGGCTGAATAACCGCTCCGTTTTGGCGGCGGTGGCCGCCGGGCTGGGCAGCACGGTGTTCTCCCGGCTGGAGCTGGACTATTACGCCCAGCAGAACCTCACCGTCCGCGCCATCGACCCGCCCTGCCTGCGGGAGCTGGGCGTGGCCATGCGCCCGGCGGTGAAGAACAACCCCGTGGCGCGCTCGCTTCTGCGCGCCCTCCGCCGCGCCGCAGCAGACGACATTGCCTGACGGCACCGCCCCATCCGGGGCGCCGCGTTGTTTTTTTGGGGGGGGGTATGCACCTGTAGGGCGGGACCCATGTGTCCCGCCGAAAAATGCGTACCCGGCGGCGGGGCACGCGGGCCCCGCCCTACGGCATGTGCGGTCACGCTCCGTAGGGGACGGCGTCTCGACGTCCCGCATCGCACGGTTCTTGCCCCGCCCCTGCTTACACAAAAAAAGAAACGCCCGCGGGCGTTTCTTTTTTTTTGCTCAGACGAAGAAATCAAAACGGGGATGCTCCCGGGTGACGGTGCCCACCTCGATGTCCAGCCCGTCGCCGAAATACTTCTTCAGCAGCGCCACCAGCTCGTCGGCGGCGGCCTGCACCTCGGCGGCGTTCACGTCGGAGAAGCCGTCGATGGGGAACAGGATGGCCTTGGTGTTCTCGGTGATCTTGCCGCGCTCGGACTGCCGCCACGTCCAGCGGCGGGTGCGGATCTCGTGGCCGCAGGCGTACACCGCCTCGCCCGCGTCCGGCGCTTCCTCCTCCGTGGAGCCGAAGGGGATGAACGTGTCGCCCTCCTGAGCCAGACGGACGTCCAGTCCGTCCTCGATGGTGTCCAGATCGTGGGCGCCCATGGGCAGCCGGTGCTTGATGGACACGGCGTTGCCCAGATCCACGGCGGCATTGATGTGGGGGAAGCCCTTGCCCTTGGCGATGCGGGTCAGCAGCGCCTCGATGGAGCACAGGAACTTGTTGGGGTTGATACCCAGAGCGGTAAACGCCGCGCGGTAGGGCAGAATGTCCTCTGTCTCCTTGGGCTTTTTGCCCGCAAAATACGTCTCGCAGGCGGCTACGTTCTCAGCCAGCATCTGCTCCAGCTCCGGGATCTCGTGGGTGTTGTCCAGCCCGCGAACAGCCACCGCGCCGAAGCAGGCGTTGGGCAGCTTGTCGAAGAATTCCTTCGATACCTGATAGTACATGGCGTTTCCTCCTTCTGGAAAATCTCAGTCGTATGTAATGATGTGGTATTGTAACGCTTTAAAGGGCAAAATGCAAGGGCTTTTTTACCGCTGCTCCTCGCCCAGCTTCAGACCCATCTCAAAGGCCTGCCTGTTCAGGGGCAGCAGGGCGGGCTTCTTGCCCAGCTTGTGCTCGATGGTGCTCCACACCACGTCGGCGGGCACCACCTGCGTATAGCCGATGTACACGCCCAGCATGATGATATTCAGCACCTTGGCGCTGCCCAGCTCCAGCGCCAGCTCCGTAACGGGCGCCTTCACCACCTTGATATCGCTGCGGGTGATGTCGCTTTTCACGATGGAGCTGTTGATGAACAGCGTGCCGCCGGGCACCAGCTTGTAGAGGAATTTGTTCAGGCTGGGGTCGTTCATGACGATAAGATCGTCCATGCGGTCGCCCAGCGGCGCGCCGATGTCGTCGTCGGAGATGACCACATAGCAGTTGGCGGTGCCGCCCCGCTGCTCCGCGCCGTAGGAGGGGAAGAACGTCACGTTCTTGTCCGTGGAGCTGCAGGTGGCCTCCGCCAGGAACTTGCCCAGCGTCATGACGCCCTGCCCGCCGAAGCCGGCTACCATCAGATTCCGTTCCATTTACGCACCCTCCTTGTCCTTGTCGCGGATCACGCCCAGCGGGAACTCCTTGAACATCCTGTCCTCCAGAAAGTCCAGCGCCTCCAGCGGCTCCAGACCCCAGTTGGTGGGACAGCTGGTGACGATCTCCACCAGCGAGAAGCCCTTGCCGTCCAGCTGGTTCTGGAAGGCATTGCGGATGGCGGCTTTGGTCTTGGCTACGTTGGCGGGATTGTTGCAGCTGGTGCGCTCCAGATAGTAGGGAGCCGTCAGCTGGTTCAGGATCTCGCACACGTGCATGGGGTAGCCGTGCTCCTTGGGGTCGCGCCCCTTGGGGGCGGTGGTGGCCTTCATCCCCACCAGCGTGGTGGGCGCCAGCTGGCCGCCGGTCATGCCGTAG
>DNFA01000024.1:10585-23014 GCA_003487665.1 Oscillibacter sp.
GCCGCCGGTCATGCCGTAGATGCCGTTGTTGACGAAGATGACGGAGATGTTCTCGCCCCGGTTGGCGGCGGACATAGTCTCCGCCAGGCCGATGGAGGCCAGATCGCCGTCGCCCTGATAGGTGAACACCAGCGTCTCGGGATTGCTGCGCTTGGCGCCGGTGGCCACGGCGCAGGCGCGCCCGTGGGCGGCCAGCAGATAGTCGTAGGTGAAGTAGCCCATGCCCAGACCGCAGCAGCCCACGCCGATGGCGCAGGTACATTTGTCCAGCATGTTCATCTCCTCCAGCACCTCGCCGATGAGCTTGAAGAGGGTGCTGTGCATACAGCCGGGGCAGAAGCCGTCCACCATGTCGGGCTGGATGCCCTTTGTTCTCGCGTATACCTTTTCCATATTCCGGCACCTCCTTATCGCGCCATCAGCGCTTTGGCGGCGCTGATGACCTCGTCGCGTCCCATGATCTCGCCGCCCGCGTGGAGACACGTCTCGATGGGGCAGCGATCCGTTACAGCCAGACGGATGTCGTCCACCACCTGTGCAGGGATGCACATCTCCACGTCCAGAATGGCCTTTACCCGGCCGAAGTCCAGCCCGGCAAACACGTCGGAGGGGAAGGGGTACAGGGTCTTGGGGCGGATCAGTCCCACCTTACAGCCCTCCGCCCGCAGCAGCTTCACGGCGGAGCGGGCGATGCGTCCGCAGATGCCGTAGCCGGTGACGACCACCTCGGCGTCGTCCAGATACAGCGTCTCTGCCTCGCTGGGCCAGCTCTTGTACAGCTCCTCGGCCTTTTTGCAGTGGCGCTCCTGCTCCTTGGTGTCCCAGCGCCCGGCATCAATGGTGGCGCGGGGCTCCTTATAGGAATCGTGGCCGATGGCCGCCCAGCTGCGGCACTGCTCCTTCAGCGCCCTGACCTCCTGGGCGGAGCGCTCCGGCGGCAGCTCCACCGGCTCCATGATGGTGCCCATGACGCCGTCGGTGAGGATCAGAACCGGATTGCGATCCTGCTGGGCATAGTCAAAGGCGGCGTAGGTCATGTCCACGGCCTCCTGCACGGTGGAGGGGGAGAACACCCGCATCTTGAAGCCGCCGTTGCCGCTGGCTTTGGTGGCCTGGGTGTAGTCCTGCTGCGCCGGCTGGATGGTGCCGATGCCGGGGCCGCCCCGCTGCACGTTCACATATACGATGGGGACGCGGGCACTGGCGCAGAAGCTGACGCCCTCGCTCATAAGGCTGATGCCGCAGGAGCTGGAGCTGGTCATGGCGCGGGTGCCTGTGCCCGCCGCGCCGTACACCATGTTGATGGACGCCACCTCGCTCTCGCCCTGTACGAAGCTGCCGCCCACCTCCGGCAGCCGCCGCGCCAGATACTCCGGGATCTCGTTCTGGGGGGTGATGGGATAACCGGCGAAGAACCGGCAGCCCGCCCGCACCGCCGCCTCCGCGATGGCCTCGGTGCCCTTCATGAATATTCTTGCCATGCTCTCGCCTCCTTATCTGTACACTTCGATGGCTGCGTCGGGACACATGCGCCCGCAGATCGCGCAGCCGATGCAGTTTTCCGGATGAGCGGCTACCACGAAGGGATAGCCCTTGGAGTTGACCTCGTGTCCCACGGCCAGCACGCCCTTGGGACAGAACTTCACGCAGTAGCCGCAGCTCTTGCAGCTCTCCGCGCGGATGGTGACTTGCGCCATTTCGATTCCTCCTTTTTATTCATCAAGTCCCGCAGCCGGGACGGACATACGCGGTGTGATGGGGATCAGCGGCAGCTCGGTGTGACTCTCCACCTGCGGCAGCAGGGACTCCGTCACCGCCGCCGCCTCCACCTTGACATAGGGGGACAGTAGCCGCAGCCCCGTCTCCAGACCGGTGAGGAATTCCTCCACCGTGGTCTGCGCGCCCAACGAGGGATTCAGCAGGAACCGGGGCAGCCCCAGCCGCGCGGCGCGCAGCACGGCGCTGAGCGTTCCGTCGATGTGCTCCACGGTGCCCGACCAGGGGCGGTAGGGATTCACCACAAAGTAGGCATCCGCGCTTTTCAGCAGGTGGGCGCAGCCGCCGATGAGCCGCGCGCCGGTGTCGTTGCCGCCCACGTCCAGAATGACGGTGCGCTTTTCGTCCAGCAGCGCCGGTACAAGGCCGCCCACCTGCGTGGGCGCATCGGCGGTCTGGTGCTCGAAGCGGACGGACACGCCCGCGCTTTCCAGCAGGTTCTCCACATCACGGGAGCGCATCAGGGGCTTCGTCTGATCCAGATCGAAGAAGGACACCGTTTTTCCCTCCGCTGCCGCCTGAAGCGCCCAGTGGACGGACAGCTCGGATTTACCGCAGCCGGCCTCTCCCAGAAATACCGCAATGCGCCGGGCGGGATCGGGTACATAGCGCGCCATAGACGCCCTCCTTTACTCTTTTAAAGCGTTGCTGATTTCGGCTTCATTATATCGCACCACCGCCGGCGTGAAAAGCGAGAATGTATGAGAGGGTATCGAAAACCCTTATAACCTCTTTCCGGAAAAATGCTCCATAGTCGGAATATAATCCGACAATACCGAACAACGACCCTTGCATTTCGACCGTTATTCTGTAAAATATAGAGCGAGACTATCAGAAGGGCGGGACAGACCGTGTACACACCCCGACACCCCGTGCGAAGCATTGTTATCATGGCGTCAGCGCTGCTGGCGCTGTTTCTGCTGTCCTTCGTTGTGGGGCGCTACGGCGTGCCGCTGGGTCAGGTGGTGCGCATCCTGCTGTCGGGCGTGCTTCCCCTTGAGCAGACGTGGACGGACAACATGGCCATCGCCGTTCTGAACGTGCGCCTGCCCCGTATTCTGCTGGCCTGTCTAGTGGGCTGCGGCCTGTCCGCCGCCGGGACGGGGTACCAGACGGTATTCCAGAATCCCATGGCGGCGCCGGACATTCTGGGCGCCTCCTCCGGCGCCTGCTTCGGCGCGGCGCTGGCCATCCTGACGGGGCAGGGCGCCGTCATGATCACCGTATTCGCGTTTCTGGCCAGCCTGCTTTCCGTGGCGCTGGTCTATCTGGTGGGGAACCACACCCGGGGCAATCGCGTGGTGAACCTGCTGCTGGCGGGCATCATGGTGGGGTCGCTGTTCTCCGCCTGCACGTCTTATATCAAGCTGGTGGCCGACCCCACCAACCAGCTGCCCCAGATCACCTACTGGCTCATGGGCAGCCTGTCCGGTACACGGATGGGCACGGTGCGGTTCGCCGCCGTCTGCATGGCGGTGGGGCTGGTGCCCCTGCTCCTGCTGCGGTGGCGGATGAACCTGCTGACCCTGTCGCCGGACGAAGCCCGCGCCATGGGAGTGCACACCGACCGGCTGCGTCTGGCGGTGATCCTCTCGTCCACGGTGCTGACAGCGGCGGCGGTGTCCGTGTCCGGCATGATCGGCTGGGTGGGACTGGTGATCCCGCACCTGAGCCGCCGCATCGTGGGCAGCGACTGCCGCAGGCTGATGCCCATGTCCTGCCTGTTCGGGGCGGCCTTCCTGCTGCTGGTGGACAACATGGCGCGCTGCCTGACCGCAACGGAGATACCCATCGGCATACTGACCGCCTTTGTGGGCGCGCCGTTCTTTATCTACCTGATGGTGAGAGGAGGCGACCGGGCGTGACGCTGACAGTGAAAGACCTGACCTACCGCTACGCAAAGACCGCCGCCCCTGTTTTGCAGGGGATATCCTTCTCGGCGGAGAGCGGCGACTTCCTCTCGGTGCTGGGCGCCAACGGCGCGGGCAAGAGCACGCTGTTCCGCTGTCTGCTGGGCGGACTGACGGACTATACCGGCACCATCGCGCTGGACGGTCGGGACGTGCGCACCCTGTCCCGGCGGGAGACGGCGGAGCATATCGCCTATATCCCGCAGATCCACCGCCCCACCTTCGGCTATTCGGTGCTGGACACCACGCTGATGGGGCTGACGAGGCAGCTGTCGCCCTTCCGCTCTCCTACGCCGGAGATGGAAAAGCAGGCCATGGACGCGCTGGAGCAGATGGGCGTGGCGCAGCTGGCGGAGCGGAACTTCGCCACCCTGTCCGGCGGCGAGCAGCAGCTGGTGCTCATCGCCCGCGCCCTGTGCCAGCGGTCGGATATTCTGGTGATGGACGAGCCTACGTCCTCGCTGGATTACGGCAACCAGCTGCGGGTGCTGGAGCGGGTGCGTCAGCTGGCGCAGCAGGGCTACACGGTGCTGCTGTCCACCCACGATCCCCAGCACGCCCTGCGGTTTTCCCAAAAGGTGCTGGCGCTCAGCGGCGGACAGGTGGCGGCGGACGGCTGCACAGCCGATGTGCTGACGCCGGAGCTGATCCGGCGGCTGTACGGCGTGGAGGCTGTGGTGCTGGACACGCCCTGCGGCCGGGTGCTGCTGCCGGGAGAGGAGGGCGGCTCCTGTGTTTGAGTGGACGGAGGAGCGCGTGTCGTTCATGGCGGACGCCTGTGAACGCACGGACTTTCATACAAGGCTGGCGGCGCTGCTGTCGCCGTATCTGAAGAAAACGGACAGCATCTGCGACGCGGGGTGCGGCCTTGGCTATCTCTCGCTGGCGCTGTCGCCGCTGGTCGGGCATGTGACGGCGGCGGAGCGGGACGACCGGGCGCTGGACGTGCTGCGCCGTCAGCTGGCGCGGCGGGACATCCGCAATGTGACCCCACTGTGTACCGATGTGCTGGCCTATACGCCGTCGGAGCCCTTTGACGCCATGGTGTTCTGCTTTTTCGGCAGCATGGAGGAGATCGTCGCCGCCGCCCGCCGTCAGTGCCGGGGAACGGTGCTGGCCATCGTCCGGGACGACACGTGCCACCGGTTTTCCGGCGCGCCCCGTGAGCCGGGACGCCACAGCTTCGAGAGCGCCTGCGGCTATCTGGAGCGGCAGGGCATCCCCTACACCAGCCGCCGCATGGCGCTGGACTTTCCCCAGCCTCTCCGCACGCGGGAGGACGCGCGGCGCTTCATGGCGCTGTACGGCAGGGGAGACGCGGCGGAAGCGCTGCCCACATCACTTGTTTCCACCGGCGATCCGGAATTTCCGTGGCAGCTGCCTGGCGTCCGGCGCTTTGGAATGATCGTATTGAATTGGAAGAAGGAGAAAACACATGAACAAGAACGTGAAACGGCTGCTGGCGCTGGTACTGGCGCTGGTCATGAGCCTGAGCCTGTTCGCCTGCGGCCAGAAGCAGCAGCCGGACGCAGCGGATGAGGGCACGCAGACGGAGACCACCCGCGTGTTTACGGACTCCTGCGGCCGCGAGGTCACGGTGCCCGCCGACATCCGGAGGATCGCCGTATCCGGCCCTCTGGCGCAGATGGTGGTGTTCGCCATCGCGCCGGACAAAATGGTGGGCGTGGCCAACGCGTGGGACGAGAGCGCCAAGGCCTATTTTGACGCCAAGTATCTGGAGCTGCCCCTGCTGGGACAGCTGTACGGCGGCAAGGGTGAGCTGAATCTGGAGA
Organism: Oscillibacter sp.; assembly: GCA_003487665.1. Lineage (GTDB taxonomy): Bacteria > Bacillota > Clostridia > Oscillospirales > Oscillospiraceae > Vescimonas. The sequence goes on from DNFA01000024.1 coordinate 16,065, forward strand.
CGCTGCTGGCGGCGGCGCCGGACGTGGTCATCGACGTGGGCGAGCCCAAGGACAGCATGGCGGAGGATCTGGACGCGCTGCAGGAGCAGACCGGTATCCCCTTTGTCCATATCGACGCGTACCTTGCCTCCATGGACGATACCTATGCCATGCTGGGCGACCTGCTGGCCATGCCCAACGAGGCGCAGGGGCTGGCGGACTACTGCCGCTATGTCTATGACAAGGTGAAGGCCATCGCCGACAGTGTGGAGAAGGTGAACCTGCTGTATATCACCGGCGAGGAGGGACTGAACGTCATCGCGCGCGGCTCCTACCACGCGGAGGTCATCGACATGCTGTGCAATAATCTGGCCGTGGTGGACGAGCCGTCCAGCAAGGGTACCGGCAACGAGGTGGACATGGAGCAGATCCTCAACTGGAACCCCGATGCGGTGATCTTTGCCCCCGGCAGCATTTACAGCACCGTGGCGGACAACGAAAACTGGCAGACCATCCCGGCTATCAGGGACGGCAGGTATTACGAGGTCCCCATGGGCCCCTACAACTGGATGGGCTTCCCACCCAGTGTCCAGCGCATTCTGGGCATGCAGTGGATGGCCAAGGTGCTCTATCCCGACGCGGCGGACTATGACATGTACGAGACGACCCAGACGTACTTCCAGCTGTTCTATCACTGCGATCTGACCGCGGAGCAGTACGCGGCGCTGACCGCCCACTCTCTGGCAGCGGACTGAGATAACAAACCCGCCCGCAGGGGCGGGTATGCGGGATTATCCCCACAACGCAAAGGAGCACTTTTATGAACAACATCTTTCAGACGCTGGTCTATCAGCGGGAGAAGAAAAAGGACACCGTGCTGGCTACCATCATCTGGGACGACGGCTCGGCGCCCCGGGGCAAGGGAAGCCAGATGCTGGTGGGCGCGGAGGGGCTGCTGGCCGGCACCATCGGCGGCGGCGCTGTGGAGCTGAAGAGCATCCGGCTGTCCCAGGAGCTGCTCGCCAGCGGCGGCAGCGGCTTCATCCGGGAGTTCAGGCTGTCCCGGGACGGCGAGCTGGGCATGGCCTGCGGCGGCGACGTGACGGTGCTGTTCAGCCCGGCGCGGCTGGACGATGGCGGCTGGGACGAGACGGCGGCAGAGGTGCTGCGGCGGGTGCGGCAGCGCACACCGGGCTGGCTGGTGCTGCCGCTGGACGGCGGCGCGCCCCGCGTGACGGAGCAGCCGGAAACGGACGAAAACAGCTTCTCCATGGAGCTGCCGGTGGGCGAGCGGGCGCTGATCCTGGGCGCGGGGCATATCGCCCGTGCGTTGGTGCCCCTGCTGCGGACGGTGGGCTTCCGGCCTGTGGTGCTGGACGACCGTCCCGGCTTTGCCACGGCGGAGAATTTCCCCCAGGCGGACGAGACGATCTGCGCGGCGTTCACGCCCCTTGAGGACTCGGTGACGCTGACGCCGGAGGACTATGTGGTCATCATGACCAACGGCCACGAGCACGACTTCCAGTGCGAGGTGCAGGTGCTGCGGCGGGAGACAGCCTATGTGGGCGTCATCGGCTCCCGGAAAAAGACCGCCTATGTGAACCAGCGGCTGCGGGAGGCGGGCATCCCGGAGGAGAAGATCGCCTTTGTCCACACGCCCATCGGCACGGCGATCAAGGCGGTGACGCCGGAGGAGATCGCGGTGTCCATCGCCGGGGAGATGATCTGCGTCCGCGCGACCCGGCGGGAGGCCGCGGGGGAGGTACATCATGGCTGCCCCATGCACTGAGCACCTGTTCCTCACCGGGGAGAAGGGCGTGGGCAAGTCCACGCTGGCGCGGCACCTGCTGGCCGGTCACACCCCCTGCGGCTTCCGCACCGTGCGGGTGACAGGGGTGATGGACAGGCCGTCGGTGCATCTGCTGCCCGCCGTGGGCGGCGAAGCGACGGCGGACAACCTGCTCTTTTACTGCGGGGAGTGCGATGCCGCCCGGTTCGACACGCTGGGCACGGCGGCGCTGGCGCAGCAGTACGGCGACGTGCTGCTGATGGACGAGCTGGGGCCTGCGGAGTCGCAGGCCGCGGCGTTCTGCGGCGCGGTGCTGGCAGCGCTGGACGGCGATATGCCGGTTTTAGGCGTTCTGCAAAAGGCGGACACGGCCTTCCTGCGGGCGGTGGCAGCACACCCGCGTGTGCGGGTGGTGACGGTCACGGAGGAAAACCGGGATCGCCTGCGGCAGGAACTGCAATTGCATCTGTAAAAAAAGGACGGCTCTGCCGTCCTTTTTTTTACCGCATGCTTCCCTTTGGGCGGGCTTTGCGGTATACTATCAGAAAACGACAGGAGGTGACGTGGTGGAGCTGAAGATCATCACCGGCCGCGCCGGCGCGGGCAAGAGTCGGTGGGTGCTGGATAGAATGGCGGCGCGGCGGGGGCAGTGCGGACAGGTGCTGCTGGTGCCGGAGCACGCCACCCACGAGGCGGAGCTGGATCTCTGCCGGGCGCTGGGCGACACCGCCAGCCGGGACGGAGAGGTGCTGAGCTTCCAGAGCCTGGCCACGCGGGTGCTGGCGCAGACCGGCGGCTTGGCGGAGGTGACGCTGGACAACGGCGGAAAAATACTGACCATGCGGCGCGCCTTGCAGGAGGTGGCGTCGTACCTGACGGTGTTCGCCAGACCGTCCCAGCGTCCGGCGTTCCTGCGGGAGCTGGTGGCGCTGGCGGACGAGCTGTACGCCTACCGTGTCGCGCCGCAGGAGCTGATGGAGCAGGTGCAGACCATCCCCGGCGCGGCGGGGGACAAGCTGCGCTCCACGGCGCTGCTGTTCGGCGCCTATGACGCCCGGCTCCACGGCGGCGGGCGGGACGCCCGGTCGCGGGTGCAGAAGCTGTGCGACGCGCTGCCGGAGTCCGGGTATCTGGCGGGCAAGGATGTGTACATCGACGGGTTCTCCTACTTCAACCGGGTGGAGGAGGACATCATCGCCGGGATGCTGCGGCAGGTGCACAGCGTGACGGTGACGCTGCTGGGGGACGACAGCGACACGCAGCTGTTCCGCAACGGCGTGGAGCAGCGGCGGCGCTTGCAGCGCCTGGCAAAGGAACACGGCTGCAAGTGTGAAGTGATAAACCTTGTCAGCTGTGACGATACGGCGCTCGGACATCTGGAACGGCACTTCTTCGGTACGGACGAGCCGTGGGAGGGCGATACGCCGCCCATCACGCTCTATCAGGCGCATACGGCCTATTCCGAGGTGGAGTATGTGTCGGCGCAGCTGCGCCGTCTGGCGCAGGGCGGCGTCCGCTGGCGGGATATGGCGGTGGCGGCGCGGAATATGGAGGTCTACGGCCCGCTTTTGGAGGCGGTGTTCCGGCGGGACGGGATACCGGCCTACATCAGCCGCCGCAGCGACATTCTGGAGCAGCCGGTGCTGACGCTGCTGCTGAGCGCCGTGGACGCGGTGACAGGCGGCTTTGAGTACGAGGACGTGTTCCGCTGTCTCAAGACCGGCATGACATCGCTGACGGCGGAGGAGTGCGACCTGCTGGAAAACTATGTGATCCGGTGGGAGATCCGGGGAGCCATGTGGCTGCGGGACGAGGACTGGACAGCCGACCCGGAGGGCTACGGCGGCGAGATGACCGACAAGCGTCGGGAGCAGCTGGCGCAGGTCAATCAGGTGCGCCGCAAGGTGCGGCAGCTGTTCCTGCCCCTGAGTGAGGGACTGAAAGCGAGCAAAACCGCCATGGGTAAGGCGGAAGTGCTTTACAGATTTGCGGAGCGCGCCGGTACGCCGGAGGTGCTGGAGCAGCGGGAAAAGGAGCTGCGGGAGCAGGGGCAGGTACAGGCGGCGGAGGAATACGCCCAGCTGTGGCGCATCTTCTGCGATGTGCTGGATCAGTTCGTGGAGCTGCTGGGCGACACGGAGGTGGAGGGCGAGGAGTTCGCCCGTCTGCTGCGCCTGACGCTGAGCCAGTACGCCGTGGCTACCATACCGGCCACGCTGGATCAGGTGAAGGTCAGCCCGCTGAACCGGAACGACCGCCACACGGTGGCGCATCTGTTCCTGCTGGGCGCCAACGACCATGTGCTGCCCACGGTGGAAAAGCCGGGCGGCATACTGGATCAGCAGGAGCGTGAGCTTCTGCAGCAGCAGGGCATCCTGCTGTCGGATGCCAACTTCGACCCGCTGAGCAACGAATTGCAGAACATCTACGCGGCGCTGGCGCAGCCCCGGACATCCCTGACGGTGTCCTGGTGCGTGGGCGACGAGTCCGGAGCGCGGCTGCTGCCGTCCTTCGTGGTGGAGCGGATCAAAAAGCTGTTCCCGCAGGCAGCGGTGCTGCGGGAGGACGGCGCATACCGCCGGGAGCTGCCCGCCCCGGCGCTGGCGCTGGCGGGACAGCGGCCGGAGGGCGCCATGTGGCGCTATTTCCGGGAAAACGGACAGAGCAACCTGCTGGAACGGATGGCGGCTGCCCGCGCCATGGGGCGGGGACGGCTGTCACCCCAGGCGGTGCGCAGCCTGTACGGCAGCACCGTGGCCATGTCCGTCTCCCGGCTGGATCGGGTAAAGAGCTGCCATTTTGGATATTTCATGGAGTACGGCCTGCGGGCGAAGGAGCGGACGCGGGCGGACTTTCAGGCGCCGGAGATCGGCACGTTCATCCACTACCTGCTGGAGAACATCCTCAAGGACGTGGATCGCCGGGGCGAAAGGCCGGGAAAGCGGGCGCTTTCGGACATGGTGCGGCGGTACACGGAGGAGTATGCCGCCAGCGCCATCGACGGCTACGGGCAGAAGTCCGCCCGGTTCCGGTATCTGTTCTCCCGGCTGCGGGAGACGGCGCTGGTCATCGTGGAAAACGTGCTGGACGAGCTGGAGCAGTCGGATTTCCACCCGCTGGCCTTCGAGCTGGGCTTCGGCGGAAAGGACGGGCAGCTGCCCGCCGTGACAGTGACGGCGGGGGACACCACCCTGTCCGTCACCGGCAAGGTGGATCGGGTGGACGGCTGGATGAAGGACGGAAAGCTCTATCTCCGTGTGGTGGATTACAAAACCGGAAAGAAGGCCTTTGACCTGGCGGATGTGCGGTACGGACTGGGCATACAGATGCTGCTGTACCTGTTCGCCCTGCGGCGGTACGGCGGAAGCTATTTCGGCGCGGAGGTGGAGCCGGCGGGCGTGCTGTACGTCCCGGCGCGGGACGTGGTAAAGCGGGCGGATCGCGCCATCCCGCCGGACAAGCTGGAAAAGCAGCTGCGGGACGAGCTGCGGCGCACGGGTATGCTGCTCAGCGACCCGGAGGTGCTGTGCGCCATGGAGCACAGCGCGCTGGAAAAGCCCTGTTACCTGCCCATCGCCGTGAAGGACGGGCAGGCCAGAGGCCTGGCCGCCGGCGTGCTGGCGGACGCGGAGCAGATGGGCAAGATGGGGCGGTATGTGGACAGCCTGCTGCGGCAGGCGGCGCGGGAGCTGGGCGGCGGCAACATCGACGCCGACCCCTGCCGTCGGGGGCCGCAGGAGAGCGCCTGCGACTGGTGCCCCTTCGCGTCGGCCTGCTGGTTCGACGAAAAGCGGGACAAGCCCCGGTATCTGCAAAAGACGACGCCGGAGGAATTCTGGCAGATGGTGGACAGGGAGGAGGAACGCCATGGCTGACGTACAGCTGACGCCCCAACAGGCACAGGCGGTGACAAACAGAGGCGGCAGCCTGCTGGTGTCCGCCGCCGCCGGATCGGGCAAGACGAAGGTGCTGGTGGAGCGGGTGTTCTCCTACCTGACGGAGGAGCACTGCCATATCGACGATTTCCTCATTATTACATTCACCCGGGCGGCGGCGGCGGAGCTGCGCAGTAAGCTGGCCTCCGAGCTGGCCAAGCGGGTGGCGCAGTCGCCGGAGGATGAGCATCTGCGGCGGCAGATGTTCCGGGTATATCAGGCGGATATCAAGACGGTGGACGGCTTCTGCGCGTCGCTGCTGCGGGAGCATGTCCACCTGCTGGAGCCGGTGGAGGGACACAGCCTGACGCCGGATTTCCGGATACTGGACGAGTCGGAGGCGTCGCTGCTGAAGGAGAAGGCGCTGGAGCAGGCGCTGGAGAGCTTCTACCAGCGCATCGAGCAGGGGGACGAGGGCTGCGCTTCGCTGGCGGCTACGCTGGGCTTCGGCCGGGACGACCGGGCGCTGGCGGCGCTGGTGCCGGAGCTGCACGGAAAGCTGCAGAGCCATCCCTACCCTGCCGCGTGGCTGGAAAAGGCGGCGGAGAGCTGGAAGCATCTCCCGCCGCGGCTGGGCGACAGCGTGTACGGCCGGGCGGTGATGGAGGACACGGTGCGCCGCGCCCTGTACTGGGCGGGGCGGCTGGAGCGCGCCGCGGAGCAGATGGATGGCTGCCAGCCGGTGTACGACGCCTACGCGGACAGATTTCTGGACGCGGCGGCGCAGCTGCGGCAGTATGAAGCGGCGGCGCAGGAGGGCTGGGACGCCATGGGGCGCGTGCAGGTGGTGTTTCGGCGGATGGGCACCGTGCGCGGCGACGAGTACGCGCAGGAGAAGAATGCCGCCCGCGCCGTGCTGGAAAAGTGCAGAAAGGCTGTGGGCAAGCTGTCCGCGCCCTACGAGACGGCGGAGGCGGAGCTGCTGGGCGACATGCAGGCCATCGCCCCGGCGATGGAGGCGCTGCTGGCGCTGACGGAGGACTTCGACCGGCGCTTCCGGGCGGAGAAGGTGCGGCGCAACGCCATGGATTTCTCCGATCAGGAGCACTACGCCGTGCAGCTGCTGAGCCGTCCGGACGGCACGCCTACGGAGCTGGGCGAGCAGGTGTCCCTGCGCTACCGGGAGATCATGGTGGACGAGTATCAGGACACCAACGAGGTGCAGAACTGCATCTTCCGCGCCGTGTCGCGGCAGGGAGAGAACATCTTCGCCGTGGGCGACGTGAAGCAGAGCATCTACCGCTTCC
>DNFA01000024.1:23168-36414 GCA_003487665.1 Oscillibacter sp.
AAGCAGAGCATCTACCGCTTCCGGCTGGCAGAGCCGGGGATCTTCCTGGAGAAATACAGGACGTACGCCCCGGCGGAGCAGGCTGCGCCGGGTCAGCCCCGGCGGATGGTGCTCAGCCGCAATTTCCGCTCCCGCCGGGAGGTACTGGACGCCACGAACTTCGTGTTCGGCGCCATCATGTCACGGGAGATGGGCGAGCTGGACTATACGGAGGAGCAGCAGCTGCATCCGGGCGCGGACTATCCCGAGGCGGCGGAGCGCGAGACGGAGTTCCACTATCTCAGCGTGGAGGACACGCCGGAGCAGCGGTTCGACAGAGCGGCGGCGGAGGCGCAGTTCGTGGCGCGGCGGGTGCGGCGGCTGCTGGAGGAAAAATACCCGGTGCGCGGTGCGGACGGGAGCATGCGGCCGGTGGAGCCGGAGGACATCGTGATCCTCATGCGTTCGCCCGCTTCCCGGATGGCGGTGTTCTCCGCCGCGCTGGAGCGGGAGGGCATCCCCTGCGACGGCGGTGAGAGCGAGGACTTTTTCGCCGCCATGGAGATCGCGGTGGTGCTGTCGCTGCTGGAGGTGGTGGACAATCCCCGGCAGGACGTGCCGCTGATTGCAGTGCTGCGCTCGCCGCTGGTGGGCATGAGCGCCGACCGGCTGGCGGCCATACGCGCCGTGCAGCAGGAGGGGGACTATTACGAGGCACTGCGGCTGGAGCAGGGGGAGGACGCGCAGGCGTTCCTGACGCTGCTGGATGAGCTGCGGCAGGCGGGGCGGGAGATGTCCGCCGACAAGCTGCTGTGGTACATCTACGACCGGTGCCATGTGATGGCTATTTTCGGCGCCATGGAGGACGGTGCGGCGCGGCAGGCGCGGCTGACGGCGCTGTATGACTATGTGCGGCGGCTGGTACAGAGCGGCAGGACGGGGCTGTTCGACTGCGTGAGCCACCTGCGGCAGCTGCTGGAAAAGGGCGATGCGCCCGTGGTCACGGCGGCTAAGGCCGCCGGCGGCGTGCGCATCATGAGCGTGCACAAGTCCAAGGGACTGGAATTCCCGGTGGTGATACTGGCCGACCTGTGCCGGGCGTTCAACCGGCAGGATATGGACAGGCCGGTGCTGGTACATCCCCAGCTGGGCGTGGGTGCCGAGCGGGTGGAGGTAGAGCGGCGGCTGCGGTACGACACCATATCCAAAACGGCGCTGGCGCTGGTGCTGGAGCGGGAGGCCAAGGCGGAGGAGCTGCGCATCCTGTATGTGGCCATGACCCGCGCGCAGGAGAAGCTCATCATGGTCTGCTCCCGGAAGAACCCGGAAAAGCATCTGCGGGAGCTGTGCGCCCTGACGGAGCTGCCGGTGCCGCCGGAGGCGGTGTCCGGCGCGGATTGCCCCGGCGACTGGCTGGTGCTGGCGCTGATGAACACCTATCAGGCGGCGGATTTCCACCGCTTCACCGGTGTGCGCCCGCCGGAGCTGCGGGAAGCCCCGGCGGGGCTGACGGTGCGGCTGCACCACATCGATGGGGAAGAGGAGGAGCAGCAGGAAGTGACGGCGGCGGACAGCGCGGCGGTGGAAACGCCGGATGTGCTGCCGGACGAGGCAGCGCTGGCCTTCGCATACGGCCACGGCGCGGCCACAGTGACGCCCACCAAGGTAACGGCCACCCAGCTGAAGGGACGCGCCATCGATGAGGAGATCGCCGAGGGCGCGCTGCCCCGCCGGTGGGAGAGCGTACCGGAAAAGCCCCGCTTCCTGCAGGAAAAGCACGGGCTGACCGGCGCGGAGCGCGGCACGGCCATGCACCTTGTCATGCAGTTCCTGCCGCTGGACACCCCGCCGGAACCGGCGGCGGTGCGCTCGCTGGCGGAGATGCTGGCGGCGCGGCGGCTGCTGGCGCCGGAGCAGGCGGCGGCGCTGGATATCCCGGCGCTGGCGCGGTTCCTGTCGTCGCCGCTGGCGGCGCGGATCCGCGCGGCAAAGCAGGTCTGGCGGGAGTACCGCTTCTCGCTGCTGACGGACGCGGGTCTCTACGACCCGGCGGCCGCCGGGGAGGAGATGCTCCTGCAGGGCGTGGCGGACTGCGTGTTCGAGACGGCGGACGGCCTGACCGTGGTGGACTTCAAGACCGACCGGGTGACGGCGGAGGAGGCGCCCCGGCGGGCGGAGGTCTATCGCACGCAGCTGAACGCCTACGCCGGAGCGCTGGCGAAAATACTGCAAAAGCCGGTGACGGAGCGCGTTTTGTACTTCTTCGCCTGCGACCGGGAAATTTCTTTGTAAAAATAGCGAAAAATACTTGCATTTCCGGGAAGAGTATGCTATTATCACAGTTGCGTTTGCGGCATAGCCGCGGCGACGAGTGAACCAGAAAGGGGTGAACAAGAGCAATGAAGGAAGGAATCCATCCCAATTATCAGCAGACTACTATCAAATGCGCCTGCGGTAATGTGATTGAGACAGGTTCTACGAAGAAGGATATTCGCGTGGAAGTCTGCTCTAAGTGTCACCCCTTCTTCACCGGCAAGCAGAAGCTGGTGGATACCGGCGGACGCGTTGCCAAGTTCAACAAGCGTTTCGGCCTGGACAAGTAAGGACACATCACATCGCAAGACCCGTACCGTTGGTGCGGGTCTTGCTTTTTTGCAGCGCCATGGGGTATAATTAGGGCAATACCGTTACAACGAGGAGCATTATGGAACGAAAAACCATTGAAGAGAATAAGAACGGCGCGCGGGACTACGCGGTGCTGGTGGGTCTGAAGTCCCCGGTGCTGGGCGCGGACAGCGCCGACGAGGAAAGCCTGGCGGAGCTCAGCGCGCTGGTGGAGACGGCGGGCGGCCAGTCCGTGGGCATGATATTGCAGAGCCGCGAGAAGCCCGACCCCCACAGCTTCATCGGCGAGGGCAAGGTGGAGGAGGTCAAGCGCATGGTGGAAAACAGCGAGGCCACCATGGTGATCTTCGACAACGATCTGTCCCCGTCACAGGTGCGGGTGCTGACGGAGCTGTGCGGCGTGCAGGTGCTGGACAGAAGCGGCCTGATACTGGACATCTTCGCCCAGCGCGCCCGGACGAAGGAGGGCTGCCTGCAGGTGGAGCTGGCGCAGTACCAGTACCTGCTGCCCCGGCTGATCGGCATGTGGAGCCATCTGGAGCGGCAGGGCGGCACCGGCGGCTCGCCCATCGGCACGAAGGGCCCCGGCGAGACGCAGCTGGAGACAGACCGCCGCCACATCCGCCGGAAGATCGACAAGCTGAAGGAGGAGCTGGAGGAGGTGCGGCGCGTCCGCGCCACCCAACGCCAGCGTCGGCGGAAGAACGAGATACCCGTGGTGGCCATCGTGGGCTACACCAACGCCGGCAAGTCCACGCTGCTCAACGCCATCACCGGCGCTGACATACCGGCCAACAACCGGCTTTTCGACACGCTGGACACCACCACCCGGCTGCTGACCGTCAGCGATACGCTGGATGTGGTGATCTCCGACACGGTGGGCTTTATCCGCAAGCTGCCCCACCAGCTGGTGGAGGCGTTCAAGGCCACGCTGGAGGAGCTGGAATACGCCGACCTGCTGCTGCACGTCATCGATGCCAGCAACCCGGAGTGGCAGGAGCAGGCGCGGATCGTGGACGAGCTGATCCGGGAGCTGGGCGCGGAGACGATCCCCTGCATCCGGGTGTACAACAAGTCCGACCTGGCCTTTGCCTTCCAGCGGGATAAGGAGGGGGACGCGGTGAACGTGTCCGCCAAAACCGGCGAGGGGCTGGACAGGCTGCTCTCCGCCATCGACAAAAAGCTGGACAAGGGCACGAAGCGTGTGACGCTGCACCTGCCCTACGACAAGGCCGGCGCGCTGGACAGCCTGTACCGGGAGGCGAAGGTGGAATCGGTGGAGTACGGCGAAACGGTGGACGTGGTGGCGGTGTGTACGCCCCGCATCATCGGCCAGCTGAAAAACTACATCGAGGGCTGGACGGAGCCGAAGGAGGAGTGGGAATGAGCGATTTCCGCGTACCCTATCAGGCGGCGGAGACGGAGTTCACCGAAAAACGCTCCCGCTTCATCGGCCATCTGCTGCCGGTGGAGACGGAGGAGCAGGCGCGGGAATTCATCGCGCAGATGAAGAAGAAGTATTACGACGCCCGGCATAACTGCTGGTGCTATCTCATCGGCCGCGACGTTCTGCGGTATGGCGACGACGGCGAGCCCCAGGGCACGGCGGGACAGCCCATGCTGAACGTGTTCCAGCGGGAGAACGTCACTAACGTGGTGTGCGTGGTGACGCGGTATTTCGGTGGCATCCTGCTGGGCGCGGGCGGCCTGACCCGGGCGTATTCCAAAAGCGCCCGGGACGCGCTGGCGGCGGCGGGCGTGGCGGAGATGGGACTGTGGGCGACGGCGGACATCCCGTGTCCCTACGCGCTGTTCGAGCGGGTGCGGGGCGAGGTGACGGCGCTGGGCGGCACGGTGGACGAGGCCGAGTACGGTGCGGACATCCGGCTCCGCGTGTCCCTCCCGGCACAGACGGCGGAGACGCTGCGGGCGCGGCTGACGGAGCTGTCCGCAGGCGGCATCGCCATGACCGTAACCGCCGAGGAGTACCGCCCCGGCGGCCGGGTGGAGATTTGAGTGGAATGCAGGTACGGTGAACCGTCCGTAGGGGACGGCGTCCCCGACGTCCCGCCCGTGTCATTCCGAGCCAGTGCTCACACTGGCGTGGGAATCCGTTTCCCTTGTGCGGCGTGGTGAGGGCACCCCACCCTACGTCATGTGCGGTCACGCTCCGTAGGGGACGGCGTCCCGCCGTGGAGCGCAGCGGAACAAATGCCCTTGGGGTACGACGTCCCGTTTCGCGCGGTCCTATTCTGCCTTGTAGGGGCGGACGACTCTGTCCGCCCTAACAGCGCCGCCGCGCTGTCATTGCGAGGCGCACCCCAAGGGTACTTGCTTCGCGGCGCGCAGCGACGCGGCAATCCGTTCTCCTTCCACAAATCTCCGCCAAAATCACAACAATTCCCCACAAAATTTTGTGCACCTATCCAAAATGTGGAAATTTCGCCGGAAACGGTTGCGCAGAGGGCGGAGGAGTGCTATATTCTGACCGTCAATCGCATACGCGCGGGGCGCCCATGGGCGCCGGATTCTTTTCCTACCTCTACATATTTAGGAAAAGAATCATCGGGCGGTTGCGAAATAAAATCTGACTTAGGAGGGCTCTTAAATGAACAACAAAAGAGCGACAAAGCGTGCGCTGCTGACCAGCGTCATGGCACTGGTCATGTGTGTGGTCATGCTGGTTGGGACGACGTTCGCATGGTTTACCGATACGGCGTCCACCGGCGTCAACAAAATTGTGTCCGGCAATCTGAAAGTGGATATTATCGGCGCAGACAACGAGGATCATGTTGAGAAGCTGAACTTCAAAAATGCCGCCGGTGCGGAAGGTGAAGCGCTTCTCTGGGAGCCGGGCTGCCGCTATCTGACCGTGGGCTTCAGAATTGCCAACAAGGGCAATCTGGCGCTGAAGTGGAAGGCTGAAATCAACAAGGATAACATCGTTGACGGCAAGGTAGTTGATACCGCCAAGGATGGTGTGAGCCTGTTGGATGTTATCGACTTCTATGTTGTAACAAAGGCAGCCGATGGAACAGAAACAGCGGTCGCAATCGAGGACTTCGTCGGTAATCTGACTAAGGGCGCAAAGAGTGATGTGTATTACATCAAGGGCGTGATGCAGACCTCTGCCGGTAACGACTACCAGAACCTGACGCTGGATGGCATCACCATCACCGTCTACGCGACCCAGTTGACGGCTGAGTTCGACAGCTTCGACAATCAGTACGATAAGGATGCCAAGTATACCGAGGTGATCGCAGCCGGTAAGAAGTTTGAGGGCAAAGCAACCCTGAGCACCGGTATAACCAACTGATCCCAATGCTATCGCTGTTAAGGCGATCGGCACTGATGCCGATGTTACCATTCTGGATGGTACGTTTGACGGCGGCTCCGGCGGCAACAACATTTGTGTTGCGGCTGCAAACGGTGCCAAGGTTACCATTAAGGACGGTACCTTCACCGTGGGCGGCGATGCAAATGGCATCGGCAACTCCGTTATCTACAGCCAGGATGGTAATATTACCATCGAGGGTGGCTTCTTCTACACCGATTGCAGCTATAACGGCAAGTATTATGTCCTGAACCAGAGCAACGGCAACCCCGGCACCATCACCGTCAAGGGCGGCACTTTTGTGAACTATGACCCCAGCACCGGCGATGACAATCTGGGCGGCAACTTCGTCGCCGAGGGCTACTCCGTGATCACCGAAACTAAGGCCAACGGCGATGTGTGGTATATGGTCGTCAGCAAAAGCAACTCCGAAGGTTTGAAAACTGTTCTGGCGAATGGCGGTGAGCTGACCGTCTCCGAAAAAATTGAGACAAACAACAGTGGAGATAACGCGGCTGACCGCGTGATTATCAGCAAGCCCACCACACTGAATCTGAATGCGAAGATTGTCTTCCCCGACAATATGGGCAACAACAATACCAACTTCTGCGCGCTGATTGTTGATGCTGACACCACCATCAACGCGGGTGAAGACGGCGGTATTGACACAGGTGTGAACGGTGGCTACGGCATCAATGTGCGCAACGGCGCCACTCTGACCATTAATGATGGCAGCTATTACGGCGGCGGAACTACGGTACAGGTTCAAAAGGGTACGCTGATCATCAACGGTGGTCATTTTGCGTGCGAACCCTACAGCAACCCCGTTTACGGCTATAAGTTCCTTATCAATTGCATTGACGCTGCTTATAAGGATGGCTCCGCCAAAATCATCATCAAGGGCGGCACGTTTGTGAACTTCGACCCGTCCGACAGTGCCAGCGAGAATCCTCACGGCAACTTCGTGGCCGACGGTTACAAGGTTGTGTCCGCAACTCAGGCCAACGGCGATATCTGGTACACCGTTGTTCCCGAATAAGAGTTGACAACGCGGTTCCCGCTTGCATAAAGCGGCGAATATAACCCTCCTCCGTCTGTGCCACACATGGACGGAAAACGCGCGGCGCCCCCTTGCGGGGCGCCGCGTTGTTTTTTTTTGGGGGGGTATGCACCTGTAGGGCGGGACCCATGTGTCCCGCCGCCGGGTACGCATTTTTCGGCGGGGCACGCGGGCCCCGCCCTACGGGACGGTATGTTGAACCGCGTGTAGGGGACGGCGCCCCCGACGTCCCGCCCTTGTCATTCCGAGCCGGTGTTCGCACCGGCTCGGAATGACAGGAAGCACCGCCGCGCTGCACGCCATGCACGCCGCGTCCGCTCCTTCATATACTGGAGCAGGGGAGGGATATACCGTGCGACGATATGGCGGCGGAAGCTGGTTTCTGGGGATCTGCGCGCTGGGGCTGGGACTGGGCATCCTGATCGCCGCCGTGTTTCCGGTGGGGTGCCTGATGTTTCTGGTGGCGTTTCTGCTGATCGCCTGCGGCGTGGCGTGCTTGCGTGACAGGAGGTGAGAGCGTGAAGATCGTGGTGTGGCGTGCGCCCCGCGGCATGCGGGGCATTCTGCGGCGGCTGTTCGGTATCCGGGAATAACCGCCCGCGCCCGCACATACACTGGTGACAAACCGTGGAAATGTGAGGGCTATAACTATGGAATGTGGTTTACAGTGGAAGGACATCACCTGCTGGGAGGACGCCTCCCGGCTGACGCTGACCCATGAGGAGACGCTGGAAACAGCCATCGCCGACTACTGCCCGGACATGGGGCGCGTGGTGGAGACGGCGGGGCAGCTGTGTCTGCGCTCCATCGTGCCGCAGGGGGACGGGGTGGAGCTGCGGGGCACCATACAGGTCACGGTGCTGTATACCTCGGAGGAGAGCGTCGGTCTGCGCAGCCTGACGCAGAGCGTGCCCTTCACCTGCTGGGGCGAGAGCCGCCCGCTGGCGGCCTGTCAGGTGCTGTGGGCGGAGGGACGGCTTCTGCTGTGCGAAGCGCAGGCGCTGACGCCCCGCCGCCTGTCCCTGCGCATCATGCCGGAGTGGACGGTGTGCGGCTACCGCTGCGGCACGCGCCGCCTGTGCGTGGGCGCGGACGACGATCCCTTCCTGCGCCTGCGGCGGCAGGAGCGGGAGCTGTGCCTGACGGTGTCCATGGCGGAGCGGGAGTGCTCCGTCACAGGCGAGGCGGCGGTGCCGCCCGGCCAGCCCGCGCCGGAGGATCTGCTGCTGTGGCGGCTGTATCCGCAGGTGGGCAGCTGCCAGCTTGTGGGCAATAAGCTGCTGGTCAAGGGCGACGTGACCCTCTCCGCGCTGTACCGCTGCCAGCAGCAGAAGCTGCATACATACACGGCGGTGCTGCCCTTCTCCCAGATCGTGGAAAGCCCCTCCGGCGGCGAGGAGGGCGAGGTCACGGTCTGCCCGCAGCTGCTCTGCGGCGAAGCGCGGCTGCTGCGGGGCGAGGAGTCCTCCGGCTTCGCCGTCTCCGCCGAGCTGCGGCTGCTGGTGCGCATCACCCGGCGCGAGACGGTGGCCTGCGTCGCCGACCTGTACAGCATCCGATGCGCCGTGCAGCCGGACACCGAGCCGGTGTCCCTTCCCCCGGCGCAGGAGCGCCCCACGCGGCAGGAAGCGGCGGCGCATCTGGACTTCGGGCGGCAGCGCCCCTTTGTGTACGTCACCGACGTGAGCTGCGCGCCCGCCGCGGCGGAGGACGGCGCGCCCTGCGCCGCCGTGCGCATGCAGCTGCTGTATCTGGACGAGACGGAAGCCCCCGCCGTCACCGAGCGGACGGCGCAGCTGCCGCTGCGGGACGGCGAGACGTGTACCCGCTGCGGCGCACCGGAGGTGGCCTTCACCGGTACCGGCTGCGACCTGCGGCAGGCGGTGTCCGTAACGCCCGCCGCCGGGGAGCCGGCGGTGCTGACCACCGTCACCGCCGTGCAGACCGTGCCGGAAAGGGAGGAGGGGCGCCGCCCCTCGCTGGTCATGCGGCGGCTGGCGGCGGACGAGACGCTGTGGGACGCGGCGAAGCAGTACCGCACCGACGAGGAGCTGATCCGCGCGGTAAACCAGCTGACGGAGGGCGAGGTGCCGGACAAAATGCTGCTGATCCCCCGTATGCGCCCGTAGCCGCCTTTGGGTGTTGTCACGGGCGGCGGGATTTGCTATAATAGAATACGACTACGACCGGGGAGGAGAGAGAACCATGCGCGTTTTGGCTACCATAGGGTTCTCCTTCTCCACCGGCGTCTTTCTGGCGGCGCTGCTGCCATGGGACGGCTGGCAGCTGTACGCCGCCGCAGGCGCGGCGCTGCTGGCGCTGGTGTGGCTGCTTGCGGCGCGGAGGAGCACCTGCTTCCGCCGGGGACTGCTGATCCTGCTGCCGCTGGCGGTGTCGCTGGCGTATTTTGCCGGGTATCGGTATCTGGTGCAGCGGCCGGTGGAGCAGCGCTGCGGCGCGGTGTCGCCCTTTACCGCCACGGTCTGCGACTGGCCGCAGGAGACGGAGCGGGGCTGTAGGATCACCGTGAAGCTGGACGGCTATCCCGGCGCCAGAGCCGTGCTGTACGGCGAGTCGGAGCTGCTGGACGCCCGGCCGGGCAACACCCTTGCGGGCACGGCGCAGTGGCAGTCCGCCGCCCGCATTCACAACAATGAGCTGACCCACTTCACGGCGCGGGGCGTATACGCTCTGCTGTACGGCAGGGAGGACGTGCAGCTGTCCGAGGGCAGCGAGGGTGCGCTGCGCTGGCTGCCCCAGCGGGCGGCGAAGGCGTTCCGGGAGAGGATCGCCGCCGTGTGGGACGATCCGCGGGTCAGCGGCTTCCTGACGGCGGAGCTGACCGGCGACAAGTCCGCCATGGACGAGGGGGACTATCTGGCCATGCAGGAGACGGGTCTGGCGCACCTGTTCGCCGTGTCCGGCCTGCACTGCGCCTTTCTGGTGACGCTTCTCTCGCTGCTGGTGTCCCGCCGCCGCAGACTGCTGTGCGCCGTGACCATCCCGGCGCTGCTGTTCTACATGGTGATGGTGGGGCTGTCACCCTCGGTGGTGCGGGCGTGCATCATGCAGATGTTCCTGCTGGTGGCGCCGCTGTTCCGGCGGAACAGCGACCCGCTGACCAGTCTGGCCGCAGCGCTGCTGGTGATCCTGCTGGCCAACCCCTTTGCCGCCGCCAGTGTCAGCCTGCAATTGAGCTTTTCCGCCACGCTGGGCATGGTGCTGCTGTCGCCCCGGCTGTACCGGGGGCTGACCGGTTGGTATAAGGGCAAAAACCGCGTGCTGCGCCACGGGCTGTGCTTTGTGATGGCGAATCTGGCGGCGACCCTCAGCGCCGTGGTGTTCACCGCACCGCTGACGGCCTATTACTTCCGCATTTTCGTGCTGGTAGCACCTCTGTCCAGCCTGCTGGCAGTCCCGGCGGCGGGCTGGAGCTTCATGACCGCCTTTGTGACGGCGCTGCTGGGCTTTGTGTGGCTGCCGCTGGCGCGGATACTGGGCGCGCTGGCGTGGGTGCTGGTTCGCTATATCCTGCTGGTGGCGGAGTGGCTCATGGGCTGGCGCTACCACGCCATTTATTTCACCGATCCCTACCCGCTGTACTGGCTGCTGTTTGTGTACACGGCCTTTATCGGCTGCACCGTGACCCCGGACGGGCGGCGGAAATACGCGGTGGCCTCCGTCCTGTCGGCGGTGACGCTGATAGCGGCCATCTGGGTCAACCAGCAGTCGTACCGGTACGGCGCACTGTCGGCGCTGGCGCTGGACGTGGGGCAGGGGGAGAGCGTCATCCTCTGGTCACAGGACGAGACGGCGCTGGTGGACTGCGGCAGCAGCAACACCTATAAGGATCCCGGCGGGACAGCCGCCGATACGCTGCACAGCATGGGCGTCACAAGGCTCTCCGCCGTGGTGGTGACCCACTATCACGCCGACCACACCAACGGGCTGTACGAGGTGCTGCGCCGGGTGCCGGTGGACAAGCTCTACCTGCCGGATATCGAGGACGAATACGGCGTGCGGGAGCGGCTCACCGCGCTGGCGGAGGAAAAGGATGTGCAGGTGGTCTGGGTAACGGATACGGTGACGTGCCCGCTGGGACAGGCTGTCCTGACGGTCTATCCGCCGGTGAAGTCCGGCGGCGACCTGAACGAGCTGGGGCTGACGGCACTGGCCACGTCCGGGGACTTCGACCTGCTGATCACCGGCGACATGTCCGGCTCCACCGAGCGGAAGCTGGCGGAGACGTATCCGCTGCCGGATGTGGAGGTGCTGGTGGTCAGCCACCACGGCTCCCGGTACAGCAGCGACATACGGTTTTTGAAGGCGGTGACGCCGGAGGCGGCGGTCATCAGCGTGGGCGATAACAGCTACGGCCACCCGTCGGAGGAAACGGTGCAGCGGCTGCTGGCGGTGGGCGCGGAGATCTGGCGCACCGACCGGCAGGGGAACATCCGCATCACGGTAAACGGAGGATAACCATGGCAACAGAGAAAAACGAAAAGCTCCCCGGCTACGAGGAGCTGCACCGGCAGGTGCAGTCCGGCAGCGTGGGGAATGTCTATATTTTCCAGGGAGAGGAGACGTACCTCATGCAGCAGGCGGTGGCGGAGCTGCAGGCGCTGCTGGTGCCGCCGGGCTTCGAGGAGTTCAACTACCACCGGCTCAGCGGCAAGGGGCTGACGGTGCAGGAGGTGACCGAGGCGGTGGAGGCCATGCCCATGATGGCGGAGCATACCTTCGTCACCGTGACGGATATGGACATCTTCAAGCTGGACGAGCCCCAGCGCACCGCGCTGACGGCGCTGCTGGGGGATTTCCCGGAGTACTGCACGCTGGTGTTCCTGTACCGGCAGATACCGTATAAAAAGGATGCGCGGCTGAAGAAGCTGGCGTCGGCGCTGGCGGAGCACGCGCAGGAGATCGAATTCGCCCAGCAGGGGCAGCAGAAGCTGTTCCGCTGGGTGCGCCGCCGCTTTGCCGCCATGGATAAGGAGATCGATGACAACGCGGTGGAGCACCTGCTGTTCACCTGCGGCAGCCTGATGGACGGCCTGGTGCCGGAGATCGCCAAGATCGGCGCCTACGCCAGGGGAAAACGGGTCACGGTGGCGGATATCGACGCGGTGGCGGACCCGGTGCTGGACGCGGAGGTGTTCCAGATGACCGACGCGGTGGCCGCCGGGAAATACGACAGGGCGGCAGAGCTGCTGGCGGAGCTGCTGCGGATGCAGGAGGAGCCCATCCGGATACTGGCGGCGCTGGGCAAAATGCTGCGGCAGCTGTACACGGCGCGGCTGGCCATCGACGGCGGCAAGGATCGGGTATGGCTGAAGGATCTGTGGCGCATGAAGTCCGATTATCCGGCGCGGAAGCTGCTGGATTCGGCGCGGAACGTGGGGCGGGACTGGTGCCGCGAGGCGGTGAAGCGCTGTCAGGTGCTGGATCGCCGGATGAAAAGTGAGCGGAACATGGACAGCGAGGGGGAGCTGAAGCTTCTGCTCATGGAATTGGCAGGTGCGCGATGAAGCCCCGCGTCCGCGAGGTCATCGTGGTGGAGGGACGCTACGACAGAAACACGCTTTTGCAGGCGGTGGATGCCTCCGTGGTGGAGGTGGGGGGCTTTGCCCTGTTCAACGACCGGGAAAAGATGGCCTACCTCCGGGCGCTGGCCGAAAAGCGGGGGCTTATCCTGCTGACCGATCCGGACGGAGCGGGCTTTGTGATACGCAGCCGTCTGAAAAGCTGCCTGCCGCCGGATAAAATAAAGCAGGCGTATGTCCCCGACGTGTACGGCAAGGAGCGTCGAAAGAAAAAAGGGGGGAAGGAGGGCAAGCTGGGCGTGGAGGGCATGAAGCCGGAGGTGCTGGTGGAGTGCCTGCGCCGGGCGGGCGCCACGTTCGAGGGGGAGGACGCGCCCCGGCAGGCGGCGGGGCTGACCAAGGCCGACCTGCTGGAGAAGGGGCTGGTAGGCGCGGGGAGCGCCGGCAAGCGGCGGGCGTTACAGGACAAATTGGGGCTGCCCGCCCGCCTGACAGCCAACGGTCTGCTGGAGGCATTAGACTTGCTTATGACACGCGAGGAATTCGACGCACTGTTCAAGTAAAAAGTTAGAAAAAAGTTAAAATTTCTCTTGCATTTTTTGCAGCTGTGTGCTATCATAAATAAGCTGTCTGAGAGACACGCGCCGTTAGCTCAGCTGGATAGAGCGTCTGGCTACGGACCAGAAGGCCGGGGGTTCGAATCCC
>DNFA01000009.1:0-8968 GCA_003487665.1 Oscillibacter sp.
TTTTATTTTGCGATTTTGCAGGCAGCTTGCCAAAAAAGTCCGAACGGACTTTTTTGACAAGCTGAGACGCCCATCCCCTGACGGGATGGGCGTCTTTCCCTCCTCACGGTCTGTTCAGCTCTTCAAACGCTGATACATTGCCTGATAATCGAGAATGTTGATCTCATTGTCGCCGTTGACATCAGCCAGCTTCATGAAGCTGGCGTTGGCGGGCGCCTTGCCTGTGGACAGGTACTCAAAAAGGCACTGCATGTCGGACACGCTGGCCTGTCCGTCGCCGTTCATGTCGATGGTGGGATCCTGCTTGCCGGAGATGGTCAGGGTGACGGTGCGGCCCACCAGCTCCAGTGTGAAGCTGTCGCCGTTTTGGGTCATGGCGCTGACATCGATGGGCAGGTAGGACACCACGCCCTCCTTATCGGTGCAGATGAGGTACTCCTTCTGCATGGCCTCCACGCTGGGGAAGGTCAGCGACCCGCTGCTGGAGGTCACGCTGGTGAAGCCCTGGCTGGTGGTGAACAGCTGCACCCAGTAGCGGGGGCTGCTGTTGATGAAGCCCACGCCCATGTAGGCAAGGCCGTAGTTTCCGGCGTCCAGAATGTTGGCGCAGTGGCCGGGGGAGTGCATCCAGTCGTCCACCACCTGCGCCGCCGTGTACTGGTTGCAGGCGATATTCTCCGCCGCCGCGCCCTTGTTCAGGGGCGCGGGTATGGTGGTATAGACGCTCTTGCCGTTGGGACGCTTGTGCTCGTAAAGCTCCGTCAGCTCGTTTTCGCGGATGTTGCAGGCCTTTTGCAGCTCGTTGGGCATGGCCAGCAGCGGCTTGCCGTTCATGTAGCGGGCGCGGTTCACCAGCTTCAGCACGTCCCACTCCTGCTGGCTGACAGAGAGCTTGTCGGTGGGCACCTTACCGTTCACATTCGCGGGCTGCCCCAGCGATTTGTCGGTCTTGACCCCCAGCTCCTTGGCCTTTTTAACGATGTCGATGATCTGGCTCTCGTTGATCTGGCCGGAGGTCACCGGGCAGATGATCTCCACCGTTCTCTTCGCCACGCCGCTGCTTCCGTCCAGCGCGCCGCTGTCGGGATACACCAGTGCGAAGTAGGGTGTGGTGAGGTACTTATGGTAATTAAAGGGGAACGAAACATTGCCCTGATCGACCACAGCGCCGTAGATGGGTACGCCGTACTCCTCGATGATGCGCTTGGCCACGCCGCTCCTCTGTAGGGTCTGGCAGTTGCCGCAGGTGGTCTTTGTCACCAGCAGCAGGAAGGGATCGCCGCTGCTCCGGTACAGCTTATCCGCCTTGCCGGGGGTGATCTGGGTGTAGTAGTCGGACACCATGAAGGCTGCCGGTCCGTCATCCTCGGGGTATTTCGTCTCCTTGATGCCGGGGAAGCTGCTCTCCAGCGCGGCTCTGTCCACCAGATCGATGTAGTCCACGAAGCGGGTGCGGGTGCCGGTGGTGTTGGTGGGCGGGGTGATCTGGATGGCGTTGGAGCACTCCCAGCCGCCCAGCTTGGACACGGTGATGGAGGCGGAGGATCTGGGATAAAGCTGCGTCATCCACATGGAGCCGTCCGTGCGCTCCAGCAGCACGGTATTGCAGCGGCTGTTGTTCAGGTGATAGGAGCTGCGCGCCACGTTGGGCAGCAGATACAGGTTGCCCACGGGGTTGGTGGAGGTATTCAGCGCCATGAACACCTCGCTGCTGTCGTTCAGGTAGTGGAATTCCGTGGGCTTCATGCGGAACTGTCTGACAGAGGTGCCGTCGTCGGCGTTGTTGTCAAAGGCGTAGGTATAGCGATCCGTGGCCTTGTAGCCGCCGGGCACATCGCTGAGATAGTCCGCCGCGAACAGGCCGACCTTCGGTACGTTGTTGGAGCAGTGGTTGGCGACCAGACCGTAAGGATTGCCGTTATCCTCCGGCACAAAGCCGCAGAAGTTGCCGTTGTCCTTCCATGCAGGCTGCTGGGTCTGGAACGCAGGGAATATGTGCTTGATGAGATCCTTATTGCCGGACAGGTTCATGACACCCATGTTCTCTTCGTTTTGCAGACCGAAGCCCCACATCTCGCCCCTTGCGTTCTGCACGAAGCCGGTCAGAGCTTCCTGCGCCGTGTTGTACTGTCCCGTGAAATACTCGTTGGGGAACACGCGCACCACGTTGTTGGTCAGATACTTCAGCTCGAGCTTGTACTTGTTGTACTGGATGTAGTAGCCCTTATCGAAGGCTTCCTTATCATAGCCGGTACCCACGACCTCCTCATACCAACGGTAGAAGTTGTTGTCCACGTCCACCACGCCGCAGGGCACCACCGTCTTGGCCTTGCCGGGCTTCAGCTTCTGCGTGAACTTGCCCATGTAGTCTTCCAGATTGCTCAGATAGCTGTAGCCCATCCAGAAGCTGTTGTCGTTCTTGATGAAGCCCAGCACCGTGCCGTAGCGATGCTCGGCAAAGGACTTGACACCGCGGGCGAGGTCGTCGCCCGTGCCGATGTCGTACAGTATGCCGCTGTTTGTCAAGTAGTGTGCCTTCCCGATCTGCTTGACATCGGTGTCGATATTCCGCGTTCTGCCGCCGCTGCCCACGGCGATAAGGGTGCCGTCCTGGAGAAGGATGTTGCGCCAAGTATCACCATTGTAGGGCATGGTGAATTCCGCGTAGTCCTTTACGTTCTCGATCTTCACCTTCACCACCGGGTCGATGTTGTTTCCATCGCGCCCCACCATGTAGTAGGTGTCGTAGGGGTCGATGAACTCGTTGGCGCTGATGATGTTGTTGGTCATGTACTGCTCTTTGCCGGTGATCTCCCCGTGCTGGATGAACTCATACTCGAATTCCGGGATGTCGCCCAGCAGGTTGTTCACCACATCGATGTCCGTGATCCAGCTGTCCACCGGCTGGATGCTCAGGGCTTTGCTGGGATTTTGCAGCTGATTCCATGTGTCTGTCGCCTTGAAAAGGTCGTCCTGCCGGGAGAAAAAGAGGGAGCAGTCCAAATGCCTTGGCTTGTATGGCATGGAGAATGTCAGGAAGGTGCCGTCCTCCGCCACCGCCATGATAGCGCTGTATTTGTTGACAGTTTTTATAAACTGCTTATTCTCGTCGTACAGGTCGATCCGGACGATGATGGTATCCTTATCGATCCACTTGCTGTAGTTGGAGCCCTCCGGGATATCCATTTCGTTCATGGCGATCTTGTAGGACACCTCGTCGCCGTAGCAGAAATAGTCCTTCATGATTTCCTTATCCAGCGTACCGTAGGTGCCCAGATAGGTGGCCTTGAAATAGCAGTCTATGAAGTCCTTGCGCTCCCACTTGGTGCTGAAATCCGAATAGTTGTCGTGGATATAGTTGGTGCCGATGCTGAAGGGGAGCGACGAGCCGTCCGTGGGCACATGGTAGTTGCTGTTGGGCTTTGCGGCGTACACCTGTCTGACAGGGATAAAACGGTCAAGGAACTTGACGTTCTCCTCCTCCGCTGTGTTCATGGCCGCGGCCGTGACCGGCTCCAGCTCCATCGTCTCCGTCACCGTTACGGACTCCGGTATCTCCGCGGCGGCCGCGGTGTCTTCGGTGTCCTCCGTTTCGGCAGGCTCCGCAGGTTCCTCTGTGACCGCGGATTCCTCGGTGTTCGCAGGCTCCGGCGTCTCCACCGGCTCCTCTGCGCTTATGGCAGGCTCCGCCGCAGTGGTGTCCTCCCCTTCCGCCCATACGCTGGTGGGAAGCAGGGTCGCCGCCATCTGCAAAGCCAGTATCAGTGACAGCATGCGCTTCTTCATATCGGCCATCCATCCTTTTCTCTCTGTTCCGCGCTGTACCCTCGCCGGCGCGGTCTGACATAATGGCAGTATAGCAGTCTTTTCCGCGCAGGGGGGACGGATGCCGCAAAATGCACTCTGACCGCCCTGAAATGCAAAAATCCCCCGGCGGAGCCGGGGGAAACAGTCATACGGGGCGGAATGACAGCGCAGCGCGCTGTAGGGCGGGACCCACGTGTTCCGCCGCAATGTGCATATTGTCACCGGCGGGGCACGCGGGCCCCGCCCTACAAGGTGCAATGGTCATGCGGGGCGGATGTGAACATCCGCCCCTACAAGAGACGCCGGGAGGGTTCAGTTTTCGTAGAGGATATCCCGCGCCACGGGCTGGTAGAACAGCTTCTCCGCCTCGTCGAAGTCGCGGGTCTGGCCTAAGATCCACATGAGCTTGGCCACCGCCGCCTCCGTGGTCATGTCGAAGGCCTCCAGCAGCCGCAGGGTGCTTTTCAGCCGCCCGCCCACATGGTACACCGCCAGATTGCTGCCCTCGTTGGGCACCTGGGTGGTCATGACCACCAGCTTGCCCCGCTCCACGCCGCGGCGGATGATGTCGTAATAGCTGGCGTCGCCCTCGTATTCCGGCAGGCCGCCCACACCGAAGGACTCGATCACCAGCCCGTCAAACCGCTCCAGCATGAACTCCAGCACCGCCGCCGGCGTGCCGGGGATCAGCTTCAGCAGCCCCACGCTGTCGTCCAGCGTATCGTAGAACACAGGCCGGGGGTAGCAGGCGCAGCGCATGTATTGCAGCAGGTGCTCGTCCTGCAGCACCGCCAGATCGGGGTAGTTGACGCTGGAGAAGGCCTGAAAGCTTTTGGAGCAGGTCTTGCGGGCGCGGGTGCCCAGAATGACCTTGCCGTTGAACACGATCTGCACGCCGCCGCAGCCCCGGCAGGCGTAGAGAAAGGCGTCGGTCAGGTTGCGCTTGGAGTCCGTGCCGTCGAACCAGATGGGCTTCTGGGCGCCGGTGAGGACGATGGGCTTGGGGCTGCCCTGCACCAGATAGCTCAGGGCGGCGGCGGTATAGGCCATGGTGTCCGTGCCGTGGGAGATGACGAAGCCGTCGCAGCGGTCGTAGTTCTCCTGAATGGTCTTGGCCACGCCCAGCCAGTGGGCGGGGCGGATGTTGGTGCTGTCCAGGCTGTACAGCTGGATGCAGTCCACATGGCACAGCTCCCCGATGCGGGGCACGAAGGACAGCAGCTGCTTGCTGTTCAGCTCCGGCGTCAGGCCGGAGGGCGTCATCTCGCTGGCGATGGTGCCGCCGGTGCCGATCATCAGAATGTTCTTCATACTCATACCTCCCGGTTGTCCATGGCCGCTGCGCCGAAGCGCGCCGCCTGCTCGATGCGGCGGCGGGCGCCGTCGTCCGGGGCGGCGTCATACCGGCGGCGCAGCTCCTCTAAGAACAGGCCGCGCAGGGTGTCCTCGCCGCATCTGTCCCATACCTCGCGGCGCACGGACGTCTCGTCCCGCAATTGCAGGGCGAAGAAGCGCTCCGCCAGCGCCTCCTGCAAAAGAGGCAGGCGGGGCGGCTCCTCCGGGGTGCCGGTGAGCCGGATGCGGTAGATGTCGCTTTCCGTGTCGTGGGGCAGGGTGCGCTCCAGCGCCGCCAGCGGGTCGCCGTCGGTGACGTCCGCCTGCACGATGCAGTAGCGCCGCCGGGCGAAGGGCACGAACCGCAGCTCCGCATGGCCGCGCTCCACCTGACCGGTCAGGAAGCCCTTGTCGCCCAGCTCGTCGAAGCCGCGTCCCTCCGGGCAGCCGCAGTAGCCGTAGGACACATCCCCAGCGGCGCTCAGCGCCGCGGCGTGGACGTGTCCCAGCGCCAGATAGTCCAGAGCGCTGGCGGCGATATCCGCCGTGCGCAGAGGGCCGTAGCGGCTGGCGGAGCCGGTGACATCGCCGTGAAGCAGGCCGATGTGTATCAGGCCGTCCTCCGGGGCGCGGAAGCCGGACAGCACGCGATCCGCCGGGCACTCCGGCGCGGTGAAGGCCGCGCCGTGGACGGCGCAGCCCAGCTCCGGGAAGGAGAAGGTCTGCATTCGATCCTCGGTGAAGATGTGGACGTTGTCGCTCCACGGGGTGCGGGCGTAGGGGCTTTCCGGCGTGTAGGGGTCGTGGTTGCCCGGCGCGATGACCGCCTGTCCCCGGAACTGCGCCAGCGCCTGTGCCAACAGGGGCGCGGTGTCGCCGCAGAGATCCCCGCCGTCAAACAGGTCGCCCGCCAGCAGCAGAAGCTGCACGCCGTGGTCGTTGGCCCAGTCCACCAGACGCTCCGGGCTGCGGCGGCTCTCCATGCGGCGCTGCCGCGACTGCTCCGGCGTCAGCGCGCCGAAGGCGCTGTCCAGATGGAAGTCGCCCGCGTGCAGTATGCGCACCATTTACGCCTCCTCCGGCTGCCAGCCCTTGCACACGTCCACCCACTGGACGAAGTTCTTGCCGCAGCAGCGCTCCAGCTCGTCGCAGGTCAGCTCGATGGCGCTGGCGGCGCTGCCCACGGCGGGGAACACAGTGTCGAACCGCTTCAGGGACACGTCCAGATACGTCTTGACATCGTCGGGCAGGGCAAAGGGGCACACACCGCCCACGGCGTGGCCGATGCGCTCCACCGCCTCCTCGGCGGTGAGCATCTTAGCCTTGGCGCCGAAGAAATGCTTATACTTGCTGTTGTCCACCTTGGCGTCGCCGGCGGCCACGATGAGGATGGGATCCTCCCCCACCTTGAAGCTCAGGGTCTTGGCGATCCGCGCGCCCTCCACGCCCACAGCCAGAGCCGCCAGCTCCACCGTGGCGCTGGACACCTCGAACTCACGCATACGATCGGCTACGCCGTAGGGCGTCAGGTATTCTCTCACTTTTTCAACAGACATGATGGCTCCTTCTTTCCGCGCGCCGGTGGCGCGCATGTGTAATTTTATCTGATCTCGATCCGCTCCACGGCGGTGCACAGGCCGGTGGCGCTGTCCAGCGTGAACAGGCAGCCCTGCGCGGAGCAGGGACCCTCCGCCGCCTGATACCGCCCCGGCAGCCCGCCCAGGAAGAACTCCACCGACTGCTCAGGCCGGATGCCCAGCACGGAGCGGATGGGTCCCGTCATGCCCAGATCGGTGACGTAGCCGGTGCCCTTGGGGAACACCTGCATGTCGGCGGTGGGCACGTGGGTATGGGTGCCCCACAGGGCGGACACGCGGCCATCCAGATAGTAGGCCAGCGCCAGCTTTTCGCTGGTGGCGCCCGCGTGGAACTCCACCAGCGTAAAGGTGGGCTTGTCCGTCTGGGCGCGCAGCAGCTTGTCCGCCGTGGTGAAGGGATTCTCCGCGTTGAAATCCAGGTCGCACCGGCCGATCAGCACCAGCACCGCCACGGAAAACGCGCCGCAGTCGATGAGCTGCCAGCCGTGTCCCGGCGCGCGGCCGGTGAAGTTGGCCGGGCGCAGGATATAGCGCTCCTCGTCCAGATATGTGGCGATCTGGGGCTTGCCGAAGGTGTGGTTGCCCAGCGTCACCACGTCCGCGCCGGCGGCGAACAGAGCCTCCGCCTGCGGGCGGGTCAGGCCGCTGCCGGAGATGTTCTCCCCGTTGACCACGGTGAAGCGCACATTACGCTCCTTTTTGAACGCCCGCAGCTTCTTTTCCAGAAGCTGTAAGCCTGTCTCGCTGGCCACATCGCCCAGCGCCAGAATGTTGTATTCCACGGAATACGCCTCCTTGCTCAGTCGTTCCAGCCGATGATCTTCGTCAGCTGGCGGTTGGTATAGTAATACGCGGACGCGGGAAAATTCCGCAGATCCGCCGTGTTGGAGCACAGCAGATAGTCCACCACCGCGCCGTTCTCGTCCTTGATCGTGTCCAGAATGACGGTGGTGTGGTTGGCCGGCTCCTCCACACCCATGGTGATGATGTCGCCTGTCTCGCCGGTGAAATAGGGGGCGTTCACCACAGCCACAAGGCCGTGCTCCCGCTCCGCCGCGGCGTACTCCAGGAACCAGCCCACATTGACCCAGGGCAGCGTGGTCTGGCTGGCGCTGTACCAGTACCAGCCCGTCTCGTAGCCGCCGGAGGTGTCCATGGGGATGCCGCCGGACAGCAGCACCTGGGAGCCGAAGTTCATGCAGTTGCCGCCGTAGTCGTCATAGGCCTTGAAGTCCCCGTTCCGCTTGCCCACATAGGAGAGCATATACTGCCGGGCGGCGGCGCGGTCGTAGGGATGGGCGGCGGTGGCGGACACCGTCTGTTCATCGCGGGGCAGCTCACGCCGCGCCTGAATGTAGTCGGTGATGGCGGGGAAGTTCCTGTCCTGCTGCGTCTCCTCGTCGTAGTCGGCGCTGTAATAGGCGTTGTCGTCCGACCAGTGCCTGACGATGAGCCAGCGGTCGCCCACGCCCCGCAGGGTGAAGGTGTGCTTGATGCCGAACTGCTCCGAGGGGATACCGTTCAGCCCGGCGAAGTACGTCACGTTGCTCTCCCGCAGCACCATGTCCACGTCGCCCTCCGTCTCCTCCGACGGGGTAATGGACACACAGCGCAGGGCGTAGCTGTACGAGGTCATGGTCAGGTCGATGGGCGACAGCTTGCGGATGACGCACAGGTCGTGCCAGATGGTCTTGTGGTAGACCACCTCCTTCGGCTCCGCGAACAGGTCGGCGGGGTCAATGACCCGCAGCTGACCGATGGACTGGTAGTAGCAGTCCATGAAATCCAGCAGCAGCAGCTCCTGTCCCACGGTCATGCCGTTGGCCGCCGCGCCGCTGATGCGCTCAAAGTCCCGGCTGACAAGCTCCGGCTCGCCCTGCCCGCTCCACACATCGTCATGGCGGCGGTGCCAGACCTCCGTCTCGTCCACGTCGGCGGTCAGGTGCTGCTCCTCCGGCGGGAGCTCGTCCGGCTGGTCATTGTCTCCGGTAACGGTCAGGCAGCCGGTCATGCTCAATGCCATGGCCAGCAGCAGGATCAACAGTACAAAACGTTTCATGCTTTCCATCCTCCACGGGGTACGACGTTGTCTCTGTACCGCTCATTATAACAAAAGCGGAGCAGGTGTGCAACGCACACCTGCTCCGGGTGGATATTAAATTTTTATTTCGCGTACTCCACGACCTTCGTCTCGCGCAGGACGTGTACCTTGATCTGGCCGGGGTATT
>DNFA01000009.1:9123-19809 GCA_003487665.1 Oscillibacter sp.
CCTTGATCTGGCCGGGGTATTCCAGCTCGCTCTCGATACGCTTGGCCAGCTCCCGCGCCAGGATGACCATCTCGTCCTCGCTGACCTGCTCGGGCTTGACCATGACGCGCACCTCGCGGCCGGCCTGGATCGCGTAGCTCTTCTCCACGCCGGGATAGCTGCTGGTGATCTCCTCCAGCTTTTCCAGACGCTTGATGTAGTTCTCCAGATTCTCGCGCCGCGCGCCGGGACGGGCCGCGGAAATGGCGTCCGCCGCCTGCACCAGACAGGCCACCAGCGTTTTGCACTCCACGTCGCCGTGGTGCGCCTGGATCGCGTGGATGATGTCCTCTTTTTCGCGGTACTTGCGGGCGTACTCCACGCCCAGCGCCACATGGGTGCCCTCGAACTCGTGATCCAGCGCCTTGCCGATGTCGTGCAGCAGACCGGCGCGCTTGGCCGCCTGTACGTCGGCGCCCAGCTCTGCCGCCATCATGCCGGCGATATGGCTGACCTCGATGGAGTGCTGCAGCACGTTCTGACCGTAGCTGGTACGGTAGTGCAGCTTGCCCAGCAGCTTCTGCAGCTCCGGATGCAGGCCGCGCACGCCCGTTTCCAGCACGGCGCGCTCGCCCTCGGAGCGGATAACGGCGTCCACCTCGCGGCGCGCCTTCTCCACCATCTCCTCGATGTGGGTGGGGTGGATGCGGCCGTCGGCAATGAGCTTCTCCAGAGCCAGACGCGCCACCTCGCGGCGGACAGGCTCGAAGCAGGAGACGGTGATGGCCTCCGGCGTGTCGTCGATGATGAGATCGGCGCCGGTCAGCGTCTCCAGCGTGCGGATGTTGCGACCCTCGCGGCCGATGATGCGACCCTTCATCTCATCGTTGGGCAGGGGCACCACGCTGACGGTGATCTCCGCCACATGGTCGGCGGCGCACCGCTGGATAGCGGTGGCCACGATCTCGCGGGCGCGCTGGTCGGCCTCGTCCTTGGCGCGCGCCTCGATCTCCTTGATCTTCAGCGCCGTCTCGTGCGTGACCTCGGACTCCACCTGCGCGATCAGGTAATCCTTGGCCTGCTCCGCGGTGAAGCCGGAGATGCGCTCGAGCATCTCGGTCTGGCTGCGCTTGATGAGCTTGATCTCTTCCTGCTCCTTGTCCATGGCGGCGTGCTTCTGGGCAAGGGCTTCTTCCTTCTTTTCGATCATCTCGGTCTTGTGATCGAGATTCTCTTCCTTCTGCTGCAAACGGCGCTCCTGCTTCTGCTGCTCGGCGCGGCGCTCCTTCACTTCCTTCTCGTATTCGCTGCGGTTTTTCAAAATCTCTTCTTTTGCTTCAAGAAGTGCCTCTCTCTTTTTGTTTTCAGAACTCTTGATGGCCTCGTTGATGATGCGCGTGGCTTCGTCCTCCGCGCTGGAGATTTCTTTTTCCGCTACGCTCTTGCGGTAGCGAATGCCGAGGAGGAAAAAGACCACCGCCGCAACAGCGAACGCAGCGATGGCTACGATCCAACCTGTTGTGGTCAACGTTCATTCCTCCTATGTTGTGATGGTTTTCGGGTGTGCAGCACAAAATATTGTGCCAGATGATAACCGGGGCAAAAAAGGCTCCTGTGCCCCGATGATGATCCTTTACTATATTAAGCATATTGTGGGCAACTGTCAAGGGAAAAGGAAAATTTTCTTTTGTCGTTTTTGGACAGGACGTTGAAATTGTCTGGGCGGGGTTTCGCGTCTGACGATGCCAGGGCGGCGGGCAGCAAAACGGGACGTCGGGGATGCCGTCCCCTACACCCGCTTACCGGCGGCGTACCGGGTATGACGATGGCAGGGCGGAAAAGCGCCCGCCCCGGCGTTACACTATAAAGTCCGCATAGGCATAGCCCAGCTTGCCGTTATATCCCACCGTGTACCACTCCTGATAGCGGCCGTAGACGGTGACATTGGCGCCGTCGGGCAGGAGCGCCACCACATCGGCGCGGGTGCCAGGGGCGGCGCGGAGGTTCAGGGAGCCGCCCTGGGGCGTCCGGACGGTGCCCTGCCAGGGGGTCAGGGGCGTGACGAAGGGCAGGCCGAAGTAGGTGGTGAGGGACTGCACCAAATTCGCGGCGATGGCTTGTATGTTGTTCTCCACCCAGAGGGCGTCGGCGGTGTTGTCGTGGTAGCCCAGCTCCAGCAGCACGGAGGGCATGTAGGGCTGGCGCACCTCGCCCAGGGTGGTGGTGGCCATGGCGTAGACCTTGTCGGGCAGAGGGTAGATCTCCTTGAGCCCCTGCACGAAGATGTCGGCGGCACGGCGGCCGTTGGCGCTGGTGGGGTAGTAGAAGGCGATGACGCCCCGCACCGCGCCCTCACGGCTGCCGTTGGTGCTGCCGTTGGAGTGGAGCGCCAGATAGAAATCGTAGCTGCCGGAGTTGGCCAGGCGGATGGAGCTGGCGGCGGTCATATCGGGGGTGTTGCGGGTGAAGCGGATGGTGTTGGCCAGCAGGTACGGCTCCATGGCGTCGGCGATGAGGTTCATGAAATACTCCTCGGAGCCGTGGCCGGTGATATACGGGTTATACTCCTGGGTGGACGGACTTAAAAAAATACGCGGCATGGTATTCCCCTCCTGATAATTTCTCAATTTATTATATGGAAAAGTGCGGATATATGTGTTATACTTGGTGAGTTATAATTCCGTCGAAAGGTGAGAAACGCCATGAAAGCTGCACGACCGTACCCCCGGATCACCATCACGCCCAAGGGAGAGCGCGCCCTGACCGGCGGGCACCCGTGGGTCTATGAGGGCGAGGTGCTGGAGCTGTCCGACCCGGTGGAGGACGGCGCGCTGGTGGATGTGGTGTCCCGGAAGGGCAGCTGGCTGGGCTGCGGCTTTTACAACAGCGCGTCGAAAATACGGGTACGGGTGGTGACGCGGAACGCCAACGACGACCCCGCCGGCGACGCGTTCTGGGCGCGGCGGCTGCGCTACGCGTGGGACTATCGCAAAGCGGTGATGGGCGAGACGGACAGCCGCTGCTGCCGCATCATCTTCGGGGAGGCGGACGGCTTCCCCGGCCTGACGGTGGATCGGTTCGAGTCCGTGCTGGTGGCGCAGGTGCTGAGCCTGGGCATGGAGCGGCTGAAGGCGCGGCTGTTCCCCCTGCTGGCGGACATGCTGCGGCAGGACGGGCAGGACATGCGGGGCATCTATGAGCGGAACGACGCGGCGCTGCGGGAGCGGGAGGGCATGACCCAGAGCAAGAGCTGGTTCCCTCTGCCGGGCGAGACGCCGCCGGAGCGCACGGATGTGGACATCACGGAAAACGGCATCGTGTACACGGTGGACTTTGAAAACGGGCAGAAGACCGGGTTCTTCCTCGACCAGAAGTACAACCGGCTGGCGGTGGCAAAGCTGGCGCGGGGGCGGACGGTGCTGGACTGCTTTACCCACACCGGCTCCTTCGCCCTGAACGCCGCCAAGGGCGGCGCGAAGCGCGTGACGGCGGTGGACGTGTCGGAATTCGCGGTGCAGTGCGCGGCGGAGAACGCCCGGCGCAACGGGCTGGACGGCGTGATGGACTGCGTGTGCGCCAACGTGTTCGACCTGCTGCCGCAGCTGGCGGAACAGCCCCGGACGTATGACTTCATCATTCTCGACCCCCCGGCGTTCACCAAGAGCCGCAGAACCATCCACAACGCCATGACGGGGTATAAGGAGATCAACTACCGCGCCATGAAGCTGCTGCCCCGGGGCGGGTATCTGGCCACGTGCTCGTGCAGCCACTTCGCATCGGAGGAGCTGTTCGTGAAGATGCTGCGGGACGCCGCCCGGGACGCGGGCGTGCAGCTGCGGCAGATCGAGGCGCGGCAGCAGTGCGCCGACCACCCCATCCTGTGGGGCGTGGAGGAGACGAATTACCTGAAGTTTTTCATTTTTCAGGTGGTATAGCCGCCTGTTAAAAGGCCGCGCCTGCGGGCGCGGGGGACGGATTCCCACGCCAGTGACGCGGTCACTGGCTCGGAATGACAGCGCGGCGCGCTGGGAACGGCGGGACACATGGGTCCCGCCCTACGGGGTGCGGCGGTCATCCAGGGCGGACAGGGTCGTCCGCCCCTACAACGGGACGGCGGGGACGCCGTCCCCTACGAAATGACAAGGGAAGGAGGGATGCTCTCTGCGCACATTACAAGACAAGCGGCTGTTTCTGCTGGACATGGACGGCACCCTCTATCTGGATGACCGGCTGTTTGACGGTGTGAAGGAATTTCTCGCCCGCATACGGGAAAAGGGCGGGCGGTATCTGTTCCTGACCAACAACTCCTCCCGCGGGGTGGAGAGCTATATGGAGAAGCTGGGCGGCATGGGCATACGGACGGAGCGGCGGGACTACCTGACCTCCGTGGACGCGGCCATTGACTGCCTGCGGCGGCGGTATCCGGGCAAGCGCTGCTATGTGCAGGGCACGCGATCGTTTTACGGCCAGCTGGCGGCGGCGGGCATACCCGTCACCTGCGACCGGGAGGACGGGGTGGACATCCTGCTCAGCGGCTTTGACCGGGAGCTGACGTTTCAGAAGCTGGAGGACGCCTGCATCCTGCTGGAGCGGGGCGCTGTATGGCTGGCCACCAACCCGGACTGGGTGTGCCCCACATGGTACGGCTCCGTGCCGGACTGCGGCAGCGTATGCGAGATGCTGACACGCGCCACGGGGCGGCGGCCGGAATTTCTGGGCAAGCCCCGCCCGGCCATGGTACAGCTGGCGCTGGCGGAGACGGGCTTCCCGCCGGAGCAGGCGGTGCTCATCGGCGACCGGCTGTACACCGACATCGCCTGCGCGGTCAATGCGGGCATCGACAGCATATTCGTCCTGTCCGGCGAGGGAAAGCGGGAGGACATAGAGAGAGACAGCATCCACCCTACATGGGTGTATGACGATATCGGCGCGGTGCTCCGCGCATGGGAGGAAACGCCATGAAGCTCAACTACAAGCGCACCATTCTGGTCGGCTTTGCCTTTTTTCTGATCTGCGCCTTCTGGCAGGCCTACGACAACACCGTGCCCCTGATCCTTACCAACAAGTTCGGCATGAGCCAGACGTGGTCGGGCGTCATCATGGCGCTGGACAATGTGCTGGCGCTGTTCATGCTGCCGCTGTTCGGCCATCTGTCCGACAAGTGTACCAACCCCAAGGGGCGGCGGACGCCCTTTATCGTGATAGGCACACTGATCGCCGCCTGTGCGCTGGTGGCGCTGTCCTTCGTGGACAACGCCCAGCTGCGGCACCTGAGGGACGTGTCCGCCATCGACGACCCGGCGGCGCTGTCCGTGATCTATGAGCGGCAGAAGGACGCCACGCTGCTGTCCCCCGGCGGCGAGAGCTTCATTCTGGGGCAGAAGTTCACGGAGGAGGAATTCACCGCCATCCGCAGCCAGACGGTGACGGAGGACGGCGAAGCCGTCACCGACCCGGCGTATACCAACTATGTCGTTCCGGCGCGGCAGGCCTGTGCAGAGGCTGTCACCCGCGCGCACCCGGCCACGGTGATCCTGTTCGTAGCGCTGCTGCTGATCATCCTGCTGTCCATGGCCACGTTCCGCTCGCCGGCGGTGGCGCTGATGCCGGACGTGACGCCCAAGCCCCTGCGGTCGAAGGCCAACGCCGTCATCAACCTGATGGGCAGCGCCGGAGGTATTATCGTGCTGGCGCTGGGCATGCTGTTCGCCACCGCGTCGGTGCAGAACAGCCTGATGAGCTACACCGGCTATTTCGGCGTGATCGCGGCGCTGATGCTGGCGGCGCTGGTGGTGTTCATGCTGACGGTGCAGGAGCCGCGGTGGGCAAAGGAGATGCAGGAGCAGTCCGTGGCCGCCGGGCTGGAGGACAAGGAGGAGGCCGCCCACCCCACCGAGAGCCGGAAGCTCTCCGCCGATGAGGTGAAAAGCCTGCTTCTGATCCTGCTGAGCATCGTGCTGTGGTTCTTCGGCTACAACGCCGTCACCAGCAAATACTCCGTGTACGCCAGCAACATCCTGCACAAGGACTACAACCTGACGCTGATCATCGCCCAGGCCGCCGCCATCGTCGCCTATCTGCCGGTGGGCTTCGTGGCCGGGAGGATCGGGCGGAAAAAGACCATACTGGCCGGTGTGGTGATGCTGACCGTGGCCTTCGGCGTGGCCGGGTTCCTGACGGCGGACAGCCCCTCGGCACTGATGAACGCCATGTTCGCGCTGGCGGGCATCGCCTGGGCCACCATCAACGTCAACTCCTTCCCCATGGTGGTAGAGCTGGCCTCCGGCGGCGATGTGGGCAAGTACACCGGATTCTATTACACCGCGTCCATGGCGGCGCAGGTGGCCACGCCCATGGTGTCCGGCCTGCTGATGGATAAGTTCGGCATGCACGTGCTGTTCCCCTACGCCGCCGTGTTCACCGGACTGGCCTTTGTGACCATGCTGTTCGTCAAGCACGGCGACAACAGGGACATCCCGGCGGAGAAGGCCGGGGACACCGATATGACTGTGGAGGAGCTGACAAACGACTGATGAAAGCTGTTATTATCATTCTGATCGTACTTCTGGTACTGTTTTTGCTGTATATCCTGTGCCTGCGGTGCCGCCGGGGTAAGGCGGACTGGGCGCACTTCCGGAAATGGCGGTACGCCCACCGGGGGTTCCACGACAGGGAAAAGGGCATACCGGAGAACTCACTGGCCGCCTTCAAGCGGGCGGCGTCCAACGGCTTCGGCGCGGAGCTGGACGTGCATCTGATGAAGGACGGGAGGCTGGCGGTCATCCACGACGCCTCCCTGCTGCGGACGGCGGGCGCGGACGTGTATATCGAAGATCTCACCGCCGGGGAGCTGGAGAGCTACCGGCTGGAGGGCACCGAGCAGCGCATCCCGCTGCTGGAGGAGGTTCTGCCGCTGTTTGTGGGGCGCGCGCCGCTGATCGTGGAGCTGAAGGCCGAGCGGGGCAACGCCGCGGCTCTGACAGCCGCCACCTGCGCGGTGCTGGACAAATACAAGGTGGACTGCTGCGTGGAGTCCTTCGACCCCCGGTGCCTGATGTGGCTGTGGCAGAACAGGCCGGACGTGATACGCGGACAGCTGAGCGAGAATTTTACCGCCCACGGCGACGCGCAGCATCTGCCCGGCGGCGTCCGGTGGATACTGACCAATCTGCTGCTGAACGTGCGGACAAGGCCTGACTTCATCGCCTACCGCTTCTCCGACAGGGACAATCTGTCCCTGCGGCTGTGCCGGAGCCTGTACGGCGTACAGGAGGCCAGCTGGACCATCCGCAGCAAGGCGGACATGGACGCGGCGGAGGCGGCCGGCAGCCTTGTCATCTTTGAAAATTTCGACCCCAGGGGGTAACGGACTATGCGAGTCATCACAGGGACTGCCAGAGGCAGAGTTCTGAAGGAGCTGGAGGGGCTGGAGACGCGCCCCACCACCGGCAAGGTAAAGGAGAGCCTGTTCTCCATTATCCAGTTTGACATCGAGGGACGGCGGGTGCTGGATCTGTTCGCCGGCACCGGGCAGCTGGGCATCGAGGCGCTGAGCCGCGGCGCGGCGGAGTGCGTGTTCATCGACCGGCGCGCCGACGCGGTGAAGCTGATACAGGAGAATCTGGCGCTGTGCCGGCTGGCGGACAGGGCCAGAGTGCGGCAGGGCGACGCGCTGCCCTATCTGCGCAGCGGGGAGAAGTTTGACATCGTGTTTCTGGATCCGCCCTACGCCAGCGGACTTTTGCAGCAGGCGCTGACGGATATCGCAGCGTTTGACATTTGCCGTCCACATGGTATAATTGTGGCGGAGAGCGCGGCGGACACCGTTCTGCCGGACATGCCCGCGCCCTATTCCCTCTATCGGGAGTACAAATACGGCAAGATCAAGCTGACGGTGTGTCATCGCGGCGGAAACGAGGATGCAGAATGAATATCGCCATCTATCCCGGCAGCTTTGACCCCATCACGCTGGGGCATCTGGATATCATCCGCCGCGCGGCGCGGTGCTTCGACAAGGTGTGCGTGTGCGTGATGGTCAACTGCCAGAAGAAGCAGCCCATGTTCACGCCGGAGCGGCGGCTGGAGCTGATCCGCCAGTCCGTGGCGGATGTGCCCAACGTGGAGGTGGAGAACTGGAGCGGCCTGCTGGCGGACTTCGCCCGCGAAAAGGGCGCGCACATTCTGGTAAAGGGCGTGCGCAACTGCGCCGACTGGGAGCTGGAAAACCAGATGGCGCGCATCAACGCCGGCATCTGCCCCGGACTGGAGACGGTGCTGCTGCCCGCCAGCGCGGAGTACGAGCACTTCAGCTCCACCATGGTGCGGGAGATGATCCGCTACCATCAGCCACTGGAAAAGTATGTACCGGCGCCGGTCGCCGAGGAATTGACGCGGCAGCAGGGGTGAGCCTCCCGCCGCCGACAAAAAGAAAGGAACGGACTGCACCATGGAAGAGAAAGATGTACAGCGCCTTCTGGATATGCTCTATGGCATGATCGACGAGGCAAAAAGCGTGGCCTTCAGCTCTGACAAATGTATCATCGTCCGGGACGAGGCGCTGGATCTGCTGGACGAGATCCGCGCCAAGCTGCCCCTGGAGCTGAAGAAGGCGCAGGAGCTGATCGCCGCCCGCAGCGAATATGTGGCCGGCGCCAAAAAAGAGGCGGAGAGCATGCTCCGTCAGGCGGAGCTGGACGCCCGCACCATCGTATCCGAGAGCGAGACGCTGCAGCTGGCGCGCCAGAAGAGCAGCGAGATCATCCGCCGCGCCGAGGACCGCAGTAAGGAGCTGTATCACGTGGCCAACACCTACACCGAGGACGCGCTGCGCCGCACGGAGGAGGCCATCCAGGCCGCGCTGACCGAGGTGCAGGAGTCCCGCGCCCGGTTCCGCGCCGCCAGCAAGGAGCAGATGCAGGCACAGCGCCAGCAGCTGAACAGCTCTGCTGCGGAAAAAGGCGGCGACAGCCAGCAGTAAACCGGCGGCGCTTTTCCACCGGAGGGGCGGCGCGGGCTGTATACTTTGTGGAAAATCTATAAAAACTGCGTAAATTTTTCTCCGATTTCCACAATGCAGCATTATATTGTACAGTTGCAGACCGGCAGACACAAAATCTTGTGTCTGCCGGTTTTTTGCGCCTTTTGCTCTGGAACAGGTGTTTCAAATCCGGTGGAAAAACCGGCGAAGCCTGTGGAAAACTCCGGCTTTGCGGCGGTTGGTAGACATAATTTGCGCTTGCATTTCCATTATGGATTATGTATACTAACCTCATTAGTGGTGAATTGTGGGGGCAATATCCACATTTGTGGTGAAGCAGCCCACGGTTTTACGCCGGGGGACTATTTTTTTCGGAAGGAGGCGGCTCCATGACCGGTCAATATGCACACAGCATCGACGCCAAGGGGCGCCTCTTTATCCCCGCCGCCCTGCGCCGGGAGCTGGGGCAGACGTTCCATGTGACCATGGGACAGGATCACTGTCTGTCCGTCTACTCCGACGAGAGCTGGGCGGCCTTTATGGACAAGCTGAAGGCGCTGTCCTACAACGAGGTGAAGAAGCTCCGCGCGCTGTTTGCCTACGCCGCGGACTGTGAGCCGGACGCCCAGGGGCGCATCCTGCTGCCCGCCAAGCTGCGGGAGTATGCGGGGCTGACACGGGACGTGGTGGTCATCGGCAGCTTCGACCGGGCGGAGATCTGGGATGCCGGGCGCTGGGCAGCGCTGGAGAGCGAGGCCTTTGACTCCGGCGAGCTGGAGAGCGCCATGGCGGAAATGGGGCTGTGAGCCGTATGTGTGAAAAGGACTACGGCCATGTG
Organism: Oscillibacter sp.; assembly: GCA_003487665.1. GTDB lineage: Bacteria > Bacillota > Clostridia > Oscillospirales > Oscillospiraceae > Vescimonas. The sequence goes on from DNFA01000009.1 coordinate 18,918, forward strand.
CCAGTGCTGCTGCACGAATGCCTGGACGCGCTGGCCATCCGGCCGGAGGGTATCTATGTGGACGGCACGCTGGGACGCGCCGGTCACTCGCTGGAGATCGTAAAGCGGCTGACCACCGGGCGGCTCATCGGCATCGACCGGGACGAGACGGCCATCGCCGCCGCGCAGGAGCGGCTGGCGGACTACGCGGACAGGGTCACGCTTGTCCACAGCAATTTCGACCGCATCGGCGACATTCTCGCCGAATTGCACATAGACGGGGCGGACGGCATGCTGTTCGACCTGGGTGTGTCGTCCCCGCAGCTGGACGATGCAGAGCGGGGCTTCAGCTATATGCACGACGCGCCGCTGGACATGCGGATGGATCGCTCCGCGTACCTCACCGCCCGCGAGGTGGTGAACGGCTGGAGCTACGAGGAGCTGCGGCGCATTCTGTTTGAGTACGGCGAGGAGCGCTACGCCCCCGCCATCGCAAGACGCATCGTGCAGACGCGGGAGCAGCGCCCCATCGAGACGACGCTGGAGCTGGTGGAGGTCATCAAGTCCGCCATGCCCCCGGCAGCGCTGCGGGAAAAGCAGCACCCGGCCAAGCGGAGCTTTCAGGCCATACGCATCGCCGTCAACGGCGAGCTGGACGCGCTGCCGCCCATGCTGGAGGCCGCCACGGAGCACCTGAACCCCGGCGGACGGCTGGCGGTGATCTCCTTCCACTCGCTGGAGGATCGCATCATCAAGAAAACCATGCAGGAGCTGGCCACCGGCTGCACCTGTCCGCCGGAATTCCCGGTGTGCGTGTGCGGCAAGAAGCCCAAGCTGCGGCTGGTGAGCCGCAAGCCCATCGTCTCCGGCGAGGAGGAGCTGGCGCACAACCCCCGCGCCCGCAGCGCCAAGC
>DNFA01000009.1:19956-20134 GCA_003487665.1 Oscillibacter sp.
CCCGCGCCCGCAGCGCCAAGCTACGGGTGGCAGAGAAGGTATAAGGGCACGCGGGACGCCGTATCCCCCTGCAAATAGTCCTGTAGGGCGGGACCCATGTGTCCCGCCGCCTGACGTACATTCAACGGCTCCGGCGAGGAGGAGCTGGCACACAATCCCCGCGCCCGCAGCGCCAAGC
>DNFA01000009.1:20294-48290 GCA_003487665.1 Oscillibacter sp.
GCCCGCAGCGCCAAGCTGCGCGTGGCGGAGAAGGTATAAGGGCAGGCGGGACGCCGTATCCCCCTGCAAATAGTCCTGTAGGGCGGGACCCATGTGTCCCGCCGCCTGACGTACATGCAACGGCGGGGCACGCGGGCCCCGCCCTACAAAACCGCAAGCGGCTGCAACAAAGTATCGGCGGAATAGAACCGCCGGAGGAAGGGAGTGAACGCGCCATGGCTGATAATAGCAAGCACTACCGCCGCAGCAGCACCTACGGCTCGCTGGCCTATGATCTGGACGCTCTGGCGCGGGAACGGCAGCTGGACGACGCGGGGAGACTTCCGGAAAGAAAACAGCGGCCGGCACAGCCGGAGATACAGACGGCGCAGCGGCGCAGGCCGGCGGCGCAGGCTGCGGTGCGTCCGTCGCCGGTGGTGGTGCTGGGGACGCTGGTGATCGCGGGCATGGTGATCGCGCTGATGCTGTGCTATGTGAAGCTGACGGGCATTTCCGACAATGTGTCGTCCATCAAGCGGGAGATCTCCGCGCTGGAGGAGCAGCACATCGCTTTGCTGACGGAATATGAGCGCACGTTCGATCTGGCTGCGGTGAAAGCAGCGGCAGAGGCGGCGGGCATGAGCAAGCCCAGCAGCGGGCAGATCCAGTATATCGACCTGTCGGGCGCCGACAGCGTGGAGGTGTACGCCGCAGGCGGCGCAGCGGCGCTGAACGGCTTCACGGCAAGGGTGGAGGACATCTGGGCGTACATACTGGAATATTTCCGCTGAGGGAAAGTATAGTAGTAACGCGGGGAGTAAGAAGGCGACTTCTTGCTCCTTGCTTGGTCTATAACGAGGAGGCTCCCCATGGCAGCAAACCAGAACCCCAACCGAAAAAGCGAGAGCATCCGGCGTGCCAACCGGATCATCCAGACGCGCTCGTTCGTGCTGATGATCCTGATGGGCGTGGTGATGTTCGTGCTGCTGTTCTTCCGGCTGTTCGACCTGCAGATCACCCGGCACGAGGAGCTGCAGAGCAAGGCGGTGAACCAGCAGACGCGGCGGACGGTGGTCACAGCCTCGCGGGGCACCATTTACGACACCGCAGGCAACATTCTGGCTATATCCTCCAGCGCGGAGACGATCATCCTGTCCCCGCTGGAGATCAACAACGCGCTGAACGACACCGAGAATCCCGTGACGTGGACGAAGGACTCGCTGGCGGCGGGACTGGCGGAGATACTGGGCAAGGACGCCGCGTCCATCCGCAAGCGGATGGACAACGTGAAATCCCAGTATGAGCTGATCCAGCTGCGGGCGGACGAGGAGGTGGCCGCCAAGGTACGCGCCTATGTGGAGGAGAACAAGATCAGCGGCGTGCATCTTGTGGCGGACACCAAGCGGTACTATCCCTACGGCTCGCTGGCGGCGCAGGTCATCGGCTTTGTGGGCGACGACAACACCGGCCTGTACGGGCTGGAGGCCTATTACGAGGAGGAGCTGGAGGGGCAGAGCGGTCTGGTGATCTCCGCCAAGGATCAGGCAGAGAACGACATGCTGTATACCTATGAGCAGTATTTCGCCGCCAAGAATGGCAGCGACCTGACGCTGACGCTGGACACCACCATCCAGTACTATCTGGAAAAGGGGCTGGAGGCCATGACGGATAAGTTTTCCGCAGCCAACGGCGCCAGCGGCATCGTTATGAACGCCAAGACCGGCGGCATCATGGCTATGGCGTCCTATCCCAACTACGACCTGAACGACTTTCTGACGGTCAGCGACCAGACGCTGCAGGAGCGCATCGAGCGCGGCGAGAGCACGCTGGCGGATATGCAGCTGCTGCAGTGGCGTAACAAGGCGCTGAACGATACCTACGAGCCGGGCTCCACCTTCAAGATCCTGACGCTGTCGGCGGCGCTGGAGGAGGGCGTGGTGGATAAGACCACCACCGTCAACTGCGGCGGCAGCGTGAATATCTCCGGCTACACCATCCACTGCTCCAACAAGAACGGCCACGGCTTACAGACGCTGGTGCAGTCGGTGGGGAATTCCTGCAACCCGGCGTTCATCAACTACGGGCTGCGCATCGGCAACGAGAAGTTCTATGAATACATGCGCTCCTTCGGGCTGATGAACACCACGGGCATCGATCTGGGCGGCGAGGCCGTGGGCGTGTTCGCCGCGGACAGCAGCTTCACCCAGCTGGATCTGGCCTGCTACGCCTTCGGCCAGAACTTCACCGTGACGCCGCTGACGCTGATCTCGGCACAGGCGGCCTGCGTCAACGGCGGGTATCTGCACACGCCGTATCTGGTGGAACGCATCACCGACAGCGACGGCAACGTGACCTATCGCCACGACAGCACCCCGGTGCGACAGGTCATCAGCGAGCAGACCTCCGCCACCGTGCGGGAATGTCTGGAATACGTGGTGGCCAGCGGCACCGGCAAGAACGGGCAGGTGGCCGGCTATCGCATCGGCGGCAAGACCGGCACGGCCGATAAGGGGCAGACCGGCGACGTGGTGGTGTCCTTCCTGTGCTTTGCGCCGGCGGACGACCCGCAGGTCATCATGCTCATCACCATGGACACCCCCTCCCGCGCCACCGGCACCTATGTGTCCGGCGGCAACATGGTGGCGCCCACCGCCAGCACCGTTATGGCGGAGATCCTGCCCTATCTGGGCATAGAGCCAAGCTACTCCGCCGAGGAGCTGCTGGGCATGGACACCACGGTGCCCAACGTCATCGGCAGCACCGTGGAGCAGGCCAAGGAGAAGCTGAAGGAGCGGGCGCTGAGCTATAAGATCGTGGGCGACGGCGATACCATCACCGACCAGACCCCCGCCGGCGGCGCGATCATCCCCGGCAAGTCCACGGTGATCCTGTACGCCTCCGCCGCCAAGCCCACGGACAAGTGCGTGGTGCCCCATCTGCTGGGCAAGACGCCCTCGGAGGCCAACACCGCCGCCACCGCCGCCGGGCTGCTGATCCGGTTCTCCGGCACCACCGGCAGCGAGTCCAGCGCCATCCGCGTGCTGAGCCAGTCCATCGACGAGGGCACGGAGGTGGACGCCGGTACGGTCATCACCGTGCAGCTGGGCGATACGTCCGTGACCGACTGACAAACCACACGTTTTGCTCGACAAAGGGCACACGGTTCCCTTTTCTGCGCGGTTTTTCTGTGGTACAATAGATAGCCGAAATCGACTGTAAAGGAGTGGATCCCCCATGACATTGAAGGAGCTGCTGGCCGGGCTGGACATTCTGTCCTCCAGCGCCGACCTGAATACAGACATACACGAGGTGCAGTACGACTCCCGGCTGGTGGAGCCGGGCGACCTGTTCATCGCCGTGCCCGGCGCGGCGGCGGACGGCCACAAATTCATCCCCATGGCGCGGGAGAAGGGCGCCGCCTGCGTACTGTGCGAAAAGATACCGGAGGGAGACGTCCCCTTCGTGCAGGTGGCCGACACCCGCCGGGCGCTGGCGGTGGTGGGCGGCAACCGCTTTGACCATCCCGCCAGAGAGCTGACCATGATCGGCATCACCGGCACCAGCGGCAAGACCACCAGCACCTACCTCATCAAGAGCATTCTGGAGCAGAAGGCCGGAGCCAAGGTGGGGCTGATCGGCACCATCCAGAATATGATCGGCGACCGGGCGCTCCACACGGAGCGCACCACGCCGGAGTCCTTCGAGCTGCAGCGGCTGCTGCGGGAGATGTCCGACGCGGGCTGCACCCATGTGGTGATGGAGGTATCCTCCCACGCGCTGGTGCTGGATCGGGTATACGGCATCCGGTTCGCCGTGGGCGTCTTCACCAACCTCAGTCAGGATCATCTGGACTTTCACAAGACCATGGAGGAATACTGCGACGCCAAGGCGCTGCTGATGCGCCAGTGCGACGTGGGCATCTACAACGCCGACGACCGGTGGGCGGCGCGGCTGATGGAGCACGCCGACTGCCCCCGCCGATTCTCCTACGCCGTGAACGCCAAGGCCGATCTGGTGGCCAAAAACGTGGCGCTGCACGCCGGAAGCGTGGACTTTGACGCGGAGGCCGACACGGAGTGGAGCCACGTCCATGTGGGCATACCGGCGCTGTTCACCGTTTATAATACGCTGGACGCCATGGCCTGCTGCTGGAATCTGGGCGTGCCCCTGACCGAGTGCGCCGACGCGCTGGCTAAGAACCACGGCGTGAAGGGGCGGATGGAGATCATTCCCACCCCCGGCATGGATTTCACGGTGCTCAACGACTACGCCCACAAGCCCGACGCGCTGGAAAAGGTGCTCCGCTCCGCCAAGGAATTCGCCAAGGGGCGGGTGGTGGTGCTGTTCGGCTGCGGCGGCGACCGGGATAAGACGAAGCGCCCCGTGATGGGCGAGATCGCCGGGCGGCTGGCGGACTTCGTCATCGTCACCAGCGACAATCCCCGCACGGAGAAGCCCGAGGCCATCATCGACGACATTCTGGTGGGGCTGCGCGGCTGCGACACGCCCCATGTGACCATCCCCGACCGGGTGGCCGCCATCCACTACGCCATGGACAACGCCCAGAGCGGCGACGTGATCGTGCTGGCGGGCAAGGGGCACGAGGATTATCAGGAGATCGACCACAAGCACTATCCCATGGATGAGCGGGTCATCGTGGCCGAGCATCTGAGGGATATGCGGAAATAAAGAAAAGACCTCCGGAAGCGCGTTCCCGCGCTGTCATTGCGCAGCCAGTCCTCAGACTGGCTGCGGCAATCCGTTTTCCTCTGTCCGGGGATGCGGATTCCCACGCCAGTGTGCGCACCGGCTCGGAATGACAGGAACGGAAAACAGTGCGGGATCACAGCGCAGAGCCGAAAAATAAAGAAAAGACCTCCGCCCGGGCGGAGGGAAGGAGCAAGCTGTTATGGGAATTATGGAGATCGTGCTGCCCGCCGTGGTATGCTTTGCCATCACCGCCGTGGTGGGCAGGCTGCTGATACCGGCGCTGCGGCGGCTGAAGGCGGGGCAGGCCATCAAGGAGATCGGCCCCTCGTGGCACATGACCAAGCAGGGCACCCCCACCATGGGCGGCCTGATGTTCATCATCGGCATCGGCATCACCATTCTGGTGCTGGGGTGGAGGAACATGCTGGCCGGTGACTTCAGCCACCTGTATGTGTACGTATTCTCGCTGGTGTTCGGCGCCATCGGGTTTATCGACGACTATCAGAAGGTGAAGCACCACCGGAACACCGGCCTGACCGCGCCGCAGAAGTTCATTTTGCAGCTGGCGGCGGCGGTGGCGTTCCTGTGCCTGATGCGGTACGAGGGCATGCTGAGTCCCAACCTGTATATCCCCTTCTGGAACACCCACATCGTGCTGCCGTGGATCGTGTATCTGATCTTCGCGGCCTTCGTCATCGTGGGCACTGTCAACGCGGTGAACATCACCGACGGGCTGGACGGACTGAGCAGCAGCGTAACGCTGCCGGTGGCCGTGTTCTTCACCGCCGTGGCGGTGATCTGGGCGGGCTATGCCCAGCTGGGCACCTTCTCCGCGGCGCTGGTGGGCGGCCTGTGCGGATTCCTGCTGTACAACCACTACCCCGCCAAGGTGTTCATGGGCGACACCGGCTCCCTGTTTCTGGGCGGCGCGGTGGCGGCGCTGGCCTTCGCCTACGACATGCCGCTGGTGCTGATACTGGTGGGCATCGTGTATATCTGCGAGACGCTCAGCGACATCATCCAGGTGGGCTATTTCAAGCTGACCCACGGCAAGCGCATCTTCAAGATGGCGCCCCTGCACCATCACTTTGAGATGTGCGGCTGGAAGGAGACGAAGGTGGTGGCGGTGTTCACCGCCGTCAGCACCGTGTTCTGCGTCATCGCCTTCTTCGCGGTGCGGTACCGCTTTACCTTCTAACATTTCTCCGGCACTCTCAGGAAAGGAGGGATACCATGACCCGAGCGGAACAGCAGGCGCGCAAGGCGCAGCAGGAACGGATGCGCCAGGTGGAGCGCAGGCATAAGGAAGCCGCCCGCGGGCAGATGGATCTCCCCTTCCTGATCCTGACGCTGCTGCTGACGGCCATCGGCCTTATCATGCTGTTCTCCGCCAGCTTTCCCCGCGCCTATTACGACACCGGCGACGGCACCTACTACTTCAAGCGGCAGGCCATTTTCGCGGTCATCGGTCTTGTGGCCATGTTCGTGGTCAGCAAGATCAACTACCAGCGCTGGCGCGGCGCGGGACGGCTGCTGGTGGGGCTGGCGCTGTTTCTGCTGATACTGGTCATCATCCCCCACAACCCGCTGGCCATCACCTCCAACAACGCCACCCGCTGGCTGGGCATCCGGGGCGTGTTCCAGTTCCAGCCCTCGGAGATCGCCAAGTTAGCGGTCATCGTCTACTTCTCCGACACCATTTCGAAAAAGCGGGAGAAGATGCTGACGTGGCGGCAGGGCATACTGCCCTATGTGGCGCTGCTGGCGGTCATCGGCGTGCTGATGATGCTGGAGCCTCACCTGTCGGGCACCGTCCTGATCTTCGCCACCGGCGCGGTGCTGATGATCGTGGGCGGCATACAGGGCTGGCTGGTGGCGGTGGGCGTCACCGGCGTCAGCGCACTGGGCTTTCTGTTCGTAAAGCTGGCGGAGGCCGGCGTCATCAAGTACGGCGCGGCGCGTATCGAGATGTGGCACAACCCGTGGGAGGACTATTACGGCGACGGCTACCAGCTGGCGCAGAGCCTGATCACCATCGGCTCCGGCGGCCTGCTGGGCGTGGGACTGGGCCGGGGACGGCAGAAGTTTCTGTACCTGCCGGAGCAGTACAACGACTTCATTTTTTCCGTGGTGTGCGAGGAGCTGGGGCTGATCGGCGCGTGCGTTATCATGCTGATCTTCTCCATGCTGATCCTCCGGGGCTTCTGGATCGCCCTCCATGCCCGCGACCGCTTCGGCGCGCTGCTGGTGGTGGGCGTGATGACCCATCTGGCCTTGCAGACATTTTTGAACATCGCCGTGGTGTCCGGCTTCGTGCCCACCACGGGCATCTCCCTCCCCTTCTTCAGCTACGGCGGCACGGCACTGTGCCTGCAGCTGGTGGAGATGGGCATCGTGCTGAGCGTATCGCGGCAGATGCCCGCGGCACGGGCGGGATAAAAGCGCAGAATCCGACAACAAATCGTAATATTTGACAGATAAAATACAGAACGTATCGAATTTTCAGGTATAAGCCGCCCAAGGCGGCTGGCAGGAGCAACCGTATGAGAGTGATATTTACCTGCGGCGGCACCGCAGGACATGTGAATCCGGCGCTGGCGCTGGCGGGCTATATGCGGGAAAAGGAGCCGGACACCGCCGTGCTGTTCGTGGGCACGCCCACGGGCATGGAGCGGGAACTGGTGGCCAAGGCGGGGTACGACTACGCCGCCGTGGAGGTCAGCAGCTTCCAGCGGAAGCTGAACGCCGAGGGCATCCGCCACAACCTGCACACCCTGCGGGTGCTGGCCTCCTCCGGGCGGCAGGCACGCGCCATCCTGCGGGATTTCAAGCCCGACCTGGTGGTGGGCACCGGCGGCTACGCCAGCTATCCCATGGTGAAGGCGGCGGCTAAGGCGCACATCCCCACCGCCGTACACGAGAGCAACATGGTGCCCGGCCTGACCACAAAGATGCTGGAGGAGTACGCCGGCGTCATCATGGTGGGCTTTGAGGACTGCCGCCAGCACTACCGGCACCCGGAGCGCATCGCCGTCACAGGTACGCCGGTGCGGGGCGATTTCTTCCGGCTCAGCCGGGAGGAGGCGCGGAAAAGGCTGGGCTTTGACGACGACGCGCCCCTTGTGGTATCCTTTTGGGGAAGTCTGGGCGCCAGCCACATGAACGAGGCCATGGTGGACTTCTTCCGCCGGGAGGACGCGGATGGCTACCCCTTCCGCCACATCCATGCGGCGGGCAAGGGCAGCTGGCCGGTCATGGAGCAGAAGCTGCGGGAGCTGGGTCTGCCCCGCTCCCCGCGTCTGGACGTGCGGCAGTACATCTACGACATGGACGTGGTGATGGCGGCGGCGGACGTGGTGCTGTGCCGCGCCGGCGCCTCCACCATCAGCGAGCTGACGGCGCTGGGCAAGCCCACGGTGATGGTGCCGTCCCCCTATGTGACCAACAACCATCAGGAGAAGAACGCCCGGCTGCTGGAGACTCACGGCGGTGCCGTGGTCATCACCGAGCCGGAGGCCACCGGCGGCGGGCTGTACGACGCCGTGAGCGCCATTCTCTCCGACAGCGAAAAGCGCTCCTCCATGGCGCGAGCCATGAAGGAGCTGGGTATCCCCGACGCCACGGAGCGCATCTATGACACGGTCATGGCGCTGGTGAAGTAGGGCAGGCACCTCCCTCCCCTGTTCCCACATACAATGGCATAGCTGTTGGATACGGGAAAGGGAGGGCATATATGGGTATCATCACCATACAGGGCGGCACGCCGCTGCGGGGCGAAACGGTCATACAGGGCGCGAAGAACAGTGCGCTGCCCATTCTGGCCGCGTCGCTACTGAGCGGGGACGTGTGCCGCATCGAGGGCTGTCCGCACCTGAGCGATGTGGACTCGGCGGCGGACATCCTGCGGTATCTGGGCTGCACCGTGGTCTGGGAGGACGATGACCTGCTGGTGGACAGCCGCACCCTGACGCGGTGCGACATTCCCCAGTCGCTGATGCGGCGGATGCGCTCATCGGTGATCTTTTTAGGGGCGATACTGGCGCGGTGCGGCTGGGCGGAGCTGAGCTATCCCGGCGGCTGTGAGCTGGGACCCCGCCCCATCGACCTGCACCTGTCGGCGCTGCGGGCGCTGGGCGCGGATATATCCGACGCCGGAGGCACCCTGCGGTGCCGGGCGGCGCACCTGCGGGGCTGCCAGATCGTGCTGGCCACGCCCAGCGTGGGCGCTACGGAGAACGCCATGCTGGCCGCCTGCGGCGCAGAGGGCGACACGGTGATCTGCAACGCGGCGCGGGAGCCGGAGATCGCTGACCTGCAGGAGTTCCTGTGCGCCATGGGCGCGCAGGTGCGGGGCGCAGGCGGCTCGGTCATCACCGTATCGCCGGGGCGCGCGCTCCACGGCTGCGCCCACCGGGTGATACCTGACCGGATCGTGACGGCCACCTATCTCTGCGCGGCGGCGGCCGCAGGCGGCGATATCACCCTGCGGAACACGGAGCACCGGCAGCTGGCAGCGGTGACGACGGCGCTGCGGCAGGCCGGGTGCCGGGTGGACTGCGGCGCGGACTACATACGCCTGACGCGGACAGAGCCGCTGCGGGCGGTGCCGCCGGTGCAGACCACGCCCTATCCGGGCTTTCCCACGGACTGTCAGGCCATCTTCATGGCCGCCCTGCTGCAAAGCCGGGGCACCACCGTGTTCGTGGAGAATATTTTTCAGAGCCGCTACCGCCATGTGCCGGAGCTGATCCGCATGGGCGCGGATATCCGCACGGAGGGGCGCGTGGCGGTGGTGTGCGGCGTGGAGCGCCTCCACGGCGCGGAGGTGGTGGCCACCGACCTGCGGGGCGGCGCGGCGCTGGTAACGGCGGGGCTGGCCGCAGAGGGCATCACCACCGTGCAGGGCGTGGGGCACATCCACCGGGGCTATGAGGAGCTGCCCGCCCACCTGCGGGCGCTGGGCGCACACATTACAGAGGAAAACTGACAGCAAAGCAGCGGAGGAGTCGGAACGATGGCAAGGCGTAAACGGTACAACCACAAGCGGCGGAGAGGGAGCCTGAGCTTCCTCTACAAGCTGCTGGCTTTTGTGCTGATCTGCACCGCCATCGCTCTGGCTCTGACGCTGTTTTTCCGTATACGCACCATCGACGTCAGCGGCAGCCAGCGCTACTCCGCCCAGGAGATCATCGACGCGGCGGAGGTGCAGGTGGGGGACAACATGTTCCTGATGAACAAGTACCGGGCAGCGGAGCGCATCCGCGCCGCGCTGCCCTATATCGAGACGGTGCAGTTCCGCCGGGATATGCCGGACGGTCTGCGCATCATCGTCACCGAGTGTACCGACCCGGCGGCCATCGTGCAGGACGGCAAGGCCTATCTGCTGTGCGACACGGGAACCATCGTGGACGACGTGGCGGCCAGCGCAGCCAAAAAGCGGATACAGGTCAAGGGTCTTACGCTGGTGGAGCCGGTGGTGGGGCAGCCCGCACAGGCGGCGGAGGGACAGGAGCTGGCGCTGACGCAGCTGCTGGCGCTGATGCAGGCGCTGGACGAGCGCGGCATGGGCGGCGACGTGACGCTGATCGACATGAGCGACCCGGCGCAGCTGACGCTGGGCTATCTGGGGCGGTTCAACGTGTATTTCCCCTGGGACGCGGACTACGGCTACAAGCTGGACTATCTGCTGGCGGTGGTGGAAAAGCTGGAGGCCAACGAAAAGGGCGTCATCAACATGATGCAGGAGGGCAAGGCGCGGTTCATCCCGGAATGACGGAGTCGAAAAGTTTTTTCGCAAATTAAGTGCTTTCACTTGACGCTTGCGCTGATTCGTAATACAATACAATATATGGCACTTTGGCGGGGATTATTCCCCATTTTCATACAAATTATGGCAGGAGGAGCAGACATGGCTTTTGGATTGGAGACAGGCCCGGAAAATGTTGTCAGCATCAAGGTCGTGGGCGTAGGCGGCGGCGGCAACAATGTGGTCAACCGCATGGTACGCAGCGGCGCGCAGGGCGTGGATTTTGTGGCCGTGAATACGGACAAGCAGGCGCTGAATGCTTCCAGCGCTACCTATAAAATTCAGATCGGCGAGAAGCTCACCGGCGGCAAGGGCGCAGGCTCCAACCCCGACGTGGGACGCAAGGCCGCCGAGGAGAGCCGCAACCAGATGGCCAAGGCGCTGGAGAACACCGACATGGTGTTCATCACCGCGGGCATGGGCGGCGGCACCGGCACCGGCGCAGCCCCTGTGGTGGCGGAGATCGCGCGGGAGGCCGGTATCCTCACCGTGGGCGTGGTGACGAAGCCCTTCGGCTTTGAAGGCCGCCGCCGCATGACCCAGGCGGAGCAGGGCATCGAGGAGCTGCGCAGCAAGGTGGATTCCCTTGTCATCATCCCCAACGAGCGTCTGAAATACGCCACCGACCAGAAGATCACCTTTGCCAACGCCTTCGAGATCGCGGACGACGTGCTGCGCCAGGCGGTGCAGTCCATCTCCGACCTGATCCGCGACACCGGGTTCATCAACCTGGACTTTGCGGACGTGACGGCCATCATGAAGGACGCCGGCCTTGCCCACATGGGCGTCGGCCGCGCCGCCGGTAAGGGCAAGGCCGAGGAAGCGGCGCGCATGGCCATCTCCTCCCCCCTGCTGGAAACGTCCATCAACGGCGCGCGGGGCGTGCTGATCAATGTCACCGGCTCCATGGACATCGGTCTGGAGGAGGTGGAGCAGGCCGCCACGCTGGTGCAGCAGGCGGTGCATCCCGATGCGCTGACCATTTTCGGCGCCGCCTTCGACGAGACGCTGGACGACGAGATCCGCGTCACCGTCATCGCCACGGGCTTCGATGAGGCGCAGCAGGCGGCCAACGCCGCCGCCGCGACCCAGCCGGCGCAGGCCGCCGCCAACGGCGCACCCCAGCCGCTGGACGAGGTCAAGGGCGAGCAGGGGCAGGATGAGATGGACAAGTCCTTCGACGAGATCCTGCGGATATTCAATAAGGATAAGTTCTGAGATACAAAAAGCCTCCCCCGGACGGGGGAGGCTTTGCATCACCATTGCGCAAGGTCAACGGGAACGGCGACCTCTTTATCAAATCCAGAGAATATCAGAGAGGTGTCCCCCGTGAGATCCTCCAGCACCGACAGGTCATAGGTGCACACGAATACATGCTCATCGACGGCAGCGCTGACATCATAGGGGTAGTACCAGTCCTCAAATCCGTCATCTCCCACTATTACCAGGTAAGGGAACGTCTGATACGTGTCACCCTCTACCACATAGACGGTGAGGATATCCTCCTCCCAGTCCGCTTTGAGACTCGCCACGGCGAAGGCAGAATCCTCCAGATAGAAGCTCTCTCCTATCTCCGCATACTCCCGCGCTGTGGATTCGATCTCCTCGGCGGGTGCTTCCTGCTCCCAGCCGTAGTCGGGATAGTCGGGCGTCAGCTCCTCCTTACCGCCGAAGATGCTGCCAAAATCATTGGCCACGCAGCCGCGCACCAGATTCAGCTGTATTATAATGACGATCACGGCGATCACCGCGCCTATTATCCCCTTTTTCGGCACATGCTGCCGGATGTAGGGCTTGGGGCGGCGGGTCTGCTCCTCGTAGCAGACCTTCTCCTCATGGCACTCCTTGCGCTCGTAGCACTCCTTCTCCTGCCCGGCGTAGTGGACAGTGCCCTCCGCGTCCACCCACTCCTGCCGGGGCGGACGGTTATAGGCGCCGCATTTGGGGCAGAAGCCCTCCTTGCGATAGTCGTATGTTTTGCCGCAGGCCTTGCAGCGGATGGATGCCATACGCACTCCTCCCTTCCGGTGTCCTTGCCGCCATTATACAGGACGCGGCGCGGATTGTCCATCAACTTCCGGTTGCGGCGGCAAAAAACCACGGAAACTTCAGGTTGCGCCGCAAAAACGCCCGTATGCCAGCAGGCATACGGGCGTTCGCTTATTCCACAAGGCCGTACTTGACCTTGATCCTGTCCAGCTTTTCCAACATCGGCTCCGCCAGCACCCACAGGAAGAACACCGTGGCCGCCGCATGGACACAGTCCACTGGGAAGCCGGTGACGTAGTAGGCGGCGATGACCTTCCACTCCAGCGTCCGGGCGTAGAGCAGCGCCGACACCGGGTTCATGATGCCGCCGTAGATCACCACGGCGGCGATGGCGCCGAACACGCACAGGGCGGCGCGGCTGCGGCGCAGCCATCCCCGGCGGAACAGCACGCCCGCCAGAAAGCCGATGATGCCCATGGCGAACATCTGGAACGGCGTCCACGGCCCCTGGGAGAACAGTACGTTGCTGGCCAGCATGGTCACGGCACCCACCAGAAAGCCCGTCTCGCCGCCCAGCGCCACGCCGGAGATAATGGTCAGCGCCAGCACCGGCTTGAACTGGGGCAGCATGAAGAACGCCGCCCGCCCCGCCACGCCCAGCGCGCACAGGGTGGCCACCAGCACCAGCTCCCGCGCCTGGGGACGGCGTCCCTCGAACACGAGGAAGAAGGGCGCCATACATTCCAGCAGCACCGCAAAGGCCACCGGGTAATACCCCGTATTCCCCAGCCACCGGAAGCCCAGATACAGCGTGGCCGGGATACACAGCAGGATCAGCAGCGCCGCCGCACGGGTACGCTTGGACAGCCGCCGCCTCTGCATCGGCGTGGGAAGCATGGTCAAAGGCCGGGAACGCCGCCCCACGGCGGCGATGCAGCCGAACAGCAGGGCGATGAACAGCCCGTACAGTGCCAGCGTCCGCCATCCCTCCTGCGACAGTGCGCCGCCGCCCACCAGCCGGGTCAGGTCGGTGTTCCTGGCGGCATGCCAGAAGATGGCCAGCGCCCCGCCGCCGCACAGGACGGCGGCCGCCTTCCGCCACCACGGAAGCTTTTTCGGCTTCCACGCGGCGGACTCCTCCGCCGCCGGCGGCAGCGGCTGATAGGCCGTCTCCGGCTCCGGCTGGGGCGGCACCGTACCGCCGATAACGGTCATCACGTCCTCCGGCGTCACCGCCTCGGGGCACAGCGTCCGCGCCATGCGGTTGGCGGAGGTGGTGTAAAAGCTGTTGCCGGAGAAAAACGCACGCGGCGCGCCGCAGGTGACGATGCTCCCGTCGAAGAACAGGGCGCAGCGGTGGGCGTATTGGGCGCAGAAGGCCACGTCGTGGCTGACCATCAGCACGGACACGCCGCTCGCCGTCAGCGCCGACAGGATGGCGGCAAAGCTCTGCTTGAAGGCGGCGTCCAGCCCCTTGGTAGGCTCGTCCAGCAGCAGGATATCCGGCCGGTGCAGCAGCACTTTGGCCAGCGCCGCCCGCTGCTGCTCGCCGCCGGACAGGTCGTAGGGGTGGTGATCCAGCAGCTCCGTCAGGCGGCACAGCGCCACCGCCTGCTCCATGCGGCGCTGCCGCTCCTCCGGAGCCACAGCCGTGCCGTCGAAGGATTCGTACAGATCCTGCCGGACGGTGTTTTTCACGAACAGGCACCGGGGATCCTGCGGCAGCACGCCCAGCCGCCCGGTGTGGGACACGGCGCCCCGCTGGGGCGTCAGCGCTCCGGACAGCAGACCCAGCGTGGTGGATTTGCCCGCGCCGTTGCCGCCCAGCAGCGCCAGCAGCTCGCCCCGGCGCAACTGGATATCCAATCCCCGCACCACGTCCTCCGTCTGGCCGTCGTACCGGAACCACAGACCCTCGCCGGTAAGCACCGGCTCCCCGGCGGGATAGGCCGGCTCCGGCGGCAGCGGGCGCAGCGGATGCGACCCGCACCAGTCCGTCAGGAAGTCCCGCCCCTCCCGCACGGTGATGGGGCAGGACGCGTCCGCGTCCACAGATGCCCAGATGCGCACGGCGGCGGGCATGGCCAGAAACATGTCGTGCCCCTGCCCGCGCAGAGCACGGCATACCGTTTCCGGCGCACCGGCGCACAGCAGCCGCCCGCCGTCCAGCACGGCGGCGTGGGTGGCCAGAGGCAGCGCCTCCTCCAGCCGGTGCTCCGTCAGCAGCACGGTAACGCCCAGCTCCCGGTTCAGCCGCCCCACCGTCTGCAAAAAGTCGGCGGCGGCGATGGGATCCAGCTGGCTGGTGGGCTCGTCCAGTATCAGCAGCCGCGGCTGCATCACCATCACGGAGGCCAGCGCCAGCAGCTGCTTCTGCCCGCCGGACAGCTCGTCCCCCCGCCGGTGGAACCAGTCTTGTATGCCGAAGAACGACGCCATCTCCGCCACCCGGCGGCGGATGGCGGGCGTGTCATAGCCCAGGCTCTCCAGCCCGAAGGCCAGCTCGTGCCACACCTTGTCGGTGACGGTCTGCTCCTCCGGAGATTGCAGCACGAAGCCGATATCCGCCGCCTGGCGGCGGGGCGGCAGCTGCTCCAGCGGCTGCCCATCGAACCACACGCAGCCCTGCACCGCCCCGTGGGGGCGCAGGGACGGCTTCAGCTGCCGCAGGAGGGTGGTCTTGCCGCAGCCGGAGGTGCCGCACAGCACCCAGAACTCCCCGTCCCGGATGGTCAGCTCCACGTCCGACAGCGCCGGGCGCGTCTGCTGCGGATAGGTGAAGCCATAGTGCTCCAACCGCACCAGCTCAGGCATGATGATCCCCTCCCTTCCGTGTGAGATACAGCCGGCGGGACGCAGCGTCCACCAGCGCCGGCGTGAAGCATAGTAATCCGTATACCGCGAAAAAGCTGACGGTCAGCGGCGTCACCGCCCCGGCGGACAGCAGCGGATAGTACTGAAAGGCCAGTCCTCCCGCCAGAGCGCCGCCCAGCAGATACAGCCCGCAGAAGGCCATCCACGTCAGCATGGCCGCGTCCCGCCGGTCAAGGCGGTACAGGGCGAAGGCGGTGCGCCCCGGCAGGCCGTAGCCCCGGCCGCGCATACTGTCGGCGGCGATCAGGCCGCTTTCCAGGCTCCATGTGACCACGATGGAGAACACCCGCATGGCCTCCCGCAGCCGCTGCCGCACAGAGCCGCGCCCGGCATCGCGCCCCAGCCGGCGCTGCGCCTGCGCCACTGTCCGCAGCCGCCGGGTAAACTGCGGCACGAACCGCAGCGTCATGCTCAGCAGCAGCGACAGCGCCGGGATGATCCGCCCGAACAGATACACCACCTTGTCGGAGGTGATCACGTCCGTGACGCACACGAACCACAGCACCACGGCGGCCAGCAGCACGCCGGAGGCGCAGCCGTAAAGGATACTCTCCAGCGTCAGCGGATTGCCGGAGGGAAAATACGTCAGGATGGTGGCGCCCTGATGGACAAAGGCCGGGTTCACCAGCGCCGCCAGCAGCGCCATGGGCAGCAGCCAGACGATCCGCTGCCGCAGGCCGCGCCCGCCCACCAGCTGCGCGGCGCAGCAGCCCGCGCCCAGCAGCGACAGTGCAAGGCACAACGGGTGCATGAAAAACATGGCGCAGGCGATGACCAGCGCGAAATAGCTGAAGCTCACCGCCGGATGGCAGCCGCGCAGCAGTCTGTCCACGGTCATCGCCTCCTTTCAGGGCAATATGGTAAAGTCAGCAAGAGATAAGAGGAGGGGCGGAGGCTCGGCAAAGCCTCCGCCCCTTATGGAAAGCAGGTGCGCAGCACCCTTGGCTTGACAGGGCCGGTGCGGGCGCAAAAAAGCCCGGCGAAACGCCGGGCGATATGGGTGCAGTACCGCGGAAAGAGTGCCGCCGGTCACAAAACCGCCCGGTACGTCTTTGCACAGTCTTCACACACGGAGAACACGCCCGCTGCATCATTCGTCCTACTCAATGCAATTCTCCTGACTCGCGCCCCGGAGGGTCTTCCTCCCCGTTTGCAGCCTACCTTCTCATGGGTTTGCCCACAATGGCGGACTTTCGTCCCGGCGGCTCGCGCCGCTTCGGTGCATTCTTGCGCTCACAGTGCCGGTCGCGTGGGGTTTGGCTACCCCGTTTCCTTTTATGCCGACGTCTGCCCGACCGGGCTTTGCGTGCATCGGCTACATTGGATCGACGGACTGATATTTAATTCTCACTTATTATAAAGCAATGCTCGCCGGATGTCAACCCCGCATCATCCCAGAGCCACGTCCAGCACCATCATCACCGTGAAGCCCACCGCCGCGCTCAGTGCGCCGCCCCGCGCCGCAGTGGGCAGCAGCTCCACCGCCACCACATACAGCATGGCGCCTGCGGCGAAGCCCAGCAGATACGGCAGCGCCGGGACGATCAGCTGCGCCGCCGCGATGGTCAGCGCCGCGCCCAGCGGCTCCACCGCGCCGGACAGCACCCCGGCCGCAAAGGCGCGGGGCTTCGGCCTGCCCTCCGCCCGCAGGGGCAGGGAGATCACCGCGCCCTCCGGCACGTTCTGGATGCCGATGGCCAGCGCCAGCGTCAGCGCCGGCGCCAGATCGCCTCCCGCGGCCAGGCACCCGGCGTAGGCCGCGCCCACCGCCATGCCCTCCGGCACGTTATGCAGCGTGACGGCCAGCGTCAGCGTATGGGTATGGCTGCTCTCCGGCGCTTTTTTGTCCATCCGGTACAGCAGCAGCACGCCCAGCCACAGCCCCACCGCCGCCGGGAGAAACGCCCATGTGCCCAGCGGCGCGGCGCGGTCGATGGCCGGGATCAGCAGGCTCCACACCGACGCCGCGGCCATGACCCCGGCGGCGAAGCCCAGCAGCACCCGCTGCAGGCCGTCGCCCGGCAGCTTGTGCAGAAAAAAGACGCACGCCGCGCCCAGCGACGTGCCGAAAAACGGGAGCAGTACCCCCCACAGCACTTCCGTAACCATCACATTTCCCCCCGTCAGTATCGGCGCATACCCGGCGTCGGGCGGCTCCGTACGGTCTATCCTACGCGGCACGCCCGTCCGGGGTGCCAATGTCCGGTTTTGTTGCATATCCACAAAGCATTGGCAGAAAAGCGGGTATTTTCGCCGTTTTTCGGATTGCGGCGGGACGGGCAAAAGCGGTATGATATACAGGCCTCTCTGCGGCAAAAGGAGAGAGGAAGAGAATATGAAAAAGAAAGTGTTTACCCCCGCGCTGTTTGACTGTCTCAAGCACTACTCCGGCCGCCAGTTCACAAAGGATCTGGTATCCGGTGTAATCGTGGCCATCATCGCGCTGCCCCTTTCCATCGCTCTGGCTCTGGCCAGCGGCGTCAGCCCTGAGCAGGGCATCTACACCGCCATCATCGCCGGCTTCCTGATCTCCTTCTTCGGGGGAAGCTGCGTGCAGATCGCCGGCCCCACCGCCGCCTTTGCCACCATCGTGGCTGGCATCGTGGCACAGCACGGCATGGGCGGGCTGGCTCTGGCCACCGTCATGGCCGGCGTCATTCTGATCCTGATGGGCGTGCTGAGGCTGGGCAGTCTGATCCGCTTCATCCCCTACACCATCACCACCGGCTTTACCGCCGGTATCGCCGTGACCATCTTCATCGGCCAGTGGAAGGACTTTTTCGGCGTGACGTACACGGACAAGCCCATCGAGACGATGGAAAAGGCCGCCTGCTTTTTCCGGAATCTGGGCACCGTCAATGTCTGGGCGGTGCTGGTGGGCGCCGTCTGTCTGGCCATTCTGATCCTCTGGCCGAAGGTCAACCGCCTGATTCCCGGCAGCCTTATCGCCGTGCTGGTGGGTATCGCCATGGTGCAGCTGCTGGAGCTGCCGGTGAACACCATCGGCGACCTCTATACCATCTCCAACAAGCTGCCCAGCTTCACGCTGCCGGACTTTTCGTTTTCCACCATGGAGAGCATGATCTCCAGCGCGTTCACCATTGCGATCCTGGCGGCCATTGAGAGCCTGCTGTCCTGCGTGGTGGCGGACGGCATGGTGGCCACCCACCACAACTCCAACACGGAGCTGATCGCCCAGGGCATCGGCAACATCGGCTCCGCGCTGTTCGGCGGCATCCCCGCCACCGGCGCTATCGCCCGCACCGCCGCCAACATCAAGTCCGGCGGACGCACGCCGGTGGCCGGCATGGTACACGCGCTGGTGCTTGTGCTGGTGCTGGTGGTGCTGATGCCCTACGCCGCGCTGATCCCTATGCCCTGCATTGCCGCCATCCTGTTCAGCGTCGCCTATAACATGAGCCAGTGGCGCGCCTTCGTCCGGCTCTGCCGGTGCGCGCCCCGCAGCGACCTGCTGGTGCTGGTGCTGACCTTCCTGCTGACGGTGATCTTCGATCTGGTGGTGGCCATCGAGGTGGGCATGCTGCTGGCCGCCCTGCTGTTCATGAAGCGCATGAGCGACGAGACGGAGATCCGGGGCTGGAAGTACAAGGACATGCCGGAGGATCAGCTGACGGAGGTGCCCCTCCATGTGCGGGTGTACGAGATACGCGGCCCCCTGTTTTTCGGCATGGCCGAGCGCATCGGCGAGATCACCGTCAAGGAGTTCACCCGCTGTCTGGTCATCCGCATGCACATGGTCAACGCGCTGGACGTCACGGCCTTCAACGCGCTGGAGGACCTGTATGACGAGTGCGCCAAAAAGGGCATCCGCGTGATCTTCTCCCACGTCAATGAGCAGCCCATGCATGTGATGGAGCACGCCGGCTTTGTGGACAAGGTGGGGCGCGAGAACTTCTGCCGCCACATCCAGGACGCCATCGCTCTGGCGGCGCAGTCCACCGGCGAACAGGCAGGCTGAGTCCGCCCAATACGCGGCTTTCTGTTGCGCTTCGGCGGCGGACAGGGTATAATGAAGAAAAACAGCGTATACCGCTGAAGAACAGGGGTGATGTGCTTGCCCTTCCCTCGCTTGAAAAACGCTCTGCTCTGCCGGATACTGGTCTATGTGGTCGTTATAGGCGCGTTCGCCGTTCCCGCCGTCATCGTGGTCAAGCTGCCCTTCGTTTCCGACGGGATAAAGGCGCTGGCCTGTATCGGTGCGATGGCCGGCTGTCTGGTATACGCCATCAAGAATTTCTGTATCCTGATGGAGCTGGACATTCTGTTTGCCACACTGCACTGCTACAACACAGCGCGTGCCTGCTTCACGCTGCCGCGCTCCTTCTCGGCGCAGAGCGTCCGGCGGCGGATATCCCGCTTCGGGCACCCGTGCATGCCGACCGCTCTCGCCCCGCAGCCCCAGATACTGCGGTATAAGAGCAGCGCCCCTATGACCATCTATTCCAGCGGCATCGAAAAGCTCATGGCGGTCTACTCCGTGGAGCTTCTTGATCAGGAGCAGTACCGCCTGATCGTCAGCTCCGCAAAGGCCAACGCCAGAGCGCTGAAGGGTGCGAAAAAGCACCGGTTTCTGGACAGGGCGCAGCGAAGCGCGCCCCTCCATCAGGTCATCGTGATCGTGATACTCGCAGACCGCGTGGAGGAGCAGCTCCGCACCGAGCTGTCCGACACTGTCGGCAAGGGCGGCGGCGACGGCTCCGAAACAGCGGCGCTGCCCTGCGTGGTCGATCTGGAGCGGCGTAGCTGCACGTTCGACAGCATGCGGCTCCCCTATGTGGGCTTCGGGTACCCGGTGAAGAACCGCGGTATAAGGCTCATCCGCCGGTATCTGTTCGGCGGCAGGTTTCCCTATGCCGCCTCCCCGCAGACGCTGCCTCCCATCGTAGGTCTTGAACCCGAGCAGACCCTGTGGCGCTTTTGGCGGGAGCTGAGAGACGAACCGGATTCCAATAACCGGAAAAGTAACCGGAAAACAATAAAACGCTTTAAGAAAATGCAGCACGGGGACATGACCGTTGAGGACGGGTATCTGTACCTGAAATGGCAGGATCACGGCATCGGCGTGCCGGTCAAGCTGCACACCGATGCGCGGACGGTGGAGGTGGGTGCCATCGACCAGTGGCTCTATCCCAAGGCCAACAAGATCGCCAAAAGCACCGTCAAAAGCATAAAAGACATGATCGACGAACGCTTTACGGCGGAGGGCTGCGCTGTTACTTATACCATCGATACATAACAAAAGCCGTTCCGGAGTTGATCCCGGGACGGCTTTTCTCTTACGCGCGCGGCTTTCTTTCTGTTGCGCTCCGGCGGCGGGTGGATTATAATAGGGAAAAACGGAAACGAGGTGCATACCATGACATACGGATTTATCGGCACAGGCAACATGGGCGGCGCGCTGGCGCGGGCGCTGGTCAAAACGGTGTCCCCCACCGACATCTTCCTCAACAACCGCACGATGGCCAGGGCGGAGGCGCTGGCCGCGGAGCTGGGCGCCCACTGCGCGGACGCGGAGGCCATCGCTTCCTCCTGCGGCTGCATTTTTCTGGGCGTAAAGCCCCATCTGCTGCCGGGCGTGCTGGCGCAGCTGCGGCCGCTTCTGACGGCGAGGGAGGACAAGCCTCTGCTGGTGTCCATGGCGGCGGGCGTGACCATCGCAGCCATCGAGCAGGCCGTGCCCGGCAGCGCTGTGGTGCGGATCATGCCCAACACCGCCTGCGCGGTGGGCGCGGGCTTGACGCTGTACGACACAAACAGCGCCGTGGCGCAGCAGCAGCTTGACGCGCTTTTGCGCGATATGGCCGCCTCCGGGCGGCTGGAAGCCCTGCCGGAGGAGCTGATCGACGCCGGCAGCGCGGTGGCCGGATGCGGCGGCGCGTTCGCATGCCTGTTCATGGAGGCACTGGCGGACGGCGCCGTGACCTGCGGTCTGCCCCGCGCCAAGGCCAACACCTTCGCCGCCCAGATGCTGCTGGGCGCGGCGCAGCTGGCGCTGGAGAGCGGCAAGCCCTTCGGCCTGATGAAGGACGAGATATGCTCCCCCGGCGGCACCACCATTGCCGGTGTACGGGCGCTGGAGGAGGGCGGCCTGCGCGCCGCCGCCATGAACGCCGTCATCGCCGCCTACCGGCGGACGCTGGAGCTGAAGCAGTAAGCCCTTTTCCGCCCCCGTACAGGTGGAAGCACATAAAAACGCCGGAAACCGCTACGGTTTCCGGCGTTTGTGATTGTCGGAACGACTCGTTACACTCTCTGCGATTTTACAGTGCTCACGTTGTGGATTTTACGTTGGCCGCCTACACTAAGGATCGGGATGACAGATATTCCAGATTCTTACGCAGGAGGCTTCCTATGAAACGAACAGCCAAAATTCTCAGTATCCTGCTGTCGGCGGCTATGCTGCTGCCAGCACAGGCACTGGCGACAGGCGCTGCGCCGGAAACGCAGACGCAGCAGCCATCCGTCGTCATCAACGAGGTGGAATCGGATGCGCCGAATAAAGGCAATGACTGGGTGGAGATCACCAACACCGGCACAGAGACGGTGGATATCTCCGGCTGGTATCTGACCGATGATAAAGGCGAGGAACGAAAAACGGAGGGAAAAACCACGCCGCTGGCGGAGGGCACCGTTCTGGCACCCGGCGCATTCCTGGTTCTTGAAGAAACGGTCAATTTCGACTTCGGATTGGGCAAAGCGGATACCTCCATTCTGTATGACGCCGGCGGAGCACAGATCGACAGCTATGCCTATACCAGTGTGGCGGTCGGCACATGGTCCCGGCAGAGCGATGGCAGCTTTGCCGATGCGGATTCCACCCCCGGTGCGGTCAATGCAGCACCTGCCGCGCCGGAACCGACCCAGCCAGAGCCTTCCGCAAAACCTGCTCTGGTGCTCAACGAGATCAACTCCAGCCCGGATGACTGGGTGGAGCTGATGAATACCGGCGCGGAGACGCTGGACATCTCCGGCTTCGAGCTGCGGGACAATTCCGACGATCACCGCTGGCGTTTCCCGGATAGGAGCACGATCGCCGCGGGAGCACTGCTGGTGGTGGATGCCAAGAGCAGCGGTCTGATCTATGACGATCAGGCAAAAACCTTTGCAGAAGGCACGTTTGAAGCGGCCATCGGCATTGGCTCCGGCGATTCCATCCGCTTGTACGACAAAGGCAGCAATTTGCTGGATGAGTATAGCTGGACAGCGCATGCCTCCTATGACGGCGACGCGGCGAAGGCTTCCTACGGGCGCTATCCCGATGGCACGGGTGCATTCCGCTTGACTAAGGAGACAAAGGGCACCGCCAATGAATACTATGCGCCCACCATCGTGATCAACGAGGTAGAGTCCAACGGCGACGCAACCGATTGGGTGGAGATCATGAACACCGGCATGCAGCCTGTTGACATTTCCGGCTGGTATCTGCTGGATAACGATCCGGTGGGACACAAGGCGGATGTCACGCCGGTGGCGGCCGGAACGACACTGGCTCCCGGCGCACTCTATGTGTTGGAGCAGAATAAAGCTTTTACCTTCGGTTTGGGCAAGGCGGACAAGGCCGCGATCTACGATGCCGGCGGTGATCTCATTGCCGAATATGAATGGGCTGTCCACGCAAACGGCGTCTATGCCCGCATCCCGGACGGCACCGGTGAATTTCAGGATTTTGCCACCGCCACCAAGGGCAAAAAGAACAAAGTCGTCAACCCCGTGGTCATCAACGAAGTGCAGTCCAACGACCCCAACGGCGTTGCGGACTGGGTGGAGCTGGCCAACCCTACAGGCGAAGTGCTGGACATCTCCGGCCTTGTGCTGAAGGACAGCAAGGGCAAGGATCCCTATACCATTCCTGACGGAACGACTATTCCGGCAAACGGATTTCTGGTGATCTATCAGGACGACAGCGGTGCAAAGGGCTTTGCGTTCGGTCTGGGCAAGGGGGACTCCGTCCGCCTGTTTGAGGGCGGAGAGCAGATCGCCGCAGCGACCTGGCCTGACGGAAGCCATACCAACCCCACCTGGGGACTGTATCCGGATGTCAACGGCAGCAGCTATCAGAACACGCTGGAGGCTACCCCCGGCGCGGCAAACAAATTTGCCGGTATCCCGGATGTTATCGCATGGCCCGGCAGCGACAAGGTGCATACATTTGACACAACGCCCACCTTCCTGGAGGACTCCTCCGGCCTAGACTTTGCGGGTGGCAGGCTCTATGCCGTGGACAACGGCACCGCCACCTTCTGGGTCATGAATGTGGCCAAGGATGGCACGCTGACCTTTGCCAGCGGCTTTGAGCAGGGCAAGCGTGTCTGCTTCCAAAAGGACGCCGACAGCGAAAAGGCCAAAGGTCCCGATGCCGAGGGCATCACGGTGGACGGCAGCGGCATGGTTTACCTTGCCTCCGAGCGCGACAACAGCGCCAAGGGCGTGAACTATAACACGATCCTGATGGTCGATCCCAACAAAGTCGGTACGCGTCTGGTGGCGCAGAAGCAGTGGGATCTGACCGCGTCTCTGCCGCAGGTCTCCGCCAACATGGGCATTGAGGCGGTGGAATGGGTCGCAAACACCGATGTCAACGGCAAACTGATCGATAAAAACACCGGCAAACCGTTTGACGCGGTCAATTATCCCAACGCCGTTGCCGGCGGTGTGTTCTTTGTGGCGCTGGAGGACAACGGCCATGTGTACGCCTATGTCCTCAACAAGGATGAGACTGTGGTGCAGATCGCGGACATTGACACCAAGCTGGGCGGCGCCATGGCGCTGGACTATGACACCTACGAAAAGAAGCTCTGGGTGGCGGCGGATGACGGCTACGGCAACCGCATGGCGAAAATTACCCTGAACGGCACAGCAGCCCCGGAGATCGTCCATGTTCAGCCCGCCGCCGGTGTGAATACCGCCGCAAACAACGAGGGCTTTGCCATCGCAGGCGCGGAATATACCGTGAACGGGCAGCGTCCCGTGTACCGCTTCTGTGACGGTGTGACCAGCGGCGCGCTGACCATCGGCTCCATGCGCTGCAGCTATACGGCGAGCAACGGCACGCATTACTACTATCCGAGCGCCGCGATCAGCTCACCGGCCACCGGGGATAGCGGCAATATCGCCTTTATGGTGATGCTGGCGGCAGCGTCCGGACTGCTGTTGGCTGCGGCAGCGGTGTGCCGCGCTAAGAAGCGCACAAAGGGCGAGATCGGATGACCGTCAGCGCAGACAGTGGCGGCTGTACGAAAAAAAGGACTGGCACGTGCTGTGCCAGTCCTTTTTGCACGGTAAAGAAAGGCCGGTGAATTTCGCCGAAGTCTACAGACGGAAGCACTTTTTCAGTGCCGTATACTCGCCCAGCACCAGCAGCGTCAGACTGCCGTCCAGCACCGTTTCCGGCGAGATGGTCACGTCGGTTTTGCCGCTTCGCTTCACGCCGAGGATGTTGACGCCGTACCTTTTGCGGACATCCAGTTCGCCGATGCTGTGCCCCTGCCAGCTGTCCGGCACAGCGACCTCGATGATGGCGTGCTTCTCGTCCAGCTCTATGTAGCTGAAGATGTGGTTGGCTGTGTAGCGGATGGCCGCCCACTTCGCCAGCTGTTTTTCCGGGTATGTCACCGCGTCCGCGCCGTTGCGCAGCAGGAACTTCGCCTGCACGTCACGCTCCGCGCGGGACACCACATACTTTGCCCCCAGCTCCTTTAGCAGAGACGTCGTTTCCAGCGAGTTCTGGAAATTTCCACTGATGGTGACGTAGCAGACATCGTAGTTGCTGACGCCCAACGAGCGCAGGAAATCCACGCGGGTACTGTCGCCGATCTGCGCGTTGGTGACGAATGGCATACACTCGTTGACGCGCTCCTCGTCTCTGTCCACCGCCATGACCTGATGCCCCAGCTCGCTCAGCTGCATGGCGAGATGCCGCCCGAAGCGGCCGAGTCCGATCAATAATACGTTTTTCATCGTGCGCTCCTTTCAGCCTACGGTGATCATTTCTTTGGGACACCGGGCGCAGGTGAGATCGTGCCCGGAAAACGCGGCGTAGATCAACGTCAGTCCACCCACGCGTCCGAAAAACATCAGCAGGATCAGCACCGCCTGTGACAGCGTGCCAAGCTGCGGCGTCAGTCCCAGTGTCAGCCCCACCGTTCCGGCGGCGGAAGCCGTTTCATAGAGGCAGACGCCAAGCGGCAGTCCCTCCGCTGCGCTGATGACCGCCGCACCCGCGAAGGTCAGTCCCAGATACAGCAGCAGGATGGCGGCGGCGTTTTTGACCGCGGAATTCTCCAGCCGGCGGCCAAAAAGCTGCGGCTCTTCCCGCCGGTGAAAAACGGCGGCGGCGTTGGCAGCCAGCACCGCCAGCGTCGTGACCTTTATGCCGCCCGCCGTGGAGCCGGGCGCGCCGCCGGTCAGCATCAGCAAAATCGTGACCGCCTGCGAGGTATCGCCCATCTTCGTCAGATCCGCGGTGTTGTAGCCGGCTGTCCGCGGCGTGACCGCCTGAAAGAGAGACGCCAGCACCCTTTCCCCTGTGGGCAGGGCGGCAAAGTCCGTCAGAAAGAACAAGGTCGCCGGAAGCACGATCAGCAGCGCCGTCGTGCTCAGGATGACCTTGCTCTGCATCCGATACCGCCGCAGGTGCAGCCGGTGGGTGCAGACGTCATCCCACGTCAGAAAGCCGATGCCGCCCACGATGATCAGCAGCATAATGACGATGTTGACCAGCGGGTCGGCCATGTACGCCGTCAGGGACGGGTAGAGGGCATCTGCCCGCCCCAGAATATCAAAGCCCGCGTTGCAGAAGGCGGAAATGGAGTGAAATATTGCCATCCACACGCCCCGCAGACCATAGTCCCGGCAGAACGCCGGCAGCAGCGCGAGAGCCCCGACCAGCTCCACAAGGAACGTTCCCTTGAGGATGAACCGCGTCAGGCGCACGATGCCGCCCACCGCCGGAGCGGAAATGGCATCCTGCATGGCGCTGCGCTCCTTCAGTGAGATGTTTCTGCCGGAGAGCATCAGAAACGTTACAGCAGCGGTGATGACGCCTAAGCCGCCGACCTGGATCAGCAGCAGGATCACCGTCTGACCGAAGCCGGACCAGTAGCTGCCGGTGTCCTGTACCACCAGTCCCGTCACACAGACCGCAGAGGTGGAGGTAAACAGCGCCTCGTGAAACGGCGTCCATGTGCGGCTTGCGGCGGCGATGGGCAGCATCAGCACCAGCGCGCCCAGCAGGATGACGCCCGCAAAGCCCAGGATCATGATCTGAAAGGACGTCAGGCGGCGTTTCAGACGGAAAACGGTCTCTGCCACGGTATGCACCTCCTCGAACCGACGATCGCCCCGATTTTTCCACACAGTATAGCACGGTTTTTGTATTGTGTCTATGTAGGTTTTGTTAAGCTTTTCGTTTTAGACGGCAGGAACCGTTCTTGGCTCGCTGTGCAGGGTCTTGGAGTGAATATGCAAACCGATGCGTCATCTTCTATCTGGAAGATCGCAGCACCCTCGGTGAACGCCCCCCTACTCCGCCGCATCCTCAAGGCCCAGCAGCTGTGCGGGCAGGGTCTGCGTCATGCTGCGCAGTGCATCGCGGCTCACGCCGTGCTCCTCCATCTCGTGAAGATATTGCGCCATTGCATATTCCCACGGCGGATCCGCCGGGTCGCCGCAGTCGGTGGACAGGATCGTGCTGCCCGCCGCGTTGGTGGTATCGTTATACATCAGGGAGGCGCGAAAAAGCGCCGGCTCTTCAACCGTTGCACGGGTAGGCAGCATGGCGCAAGGCAAAGCAACGACAAAAAACACAGAAAGCAGTTTTCCGGCAAAGCGTAGTGCATCGCTTCTTTTCGTTATATCGCTTTTTGCGGTTTTCGCTGCAACATCCGCCATCTGCGGACTTCAGCGTATATACATGCTCCATTTCTGTTTCTTGGCTTCGTGTTTCAGCTCATTGCTCGTCATCTGCTTCACACCTTGAATGTTATAGTGGTGGGAAGCTTCACAGCTCCCCACCACTATTGTCTCTTGTGTGTCCAGTCGCTCTTATCTTTGACGGTTATGTCGCTTCGCCGTTTAGCGCCCCGGAGGGCGGAAATCCGGCAGAGTCCGTAAATTGTCAAAGAGGGGACGGTCCGGGACTGACCCGAACCGTCCCTCTACTCAAGGTTTGGTATTGCGCGTTATTGCCTTATGCCTTGCGGCACTTCTTGCTGACCACAGCGGTACCCATCAGGGAGCTGACGGCCATCACCGCATACAGCGCGATACCGGCGTCCGCCGTCTTGGGGGTGCCATCCGCCTTGATGGTGAACGTGCCCGTGCTCACATGGGTGGCATTCTCGATCTTAATTGTATACGTACCGGCTTTCAGGGTGGCCAGATACGCATCGGTCAGCGTCACGATGCTGCCGCTGCCATTGCTGCTGACGGTGTAGTACTTGCTGTCCAGCTTCTTGCCGTTAACAGTCACCCTGGTGATGCTGTCGGCGGGCAGGTCGGTGGTGAAGGACATCCCGGAGGTGTAGGAGCTGCCGGAGCCGGAGCTGGAGCCGCCGCCAGTGGAGCCGCCGCCAGTGGTGCCGCCACCAGTGGTGCCGCCGCCAGTGGTGCTGCCGCCA
>DNFA01000044.1:0-1750 GCA_003487665.1 Oscillibacter sp.
AAGGCTGGTGACCTGCTTCATGTGTTTGCTCATGGGTCGGTATTCGTCCGGCGACAAATTCAGCAGATCGGCGGTCAGCATACCGGCGGTGAACTGCTGGCCGTTCAGTTCCAAGGTGCTGCCATAGGTGTAGAAAACGATGCTGCCCTCCATGCGTCCACTCCCCACTAAAATTTGTCCTACTTGACTTTTAATCTGTCCATGCTTTTTCTCAGCATAGCATAAATTCCTCCACAATACAAGCAGAGGGAAAAACCACGCGCCGCCCCGTGGCCGCTACCCTCTGCACTTTATTTCGCTCTCATCGTTCCGATGGGAGCAATATTTTTAAGGAGGAAATGAAATTGAAAAAAGAAAACCGATTGCTGACCATCGACGGTGAAACGTTAATGAGTCAGCCGCTCACGCCGCTGAACTTCGTGGTGGACACGCTGCTCTCCCAGGGCCTGCACATCCTTGCTGGCTCACCCAAGGTGGGAAAGTCATGGCTGGCGCTGTGGCTGGCCGTCACGGTGGCGAAGGGCGAAGCCGTTTGGGGCATGGGCGTGAAACAGGGCACCACGCTCTACCTCTGCTTGGAGGACTCCACCCTCCGCATCCAGAACCGCCTGTTTGAGATCACGGAGGACGCTCCTGCCAGCGTCCACTTCACCACCAACAGCGATACCCTTGGCAAGGGTTTGGAGGAACAGCTCCGCGCGTTCCTCTCAGAGCATCCCGACACGGTGCTGGTCATCATTGACACGCTGCAAATGATCCGCGGCACCGGCTATGACAACACCTACGCAAATGACTACCGTGACCTCTCCGTGCTGAAGCATATTGCGGACACCCACGGCATCGCCATTCTGCTGGTGCATCACCTGCGAAAGGAGCTTGCCGACGATGTGTTCAGCCGGATCTCCGGCACAACGGCTATCAGCGGTGCGGTGGATTCCAGCTTCACTCTGGTGGAAGACAAGCGCGGCAGCGGCAAAGCGACCCTCTCCTGCATCGGGCGTGACATTGAATATCGTGAGCTGATGCTGGAACGCAACGCGGAAAACGTGTGGGAGCTGGTGTCGGACAGCCGGACGCAGCCGGAACTTCTGGGCGGCCAAATCGTCATTCTTCTCTCTGAGCTGATGCGTGACCGCGCGGAATTTATCGGCACTCCCACGGAGCTGTCCGCGCAGATCGACCCTGCGGGCAGCGAGGGCATCACGCCGAAAAAGGTATCTCGTCTGATCCTGCAAAGCGTTGCCGCACTAAGCAAAATCGGCATTTCCGCCGTGGTGCGCCGCAGCAACGGAAAGCGGCTCATCGAACTGCGCCGTGCCGAAAGTGACGATGCACAGGGTACCCAAGCTGTTGACCCTATCGACCCTGCCGATGTCTCAGGCGGTGAAAACGCCCCGTGTTTCGGCGTGTGAGCCGCTGTGTGCGCGGTTAGGGGCTGGGGTGGCGTGTGTACCCGCCGAG
Organism: Oscillibacter sp.; assembly: GCA_003487665.1. GTDB lineage: Bacteria > Bacillota > Clostridia > Oscillospirales > Oscillospiraceae > Vescimonas. The sequence continues at coordinate 1,462 of DNFA01000044.1, forward strand.
GGGATATTCTGCCCGCACGGGGCAAATTCCGAGACGGCATAAAAACGGCGAATACGCCGCCAAGCCCCCTGCGCGTCCAGCGTTTCAGCAGCATGAAGCGCACGCCGAGGGTAGTAATACCACCCCCGCATAGAGGTGCCGAAAAAATGCAAAACGGGAGTGTCTTATCACCTCCCACAGCAGGGCTCCCACCGAAACCCAGCAAAGCGGTTTCGGTGGGAAGAGGACGAGCGACAGAGAGAGCGAGTCCTGCCGCTTGCGGCGGGACGAGGGATTCGTCGTCCGCTCG
>DNFA01000044.1:1936-2264 GCA_003487665.1 Oscillibacter sp.
CGTCGTCCGCTCGGACGACGGCCAGCATCGCATTTGTCTGGTCTGCGGCGAAGCCGCTGCCCTGCCAAACGCACCGAGCGGGCAAAGCCCTGCACCCAAATTCCGGGCAGAAGCCCGAACCCACTCTTTACTACGATTGGAGAAAAAACATGAAAAAAGATATCAAATTCAGTACGCGCATGGCGTCCGCCGACCGCGAGAAGATTAGGGCACTGGCGGCGAAGGCCCACATGTCCATGAGCGACTATGTCACCGCCTGCTGTCTCGGTAAGCGGATCGTGGTCATCGACGAGCAAAAGGAACTGCTCCGCCAGCTCAAGGGCATCGG
>DNFA01000044.1:2538-12349 GCA_003487665.1 Oscillibacter sp.
TCAGTCATGGAAGGGCGGTGAGCCGTATGGCCATCGTACATTTTGTGAACTACAAGCGGGGCACACAGTCCCGCGCCGCCATGCGCGGCGTGATGCTCTACGTCATGCAGGAAAAGAAAACCGCATGGGATGGCGTGCCGCTCATCAGCGGCGTCAATTGCCAGCCGCAGAGCGTCTACGATGATTTCCTGAACACGAAGCTCCTCTACCACAAGGACGGCGGTGTGATGTTCTACCACATGGTGCAGAGCTTTCCAAAAGGCGCGGCGGTCGATCCACGGCAGGCCCACGAAGCCGCGCGGCGGCTGGCGGAATACTTCGACGGCTGCGAGGTGCTGGTTTGCACCCACATAGACCGGGAGCATATCCACTCCCACTGCGTCATCAACTCCGTCAACTTTGAAACCGGCAAAAAGCTGCACATGGCGAAGGAGCAGATCCAGGAACTGATGCGGCGCAACGACATGGTCTGCAGGGAGTTTTCTCTTCCTGTGTTCAAGCCCAAGGAGAGAAAACAGAAAACCAAGACTATGACCATCGGTGAGTATCACACAGCAGCCCGTGGTCAGAGCAAGAAGCTGCAGCTCATGAACATCATCAACGACTGTATGCGCCACGCTTCCAACCGCGAGGAGTTCATTGCGCTGATGGAGAGCGAGGGCTGCAAGGTTCGCTGGGAAAAGTCCCGAAAAAATATCACCTATACCACGCCGAGTGGCTGGCAGTGTCGTGACCGGCTGCTGTTCGGCGACAAATATCTAAAGGAGAACATGGAATATGAATTCAGGATCAGAGAGGAAATTATCTATGGACGAGCTGTTGGAGAAGAACCGTCCTGCACAGACAGCGCAGATCACATCAGCGCTGTCTGTACAGAGCACGCCGCAACCCCTGACACAGGAGCAGACACCTACTCCCGAAGTGCATCCCACGAAAGAAGACTGGGAGGATCTGCAGAGCGACCTCTACACGCTGGGTTACCACGCCGAGAGACAGACCGGCTATCTGAAGAAGGTCAGCGAACTGCTGGAGCAGTTCCCGACCTGGACACAGGTGGACGAGCTGCTGAAAGTGCTGAAGCATCTGGAGCAGATGACCGAACAGGCTGGAAAGCCGAAAGAGAATTCTTTTTCTCTGCACAGAATCAGACTTCCCAGACTGCATCTGCCACACATCAGTATTCCGGCATTGATCTCTCTGCTAATGGCGGCGGCAGCACTGCTTCTGCTCTGGTGGGGCTTGGGCACCGTCTGGAGCAGCTCCAGCCTGCTGCCCCTGTGATGCCCATACAGCACTACACCGACAGAAAGGTACTGCAAAAAGAACGGGAAAAGAAAATTGCCCTCGGTCACAAGGCTGATGATCACGAGGACGAGGTGAGTTATGACTGGCAGCAGACCATGTGACGCAAAGGGAGAGTTGAAGGATTTCGACTCTCCCTTTCTGCATAGGACAAGGTTCTCGCAAATAAAATGATAGCACCGCGGGAGGTGATAGTTATTATTGTCCGCCCTTTCACTTACGATAGTGACGCGCACATTATTTCCGGCAGAAAAAATATGATCAGAATTGAAAACCTTACCCCACAGCTTACCGCCGAGGAGTGCATGGAACAGCGGCGATGTATCGAGGAAGGTCTTTTCGAGGTCTTTATAAAGTATGAAAAACACAATGAAAATGATAGCTATTTAGGAGCTGCTGCGGTATGATGTACCTGTCAGCAGCTCTTTTCTGTGAGGAAGGAGCTACAAAATGAACGCAATCTACGCAAGACAATCCGTTGACAGAGCCGATAGCATTTCTATCGAAAGCCAGATCGAGTTCTGCCAGTACGAAATGAGAGGTGAACAGTATAAGGTTTATACCGACAGAGGTTACAGCGGTAAAAATACAGACCGTCCCGCCTTTGCTGAAATGATGAACGATATCGAAAGCGGAGTGATCGGTAAGGTCGTTGTTTACAAGTTAGACCGCATCAGCCGTTCTATCCTCGACTTCTCTAATATGATGGAGAAATTCGGAAAGCACAGGGTCGAGTTTGTATCCACGACAGAAAAGTTCGACACTTCCTCGCCCATGGGACGCGCCATGCTCAACATCTGCATTGTATTCGCGCAGTTGGAACGGGAAACCATTCAAAAGCGCGTGGCGGATGCCTACTACTCTCGCAGTCAAAAGAGCTTCTATATGGGCGGCAGAGTTCCGTATGGTTTCCGGCTGACCCCGACGACAATCGATGGTGTCAAGACATCCATGTATGAGATCAACGCGGAGGAAGCGGAACAGGTGCGGTTGATCTATGAGCTCTACTCCAAGCCGGAATGCTCCTACGGTGACATTATCCGCTACTTTCAAGCCCACGGCATTCTCAAAAACGGAAAGCCGTGGGGACGCACACGACTTGCGGATGTTCTCAGGAATCCCATCTATGTCCGCGCGGATCTATCCGTCTATGAGTTCTATCGTGACCAAGGCGCGATCATGGCAAACGATCCGAGTGACTTTATCGGCACGAACGGATGCTACTACTACAAGGGACAGGACTCCGTAGGACGCAAGCAAATGAATTTAGAAGGCAACCATTTGGTGCTGGCTCCACACGAGGGCATCATTCCCTCCGACCTATGGCTGAAATGCCGTGCAAAGTGTCTGGAAGCGCAGCAGATCAAGCCATATCAGAAAGCTAAGAACACATGGCTGGCGGGAAAGATCAAATGCGGCATCTGTGGGTACGCTTTGGTGGATAAGCACTACTCGACCACACGCTCCCGCTACCTCCTCTGTTCGAACAAAATGAACTCCAAAGCCTGCGAGGGTCCCGGAACGATTTATACCGATGAGTTTGAACAAATCATCTACAATGAAATGCGCAAAAAGATGGCTCAGTTCAAAACGCTCAGAAGGTGTAAAGGAAATTATATTAACCCCGAGCTAACGGCGTTGAATGTTCAACTTACGCAAGTTGAGACTGAGATTGGCTCTCTGATGGATCGCCTGTCGGCTGCGGACGATACCATGTTCCGCTACATCAGTGGGCGCGTCAAAGAACTGGATGGGAAAAAGCAAGAGCTGATGAAGCGTATCTCTGAATTGAAGCTGCACAAGGAAGCGGACTATACGGAGATCTATAATCACCTGACTATGTGGGACGAGTTGAGTTTCGATGATAAGCGGCAGACGGTAGACCAGCTCATCCGCGTCATCTATGCTACCAGCGATTCCATCAAAATCGAATGGCACATTTAAGCAAGTACAGTTACTCCATCTTGTACGCTTCGGCGAGGGCCTGCGCCTGGCCAAGGAGAAGATGGACCAGAAGAATCTCTACTTCGTCAACCCGTCCTTCGATCAATAAGCGCAAAAATGCCCCTGCCTTCGTTTCAGAAGGCAGGGGCATTTTCAGATAGCTGTCAGATGCGGATGGCCAGGTTATATGCGGCCTTGGTGGCCTGCCACATATTGCCGGGCTTCTCGGTGTTGTAGCTGTCTCCGATGTTGTGGACCTCGGCGGCAACCATCTCCTGCTGAGCGGACAGGAAGGGCCGGTCGTCGCCCTTGTTGCCGATGGCCATGACCACCAGGTCGGCCTCCAGCTGCTCGATATACTCCTCGTTGGTCATCTTGGGGGCCAGAGGATTCTCCACGTTCTTGGGGATGATGGGAGCCCAGGTGCAGTAGGGATCCGGCACGGCCTTGGCGCGGTTGCGGGCAATGACCACATGGCCATTCTCGAACCGGGTGACCCGGGCGCAGTTGATGAGCTGGCCGCCCTCGGCCTCGAAATAGTGGATCAGATGGCCGCGGTTGGCGGTACAGGCGCCCTCCTCGAAGTGCTCCAGCATCTCCACGCAGGTGACCTTGCGCTGGTGCTCGGTGGCCAGCCAATAAGCGGTCTCCAGGCCCACGGCACCGCCGCCCACCACCACGATCTTGCGATCGGTGTCGGCCAGCTCCTGGGGATGGGTCAGCAGCCAGGTGGCCTCGATGTGGCGGGTCTCCTTCAGGCCGGGAATGGGAGGCAGACCCTCCTTGCTGCCGTTGGCAAACACCACGGCGTCGTATCCGGCTTCCTTCAGCTGCTGGTTGGTCATGGTGGTGTTCAGGTGCACGGTAACGCCGTCCTGCTTCTCCACCTGGCGGAACAGCCATTCCATATAGTTGTGCAGCTCATACTTGCTCAGAGGAGCACCGGCAGCGTGCATCTTGCCGCCCATACGGTCGGACTTTTCAAACACGTCCACGGTGTGGCCCCGCTGTGCAGCGGTGATGGCGAAGTTCAGACCCGCGCAGCCTGCGCCGATAACGGCGATGCGCTTGCGCACCTTGGCCGGGGTGGGAACGGCGGGCAGCAGCTCCTCGAAGCCGGTGCGGGGGTTCACGGCGCACTGGGGATGGCCGCCCTCGACAAACTCGTTGACGCAGCCCTCTTGGCAGCCGATGCAGGGACGGATGTCCTCCACCTTACCGGCGTAGGCCTTGTTGCACCAGTCGGCATCGGCCAGCACCGGGCGGCCCAGCATGATCATGTCGCACTTGCCGTCCCGCAGGGCCTGCTCGGCCAGGTCGGGATAGCCCAGCTTGCCCACGGCCACAATGGGGACCTCCACGCCCACGTTGGACTTGACGCCCCGGGCGGCGAAGTATTCCTTGGCCACCTTGGACACGTCCAGGAAGCAACCGGCGGGCATACCGGCCGGGGGATGGGGCAGCCACCAGTTGTCATAGCAGCCCAGGTCCACATCGAACATATCGACGCCGGCCTTCACCAGGTTCTCCATATAGTTCAGGGTATCGGCGATGGAGCGGCCGTTCTTGAAGCCCTTCAGGCTCTTGACGGTGTCCATGCGGTCGCCGTAGGTCTCGTTCAGGGCCAGGGACAGGTCGATGCGGTACATAATGGGATAATTGGGGCCCACCTTCCTGCGGATGGCCTTGATCATGTCCACGCCGAAGCGCTGCCAGTCGGCATACTTGCCGATCTTGCGGTGGTTGAAGGCGGGGGAGGTCAGCTGATCCAGCAGATAGCCCTCGTGGCCGTGCAGATACACGCCGTCCATGCCCATGACCTTGGCGTCCATGGACGCCTGGGCGGCATTGCGGATGATCTTGTCGCACTCCAGGTCCGTCAGGGGACGGCAGGGCACGTCAGGCAGATAGAAGTTGGGGTTCCAGGAGGCGGAAACCGGCAGCTGGAGCTTGGTCAGCAGGCACTGGGGATTGCCCACACGGCCCAGGCCCGGCGTCAGCTGGATGAAGATGCGGCTGCCCCGGGCGTGAACGCCCTGGGCCAGGTCGCGCCAGCCCATGAAGTTGGTGCGGGTGCCGTCGATACGGGGGAAGTAAGAGTAGTTGCCCTTCTCCGTGACGGAGGAGTCAATGTGGTGGCTGATGGGGATCAGGCCCGTGGTCAGCAGGCCCACGCCGCCCTCGGCCCGGGCAAAGAAATACTGGAGCATCTTGTCGTTGGGACGGCCGGTCTCCTCGGCCATCTGACAGTTGCCCATGGGGGCCATGACCAACCGGTTCTTCACCGTCAGCTTGTTGATCCGGATGGGAGAGAACAAAGAGGTGTAGGGATAGAGGTCCCGGGTCATGCGTGCCGTGCCGCCTGCGCGGTTTTCGCAGTCGGTGCGCACCCAGTTGCCGAAGCTGTTGACCAGCTGCTGTACCAAAATGTCTTTCTTCAAGGGTATGCCCTCACTTTCCTGAAATGGTAAAAGTTTGCGTATCGATTGATGAGACAAGCATACCACATCTCGCCGCCAGAATCAACAAAAAAATTCAAAAATTCGAATAAATTCGTTGCAACTTGCCCGATTTCATGGTAAAATGATAGTGGTAAAAAGCAAATAATGTACAGAGTATGGCATTTATGTGGATTAACGGCCACTGACTTTGTACAGAACCGCGTGCATGTATATGCACACAGCCCAGAAAGGACGTGAAGCACGGTTGAACAGAAACCCCAAGATCCTGGCCGTGGCCGGTAAGGGCGGCGTGGGCAAGACGTCGCTGTCGGCTGCCTTCGTGCGGCTTTTGACCGAGACGCACCCGGACGCCCGGATCTTAGCCATCGACGCGGACCCCGCCGTGGGTCTGTCCACCGCCCTGGGGGTGGAGGTACGGCAGACCCTGGATGATATCCGCAAGCAGATCGTGTCCTCGGTGGAGGACGGCGAGCCGCGGGAGGCCATCGAGCTGCTCAGCGAGGCCCGGTACCGCATCTTCGACACCATGGTGGAGCAGCAGAAATTCTCCTTCCTGGCCATCGGCCGGCCGGAGACCGCCGGGTGCTACTGCAAGGTCAACGCCTACCTCAAGGAGATCATCAATCTTCTGGCCGGTGACTTCGACTATGTGGTCATCGACGGCGAGGCCGGCATTGAACAGATCAACCGCCGCGTCATGGAGAAGGTCACCCATCTGGTGCTGGTGACGGACCCCAGCCGCAAGGGCACCCAGGTGATCCAGACCATCAAGCGCGTGGCCGACGACCTGGTGATGTACGACCGCTGCGGCGCGGTGGTGAACCGGGTGACGGACCCGGCCATGATCCCCTACATTCATATTGAAGGCATTGATGTTCTCGCCTATATCGGCAGCGACGCCAAGCACGCCGCCAACGATATCCGGGGACTGAGTGTTTTTGATCTGCCTGACGACGCTCCGGTGATCGCAGGCGCCCGCGAAGCCCTGACAAAACTGCAGATCCTGTAAACTTTTAGGAGAGAGGTGTAATTCTTGAGAGATCTGAAGCATTTGATCTACTTCGAAAATCTGCTGGAAAACGCCGACAATGAGCTGGTCAAGCAGGCTCAGGCGGACGGCAAGCTGGCCGTTGGCTATACCTGCTACCACGTGCCCGAGGCGCTGCTCAACGTCGGCAACTGCTTTTCCGTGCGCCTGCGGGCGCCCCGGACCGGCTCTTTGGACATCGCCACCTATTACATGTCCAACTATACCTGCGAGTTCGCCCGTGCCCTGGTGGAGCGGGGCATGGAGGGCGGCTTCCAGTTCCTGGACGCTTTGGCCGGTGTGGACGCCTGTTCCATGATGAACCGCGCCATGGAGCATTTTGAGATCCTCCAGCTGAACTCCAAGCCCAATTTCTTCGTGAGCCACTGCGACATCCCCTATAAAATCACCGACTACACCCTGGATTCCTACGTGTCCCAGATGCGCATCCATGTGCTGGACGAGCTGAAAAACCGCTACGGTGTGGACACCTCCGACGACGCCATCCGCGCCGCCGTGGCCCAGCATAACGAGGTCTGCCGCATCATCAGCGAGATCGGCGAAATGCGCAAGGCCGATAACCCCGTCATCACCGGGTACGAGTTCCATGTGCTGAACCTGGTGACCTATACCTGTCCCAAGGACCTGATTCTCCCCTATCTGCGGGAGACCCTGGAGGAGCTGAAGGCCCGCCAGCCCGACGAGAAGCCCGCCTTCCGGGCCAGAGTCGCCATCGTGGGCAGCGAGATCGACGATCCCCAGCTGACCAAGCTCATCGAGGGCTGCGGCGCCCTGGTGGTGTCCGACCGCTACTGCTTCGGCTCCACCCCCGGCCGCGAGGTCATCGAACTGAAGGACGACGAGGATCCCCTGCGCCAGCTGTGCCTGCACGTGATGCAGCACTCCGAGTGCGCCCGGTATATCGCCGACGAGAAGGTCCAGCAGCGCCGGGATACTGCCGACCGTCTGGCCCGGGAGTTCAAGGCCGACGGCATCATCTATGAGCAGATGAAATACTGCGACTACTGGGGCTTTGAGCGGGCTCTGGTCAGCTACATCATGCACGAGGAATACAACTGGCCGGTGCTGTCCATCGACCGCCTGTACAACAACGGCAATTCCGGCCAGCTGCGCACCCGCGTCCAGGCCTTTGTGGAATCCCTGGAGATCAAGCGCATCCAAAAGAACGGAGGGACCAAGTAATGGCAAAGATGAAATTCCCCAACCCCAAGTTCTTCCGGGCCAAGGACAACGTGGACTGGAAGGCACAGGGCCGGAACCTGCAGGAAGTGGGCGGCATCATCTGGGATATGCTGAAGGAGACCGACTGGAAGGCCTTCGCCGCCAAGCAGAAGGCCAACGTCCAGGACAATGTCCGCCGGGTGGTCCGCGAGGCCAAGACCATCGCCGCCATGACCCCCGCCGAACGGCTGGACCTGCTGAAAACCGGTGAAAAGCACCTGGGCACCCTGTACCGCAAGGGCGACATGGTCACCGTGCGCCGCGAGTGGCGCGGCGTGGCCGACACCGCCTATGACTTCAAGGAGTGGCTGCGGACGTGGGGCATGCTGCTGGGCACCTTCTCCAAGGACCTGGTCCCGGCCCTGAACATGACGTTCTATTACCGGTGGATGATCTCCTATGTGTGCTGCGTCAGCTTCATGGACAAGAACACCATGGGCCAGCGGAGCAACGCCCTGAAGATGAGCCATCTGCTGATCTACGATATCTTCCGCTATGTGGCCGAGAACCTGGTGTTCCTGGCCAAGTGCGACAAGAAGAACGGCAACAGCGCCGAGCTGAACAAGAAGGTGGTCCTGTTCGACGAGATGACCATGGGCCAGATCATGGCGGGCTTCCCGGATCTGCTGGGCATCCCCTATCAGCTGATGCCCGTATTCCTGGTGTCCGAGATCGACCAGCTGACCTGCGTGCCGTATATTGACGCGGTGGAATCCTTCGGCCTGCCCGCCGATACCTGCCCCGTGCCCTCCTCCGAGTGCGGCGCTCTGGTCATCGACGCTCTGCCTCATATGGGCAACTGCTTCATCTCCTCCTCCATGCCCTGCGACGGGTCCACCATGGCCTCGTCCTATATGGCCCGCCGGTTCCCCGACCTGCCGGTGTTCCATCTGTGCTTCCCCGTCCGGTATGAGGACGAGGCCACGCTGAAGATGGGCGCGGAGGACATCCGGGCCTGCATCAAGTTCATCGAGGAAAAGACCGGCGCCCAGTGGAGCTGGGACGCCTACTTCTCCGCCATGAAGCGCTTCAACGAGGAGACCAAGTACGAGCTGGAGAAGTGGGAGGTCAACAAGACCGCCTATCCTCAGCTGCTGGGTCCCTGCTACGAGCTGTTCCGCAAGTGGAACTATGAGATGGACGGCGGTATTGATCCCCGTGTCATGAAGACCTGCAAGAAGGTCAACAAGCTCCTGCTCCAGGCCTACGAGCGCCGCGACGAGGCGTGGGTGGGCAAGATGCGCTATCGCGGCATCGTGTGGTCCTGCCCGGCCCACTACTATGCCAACTTCTCCAACTGGCTGGCTAACTGCTGGGGCATCAACATCCTGGTGGAGATGGAAAGTCTGAACTTCACCAAGCCCCTGGAGACCGAGGATCCCGAGCTGGCCCTGCTGGATCTGGCCCGTCTGTACGAGCGCATGGTCATGCGCCGTCACACCAACGGCGGCTACCAGAACGTGGTGGACGAGCTGTGGCGTCAGTGCGAGGCGTGGAACGCCAACATCATCATCATGTATCAGAACGTGGCCTGCAAGAACATGGCCACCGTCCAGGGCATCCTGGATGAGCAGGGCCGCGAGCGGGGCTATCACCTGATCTGGATCGAGCACGATCTGATGGATCCCCGCACCGTCTCCCGCAAGACCATGCGCGACAAGGTCAACGAGTATATGCGCACGGTGATGCGGGCCGAGCCTGTGGACCCCACCCTGCTGGACTTTGATGACGAAATTTGTATGTAATTTCGGACCATACTACATAAATAAGGAGTAATTGACTATGAAATATTACGGCGGCTGCGACGTAGGGTCCACCTACACCAAGGCAGTGA
>DNFA01000043.1 GCA_003487665.1 Oscillibacter sp.
TCTTGTGTCAGGCGGCCTTTAGTGAGCGCCGGTTTTTTATGCGATGGGCTGCATGTTTTCATCCAGCAGGGTGGGATAGCTGTTGATGTCGCCCCGCCCACCGGCGATAACGAACAGATCCGCAAAGCCCTCGCCCTCAATGGGGCAGGTGTAGATGATACCGCCGTTGGTAAAGGTGTACCATTTGGCCTCCTTGGGCAGCATGACCCCGGCAAAGATCAGGATGGCGTTGCCCTCCGGGTCGCTGTAATTATAGCTGGTCATTTGCCCGGCCTCAAAGCCCACCACGCCGCCGCAGCAGCGCCAGCGGCTATGGAACAGGCTGTCCCGCTCGAAAAGCCCTATATAGTACGTCTGGCTGTTGTAGTCATATAGCAGCGAGGCCATATAGCCGCCCCGGACATGACCGGCCTCATAGGAAAAGCTCAGCGCCCTGCCCTGTGCCTCGAAATAGGCTTCCGCATTCTTCGCCAGATGGGGGAATACCAGCGGCGCGGTGGTACACCAGTGCTGTAGGGCGATGCCCAGAAACAGCAGGATCGCGCTCGCCAGCACCACCAGACAGCCCTTGAAAAATGAGGTGCTGCCCTGCTTTTTCCACGCCTGTGCCGCCTGTGCCGTGGCCTGCTGCTGGGTGTGGGCGGCCTTGGCGGGCAGCGCCGCCCGCATCAGCTGGTATGTCTCCCGGCAGTCGTCGCACTCCTTCAGGTGCTCCTCCACCAGCCGGCGGCTCTCCGCGCTGCACGCGTCGTCGCAGTACAGCGGCAGAAGATCCTGAATGACGCTACAGGTCGTTTTCATCGGCTTGCCTCCTTAACTCCGTTTTTGCCCGATAGAATATCAGCCGCGCCCAGCTGTCCGACTTGCCGAACAGCTGACCGATCTGGGAAAATGACAGCTCTCCGAACACCCGCAGGGAGAACACCTCCTTGTACGGCTCGTTCAGGTCGTGCAGGAGTCTGTGCAGCTGCCATGCGCTGTCGCTGTCCAGCAGCTCGCCCTCAAAGCCCGGATGGGACGGCTCGTCCTCCGGCGGGGCGGCGCGGCGTTTCTGCTTTCTGACATGGGTGAGATAGGTGTTTTTGGCGATCTGACACAGCCACACATACAGGCGGCACCGGCCGTCGAATCGATCCAGATGGGTCATGGCCTTGCAGAACGATTCCTGCGTGACCTCCTCGGCGGTGTGAACATCCCGGCACAGGGACAGGACGTACTGGTACACGCTGTCGAAGTAAGTGGCGTAGATCTCCTCGAAATCCGTCATTTTCTCACCTCCTGCTTATAAGACTCGCCGGCGGGCAAAACGTTTCACGGCGGGGCAAAAAAATTTCCCGGATGTGTACCGGGAAATTTTTATGTACCTTTAGTGCCGCCGGGCGGTGTAGTAGTGGTTGGCGTAGTAGCTCTCCGCCAGCGAGGAGACGGTCACGCACCGGCTGTTGCCGGAGGAGGACGAGGCGTGGATGAACTGGTCGCCGCCGATGTAGATGCCCACATGGGAGGCCACCGCGCCATAGTCCTGGAAGAACACCAGATCGCCGGGCTGCAGCTCGCTGCGGGACACCGAAGCGCCGTAGCTCAGCTGGCTGGTAGCGCCGTGGGGCAGCTTGACGCCCACCTGCGCGAAGATGTACATGGTGAAGCCGGAGCAGTCGAAGCCGCTGGGGGAGGAGCCGCCGTACACATAGGGAACGCCCAGATACTGCTGCGCCAGCGAGACGATCTCGCTGCCGGAAACGGTGGCGGCGGGGTTGTCCGCCGGTGTCTCGTCGGGCGTCTCGGCCGGCGTTTCCTCCGGCGTCTCCGGGGCGGAGGTGTCCGCCGTGGAGGGGGAGCAGATCAGCACATACTGGGAGGCCACATAGCCGCTGACGCCCTTGTAGCTGACGGCGAACCAACTGCCCTCGATACCGGTGACGGTGAGCACCGCACCGTGGGACGCGGTGCCCAGCGAGGTGCTGCCGCTTTTAGGAGCGGAACGGATGTTCAGCACGTCCGCCGTGACCTTGCCGGCACCGGACAGGCCGGTGGCGGAGTCATACCGGGTGACGTACTGGGAGGCGATGTAGCCACGGGCGCCGTCGTAGGAAATGCGGTACCAGTCGCCCTCCTGGACGGTCAGCTCCACAAGGGTACCCTTGTCCAGCGTCTTGAGAATGTCATAGCCGGTGCCTGCACCGCTGCGGACGCGGACATCCGTGCCGGACACCACGCCCAGCGCCTGAATGGGGGTGGAGACGGGCGTCTCCTCCTTGACCTCGCTGTCGTCGGCGTCGGGCGCTTCGGCATCGTCTGCCGCGGCCTTGACGGACAGGTCGCTGTTGTTCATGGCGGCGTCCTCGGCTGTCTCGGCGTTCTGCGCCGTGGCGGGGACAGCGGCGCCCGCCAACAGGGACAGCCGCGCCGCGTCAGGCGTGACAAGGGGAACCGACAGCGGGGAGGGGACGGAGGCCAGCGTAACGGGGATGGCCTGCTGCGCGCTGACAGCGTGGGCGCTGGCGCCGCCGGAGAGCACCGCGTCGCCGCCTACCACCAGCAGGGAGGCCAGCACCACCGCCAATGCGGAAAAGAGTCGCTTCATGATGGCCTTACAGCTTTCCGGCCAGAGCGCGCTCCAGCCAGATGCAGCCCACGTCCATGGCGGCATAGAGACTGTCCTTCTCGGACTTCTTCACCACGCGATCCCGGGACTTCAGGTCGGGGTCGGTGAGCTGGAGCTGGACGGAGACGCGCTTGGCCACGTCCATGTCCTGCTCCTTCACGGTGTCGAGGATCTGCAGGAGAACGATGTATTTGTCCGCCATGCTGCCGTAGTAGATGAAATTGTCCACCCGGCGCAGGGGGTGGTTCTTATAGACAAGGCCTTCGGCCTTTTTGGTATCAGCCATGATAAACCTCCTGATTGTTTTGTAACCAAATTGTAACACATTTCACAGGAACTGTCAACGCGGGAGAACAAGGGAATATTTGCCGGTTCCGCCGCAGTCCGCTATTTTTCACGGATGGTGATGATATTTTCCAGCAGGTCGATCTTTTCGATAGCGCCGGGAACCACGGTGGGGATGCCCATGATATCAGTGAACACCAGCTGGCCGTCCTTCTCGGTGACGGAGGCCACATTTTTGCAGATCGTCCGACCCTGCCGGGTCATAACGGTAGACAGGCACATGTTATTCCTCTCCCTTCAGAATGCGCAGAGCCTCCGCCAGCTTTTCGCTGCTGACGGTGAGATCCACCACGGCCTCGTGGAGCAGCTGGGCAGCTTCGCCGTCCACGCTGTGCGCCAGCTCATGCAGCTCCTGTGCGTGCTGGCGGTTGTGGTCGGCCATATAGCCCAGCAGCGCCAGCGTCTCCTCGGGGGAGTGGCGGTCGTGGGCGTGCTCGTGATCGTGATGGTGCAGACGTTTCATGGTGGTACCTCCCGGATTTTTGAAAATATTGTACCACGGCGGCAGGGGAAAGTCAATTTTACCGGGAAAATCGTCAAAAAATCGACGATAACGGACAAATGAGGGTAAAGTGTCCAAAATCTGTGCAAACGGCACAATTTTATTGACAAATTTTCTGCAATTATGTATAATTTTACTGGATATAACTGCGCGAACCGCGCAGCAAGGAGGACGAGAGATGAGGGACCTGAAACACCTGATTTACTTCGAGAACCTGCTTCAGGAGGCCAACAACGATCTGGTCAAGCAGGCGAAAAGCGACGGAAAGCTGGCGTTGGGCTATACCTGCTACTTTATGCCGGAGGTGCTGCTGGATCTGCCCGGCTGCGTCTCTGTGCGTCTGCGCGCTCCCCGCTGTACCTCTCCGGACATGGCAACCTACTACATGTCGTCCCGTACCTGTCACTACGGACGCAGCTTGCTGGAGCGGGCGCTGGAGGGCGGCTTCAACTTCCTGGATGCGCAGCTGGCCACGGAGACGTGTACTGTCACCTGCCGGTTCCAGGAGCATCTGCAGCGGATGGATATCATCCAGAACGAGAAGTTCAAGTGCGAGTTCACCGACGTGCCTTTCAAAAAGACCGCCAACAGCATCGACCACTACGAGGCGCAGCTGAAGGCGCATGTGGTGGATTTCCTCCACGATAACTACGGCGTGGATACGTCGGACGAGGCCATTCTCAAGACCATCGAGAGCCACAACGAGCTGTGCCGCATCGTGCAGGAGATCGGAGACTACCGCAAGCTGGACAACCCCACCATCACCGGGTACGAGTTCCATGTGATCAATCTGGTGACGCTGACCTGTCCCAAGTACCTCATCATCGACAAGCTGCGGGAGACGCTGGAGGAGCTGCGCACCCGCGAGCCGGACACCAAGCCCGCCTACCGCTGCAAGGTGCTGCTGGCCGGCAGCGAGAACGACGACCCGGACTTCACCAAGCTGATCGAGAGCTGCGGCGCACTGGTGGTGGCCGACCGGTACTGCTACGGCGCCATGGAGTCCCGCCAGCCCATCGAGATCAGGGAGGGCGAAACGCCCCTGCGCGCCATTGCCCGGCACTATCTGCTGACCAGCCAGTGTACCCGCTTCATGGAGCAGCAGGAGATGCGCCGCCGCAAGCAGCATATTGCGGATCTGGCAAGGGAATACAAGGCCGACGGCATCATCGTCGCCTCCAACAAGTTCTGTGAGTACTGGAGCTATGAGCGCGTTATCGACACCGTCGTGCTCCAGAGAGATTTCGGCTATCCCGTCTGTTCCATCGAGAAGGAGTACATCAATTCCGCCAGCGGCCAGCTGCGCACCCGGTTCCAGGCCTTTATCGAAAGCGTGGAGATCAAGAAAATTCAGGAGGGCGCCAAGAAATGAAGAAGTTTGACCTGAAGAGCGTGGTGGACAAGGTCAAAGCCACGGACTATAAGAAGCTGGCCAGGGATTTCTGGTACGGCAAGCCCCACGGCGAGCGGCGTCTGGGCGACCTGTACTGCGACAAGACCGGCCTGTACAAGCACCGGGAATGGCGCGGCGTGAAGGACACGTTCTACTATTTCAACAAGGTGTGGCTGTATAACTACGGCATGCTGGTATACGACGTCATGCGCTACGGCGGCGTCTGGACGTTTGCCAAGGGCTGCTGGCGCTATCGCTGGATGGGTCAGACCTATCTGCCGGTGCTGCACTGGTTCGACCGCGGCATGGAGGGCCTGCGGGGCGAGGCGCTGCGCGCCTGTCCGCTGCACTACCGCGCCATGACCAACGCCACCATCTATCAGTTCATGGGCATGTTCCGTAACGACCTGAACACCAACAAGGGCAGCAAAAGGGTGCAGGCCAGACACGACAAGACCATCGCCCACGACGAGACGGTGTGGGGCGGCATCTTCTACCCCTTCAGCAAGGAGGTGGAGAACATCCCCCTGCAGATGATCCCGTATTTCGTCACCTGCCACGTGAACAACCACACGGTGCTCAACTATATCGACGCGGTGCAGTCCCTGGGTCTGCCCGGCGATCCGTGCCCCATGTGTCAGGCGGAGGCCGGACTGTTCGTGCTGGACGATGTGCCGGATTATTACAAGGCGGTCATCACCTCCAACGAGGCCTGCGACGGCTCCGTGGCCACGTCCATCATTCAGGACTGGCTCATCGACAAGCCCCTGTTCGCCATGCCCCAGCCCATGCAGTTCGACGATCCGCTGGTGCACAAGCACTGCATGAAGGAGATCGAGGAGGCTTGGAAGTTCATCGAGGAGCAGACGGGCGTGCCCTTCGACTACCAGCAGCTGTGCAAAAAGCTGGAAAGCCAGAACGAGCTGCAGCGCTTCGAGTGGGAGAAGTGGGACGTGGCGGCCAATACCAGCTACTATCCCATCAACGGCGTGGCGCAGGCGCTGTACCGCATCTACCAGTCCCAGTACGGCGACCTTCCCATCTGGCACGAGACGGACAAGAAGGTGCGCAGGATCATGGAGAAGTGTGTGGAGCAGCGCATCAACAACTTCCCGCTGACGCGCCACCGTGTCATCGCGTGGAGCTGCGCGCCGCTGTACTACTCCAACTGGTGCACATGGGCGTATAACTGCTGGGGTCTGAACACCGTCATGAACATGGACTCCCTGATGTTCGACATGACGCTGCGCACCGACGGCTACGAGAACACGCTGGAGGACATGGCTACCTACCACGAGTGGGCGCCTATGCGCCGCATGGCGGTGGGCGGCATGCACCACATCTTCGAGCTGTGGGAGAACATGGAGCGCTTCCACTGCGACATGGTCATGATGTACGACCAGCTGCTGTGCAAGGGCATGCAGGGCGTTCACGGCCTGTTCGAGGACGAGTTCCGCGCCCGCAACATCCATGCCATCTGGATGCCCCACGCGCTGCCCGACAAGCGCAACGTCTCCCGCGCCGAGATCCGCAGCATCATCAACGACTACATGACCACCGTTATGCAGGAGGAGCCGCTGGATCCGTCCCTGCTGGAGTTCGACGATTCCATGAGCTGGTAAAAGGAGGAGCGGAAAATGAAAACTGTGTTCAAAATCCTGAAAAAGATCGTGCTGATCGGACTGGGCGTGTACGCCGCGCTGTTCGCCGTGTTTTTCTTCGATCTGGACGGCAAGGCGCTGTTCTACGGCGTGGAGCCGTTCCTGTGCCGGCACTATGACCGCATGGAGCGCCGCGACCCGCTGAAGCAGAAATACGACATGAACAAACCCACCTACGAGTACAACAAGTGAGGAAAGACCCTTGAACGAGCATACCCATACCCACGTGGACGAGAATGGAAATGTCCACACCCATACCCACCACCACTCCCACGAGCAGACAAAGGCCGTGCTGAACCGGCTGAGCCGGGCGCAGGGGCATCTGGACGCCGTGCGGAAGATGGTGGAACGGGGCGAGGACTGCTCCCAGGTGCTGGTGCAGCTCAGCGCGGTGATCTCCGCGCTGAACGGCACGGGGCGCGCCATCCTGAAGGATCACATCAGCCACTGCATCGTGGATGCGGTGGAGGCGGGAGATCAGGAGGCCATACAGTCCCTGAACGACGCCATCGACCGCTTCATGCGGTGAGCCTCAGGCACCGGCGGCAGACTGCCCGAATTGGCGGGACGGCGCGTTGACAGCGGCGCCCGGCGGGACTATAATAGAGCAAACGGCAAAATGACCGTTGATGCCGGGCGGGAGAAACCTCCGGCGGCGGTCATCGACTGGCATACAGCAAAGGAGGGCTGAGCGTGAAGAAGTTTTTACATCAGGCGGGCGGCATCGCCCGGAAGGTGACGGCGGCGGCCGTCAAGCTGGCCAAAAAGCTGGCGCACATGGCGGCGGAGGCTGCGGTATCCGCGGTGGCCGCGGTGGGCAAGGCGGCGACGAAGCTGCTGGGCAAGGCGGCCTGCGGCGTGGGCAAAAGGGTGCAGAAGATCATTCCACCCTTCTGCAAGGTCATGATGATCGTGTCCGGCGCGGTGGCGGTGCTGTCCTGCGTGGGCTGGCTCATCAGCCGGAAGAAGTTCGCGTAAGGCGAAAACGTATACCACAGGGAGATGCGCCCCGGCGCATCTCCCTTCAAACAAAGGAGATCTGAGCAAACATGATGAAAAAAGAATTCAAGGCGGAGAGCAAGCGGCTGCTGGATCTGATGATCAACTCCATCTACACCCACAAGGAGATCTTCCTGCGGGAGATCATCTCCAACGCCTCGGACGCCATTGACAAGCTGTGCTACCTGAGCCTCACCGACGACAAGGTGGGCATCAAGCGGGACGAGTTCGAGATCAAGCTGATCCTGGATAAGGAGAACCGGCTGCTGACCGTCAGCGACAACGGCATCGGCATGAGCCAGGAGGAGCTGGAGAACAATCTGGGCGTGATCGCCTCCTCCGGCAGCCTGAAGTTCCGCCAGCAGGTGGAGGGCGACGAGAGCGCGGACACCGACATCATCGGGCAGTTCGGCGTGGGCTTTTACTCCGCCTTTATGGTGGCCGACGAGATCACCGTCATCACCCGGAAATACGGTGAGGAGCAGGGCTGGAAGTGGCAGTCCTCCGGCGTGGAGGGCTACACCGTGGAGCCGTGCGATAAGGAGACGGTGGGCACCGACGTCATCATGCACATCAAGCCCGACACCGAGGAGGAAAAGGACGAGTACAGCCAGTACCTGCGGGAGTATCCCCTGTACAAGCTGGTGAAGAAGTATTCCGACTACATCCGGTTCCCCATCCGTATGCGGATGCCCCATCCCAAGCTGAAGGAGGGCTGCCCGGAGGACAAACCGGAGTACGAGGAAGTATTCGAGTGGGAGACGCTGAACAGCATGGTGCCCCTGTGGCAGCGGAAGAAGACCGACGTGACGCAGGAGGAGTACAACGAATTCTATCAGCAGCGCTTCGCGGATACCGAGCCGCCGCTGAGCGTCATCACCGTGTCCGCCGAAGGCGCGGTGACGTACAAGGCGCTGCTGTTCATCCCGGAGAAGGCGCCGCTGCGCTACTACTCCGAGGAGTTTGAGGGCGGGCTGCAGCTGTATTCCGCCGGCGTGATGATCATGGACAAGTGCAAGGAGCTGCTGCCGGAGTGCTTCAGCTTCGTCCGGGGCGTGGTGGAATCCCCCGATCTGAACCTGAACATCTCCCGCGAGCTTTTGCAGCATGACCGGCAGCTGAAGCTTATCGGCGCCAATCTGGAAAAGAAGGTCAAGGGCGAGCTGGAACGCCTGCTGCGGGATGACAGGGAGAAGTACGAGTCCTTCTGGCAGTCCTTCGGGCGGCAGATCAAGCTCAGCGCCATGGACAACTACGGCGAGAAGAAGGAGCTTCTGCAGGATCTGATGCTGTTCTACTCCTCCACGGAGAAGAAGCTGGTGACGCTGAAGGAGTACGTGGAGCGCATGAAGGAGGGGCAGAAGTACATCTACTTCGCCTCCGGCGACACGGTGGACGGCGTGGATCACATCCCCCAGACCGAGCTTCTGAAGGAGCGGGGCATGGAGATCCTGTACTTCACCGACAAGGCGGACGAGTTCCTGCCCGACGTGCTGCAGAAGTATCAGGACAAGCCCTTCCGCTCCGCCACCGACGGCGATCTGGAGCTGCCCGGCGAGGAGGAGAAGAAGGAAAAGGACGAGCAGCAGTACAAGGAGGCGTTCGCCTTCATCAAGGAGACGCTGACGGGGAAGGTGGACGAGGTGAAGGCCTCCGCCCGGCTCAAGACCCACCCGGTGTGTCTCAGCAGCGGCGAGGGCGTGACCTTCGAGATGGAGAAGTATTTCAAGGCGGCGCAGCCGGAGCTGGGGCTGAAGGCCAAGCGCATTCTGGAGATCAACGTGGATCATCCGGCGTTCCTGGCCTTCGAAGCGGCGCGGCTCACCGACCCGGAGCGGGCGAAGAAGTACGCGGAGATCTTTTACAACCAGGCGCAGCTCATCGCCGGCCTGCCCATCGACGATCCCACGGCGTACACCGACCTGCTGTGCTCCCTGTGGCAGTAACAAAAAGCACCGCCTTAGGCCAAATGACCTAAGGCGGTGCTTTTTCGCGCTTATTTTCCGCTGGCACCGTAGTTGGACAGCACGCGCGCGGAGGGGTCGTTTACGTCGCAGCCCTTCCAGGCCTTGTTGGGCATCCAGAAGTCCACGACCATGTCGCTCTGGCCGGGATAGTACTTTTCGAAGATCTCCCGGTACAGCAGGGACTCCTTGGTGAACGGCTGGGCGTGGGTGTAGGCAAGCCGCTTCTGCTCAAATTCCGCATCTGTGTACAGACTCTGGGCGTACTCCTTCAGATAGTCCACCATGGAGTGTCCCACGGCGTCGGAGAAGGCGGCTTTTTCCCGGTAGAGGATGTCATGCGGCAGGTAGTCGCCCTCGAAGGCGTGACGCAGCAGGTACTTGCCTATGCCGTATTTGTTCAGCTTCTTCTCCGGATCGATGCTCATGACGTACTCCACAAAGTCCAGGTCGCCGAAGGGCACCCGCGCCTCCAGAGAGTTCACCGAGATGCAGCGGTCGGCGCGCAGCACATCGTACATGTGCAGCTCCCGGATGCGCTTGACGGCTTCCTTCTGGAATTCCTCCGCGGAGGGGGCGAAGTCGGTGTATTTGTAGCCGAACAGCTCGTCGCTGATCTCGCCGGTCAGCAGGACGCGGATGTCGGTCTGCTGGTGGATGGCCTTGCAGACCAGATACATGCCCATGCTGGCGCGGATGGTGGTGATGTCATAGGTGCCCAGCAGCTCGATCACCGTCTCCAGCGAGGAGCGCACCTCATCCGGCGTCATATACACCTCGGTGTGGTCGCTGCCGATATAGTCGGCCACCTCCCGGGCGTATTTCAGATCAATGGCGTCCTCACTCATGCCGATGGCGAAGGTGCGGATGGGCTTGTCGGAGCAGCGCTGCGCCACAGCGCACACCAGAGAGGAATCCAGTCCGCCGCTGAGGAGGAAGCCCACCTTGGCATCGGCCACCAGCCGCTTCTTGATGCCGGCGACCAGCTTCTTGTGAATGTTGGCGCACACGGTGTCCACATCATCGCGGCACACCTCCTTCACGGCGGTGATGTCCCGATAACAGACGAACTTTCCGTCTGCGTAGTAGTGTCCGGGAGGGAACGGCATGATTTTGCCGCAGATGCCCACAAGGTTTTTCGGCTCACTGGCGAAAACGATGGCGCCGGCATCGTCGTAGCCGTAGTAGAGCGGACGGATGCCGATGGGGTCGCGGGCGGCGATAAAGGACTGCTTCTGCGCGTCGTACAGGATCAGGGCGAACTCGGCGTCCAGCATGCGGAACATGTTGGTGCCGTGCTCTCGGTAGAGGGGAAGCAGAACCTCGCAGTCGGATTCGCTGCGGAAGGAATAGCCCTTTGCCAGCAGCTCCCGCTTCAGCGCCTCAAAGCCGTAGATCTCGCCGTTGCAGACCACATAGCTGCCGTCCAGTGCAAAGGGCTGCATGCCGGACGGCTCCAGACCCATGATGGACAGCCGGTGGAAGCCCAGCAGCCCGTGACCGGTGTCAACGATCCGGCTGTCGTCGGGGCCGCGGGACAGCGTCTTGTCAAAGCCCGCCTTAAAAAGAGAAAAATCGGCATCGCCTGAACAGTAACCCATAATAGAACACATGATAAAAACCTCCGTAAAAGTTATCAGCATCCTACAGGGCAAGTGCTGTTCTCGCGGTGCCACCTGTATTTGTTCTCATTTCCAAGCTTCCGATAAAGCTCTGCCGCATAACGGGCGGCGTTCCGGCGCACCTACTGGGATCGCTCCTTTCGGATCGCAGCTCGAAAAGTGTTATTCACGCAGGCTCTGCCGTGCGGTTCCCAGCCTCCCGCACTCTCTGGGGGTGAGCCCCTGCGCTACTTCTCTTTTCTCAAACGCTTTTATACCGTATTGACTTTGCGTATGTCTCCTGAAGAAAAACGAAAAAGAGACAATACCGCCGCAAAGGACTAAACCTTTGAGACGCCATTGCCTCTTGATGGTGGAGAATATACACCCGGAAAAGCCAAAAGTCAACGGTAAAAAGGCCGGAAAAGGGAACTTTTACAGATCGGTGCGGTGCAGAGCCGTGAAAGCCCCGTTTTTTCGGCAAAATGACCGGTGTGCGCCGGTGAACGGAGGGAACCGAAGGTCACTCCGTGGTGTGGTGCTCCTTGCCGAAGTGCAGCTCGCGCATACCCTCCACCTCGTCACAGATGGCCTTCAGGTTGCAGGAGCCGCAGTCGGTGGGCATGCCCTCCAGAATTTTCGTCAGGCTCATGGTGATGTCCTTGACGGTTTTGGCACTTTTCGCCAGCCCGTCGTAATTTGCGTCGGGCGCGGTGATGAACAGCAGCTTCACCGCCAGAATGTGGGGGTTGCGCTTGTACTGGCGGATGAAGTCAGCGCCGATGCGCCGGAAGCTCATGCCGCTTTTCAGCGCGTCGCGGCTGATGCGAACCTGCTCCCGACTGGATTCGGAGCTGGTGCGGATCATGTAGCCCCTGGGGAACACATGGTACTTGACGAAATCCATGTCCTGAATGGCGCGGAACGCCTGCTCGGTGTCCTCCTCGTCGTCGGACTCGATGTCGCCCACCCGCAGGAGGGCGATGCGGGCGTAGCTGCTGTCACCCTTCAGCTGGCTCAGGTCGGAGCCGTAGACCAGTATCTCGTCCTGGGGCACCAGCTCCGGGGAGGTGGTGACACAGGTGAAATTCACGGCGCTCTTGCCGCTGCCGCCCAGCTCGAAGGCGGCGTCCCGCAACATGACCAGCTCGAAAGCGCCGGTGTCCTCCCAGGCGTCGGCCGGGTCGTAGGGGTATTTCTGGGGTGTGGAGGAGCCGACCAGCTCCTCCACACCGCGGATGATGGGATTATAGAGTTCCATTAGAATTTGATGTCCACTTTCTTGCGGTCAAAGATCCTGTTGACCTGCACGTATGCCCAACCCAGCAGCTTCTGATCCAGATTCCAGAAGTACACGACGAACAGCGCGCCCACAGCCACCGCCAGAATACGGATGAGCTTGAAGATGAATTTGAAAACCTTGCACATAACGTAGCCTCCTTATGTGGTGGAAGTTCAGGCGCGAGCCATGCCCTTCTGCCGCGCGTACTCGGCGGCGCCCAGCGCGCCCATCAGCTGAGGATCGGTCTTCAGGTCGATGACCTTCAGCTTCAGAACGTGCTCGATGGCCTGCTTCAGACCGGCGTTCTTGGCGCAGCCGCCGGTGAGGGTGATGGCGTCGGTGGCGCCGGCCTTCTTGCTCATAACGAAGCAGCGCTTGGCCACGGCCATCTGGATGCCGGCGGCGATCTCGTCCATGGGCTTGCCCTCACCCACCAGCGTGATGACCTCGGACTCGGCGAACACGGTGCACTGGGCGGTGATGGGGATGACGTTCTTGGCCGTCAGGGACAGGTTGGAGAATTCGGGCAGACTCATCTCGAAGGAGCGCGCCATGGCCTCGTAGAAACGGCCGGTGCCGGCGGCGCACTTGTCGTTCATGGCAAAGTTCTTCACGGTGCCATCGGTGTCGATGGAGATGCCCTTCACGTCCTGACCGCCGATGTCGATGATGGCCTTGACGGTGGGATCGGTGACATGCACGCCCATGGCGTGACAGGAGATCTCGGAGATGTTCTCATCGGCGAAGGGAACCTTGTTGCGGCCATAGCCGGTGCCGATCAGATAGCCCAGCTCCTCGGAGGACTTCAGCCCCACCTTGTTCAGAACCTCCTCCATAGCCAGCTTTGCGGAGACTTCGGAATTGATCTTGCTGCGGATGGTGGTGTCGGCGCAGATCTTGCCGTTCTCATCCAGAATGACCGCCTTGGTATAAGTGGAACCCACATCACAGCCGCCGTAGTATTTCATAGTCGTAAACTCCTTTATATATGTAGTAGTTGAGAATATTACATGCAGTTTTCGTCGTCGAAATCGCAGAGGGAGGGGTCGATCGGCTCGGCGCGCATGACCGTGCGCATGTACTCGTTGACCTTGTCGCGCATGGTCTTGCGGGAGACGGTGCGGGGATCCATCAGGTCATGCTCGATCCAGATCATGTGATAGCCGCGCTCGCGGCCCTGCTCGTCCAGGATGCCCTGCACGGTGGCCATGTTTTTGCAGGCCACGTTCTGGTACATGATGATGATGTTGGTGTTCCACGCCTCGCACTGGCGCCACAGCTCGTCCACCACGTTCTGGTAGCCGCCGTTGGTGTGACGGCGCATGACCATACGCTCGTACAGACGCGCCAGATCGCGCAGTGCCTCCTCCTTGTCCTCTGTCTCCAGAGGCTTGGTGAAGTTCAGGGATTCCATCTCCACCAGAATGTTGATGCCCCAGCAGTTGGCCAGCCAGTTGGAGAAGTTGGCGTAGTAGTGGGCGGGGCAGCTCCACACGATGCCGCGGTAGCGCATCTTGCCCACCCACGCCTCGTCGCGGCGCTGGTAGGACTGCATCAGCAGGTCGTTGACCTTGCGGCAGGTCTTCATGACGCGCGGGTCGATACCGCCGTCCATTTCGTAGTTCCACTTGCGGAACAGCTCGTAGCTGGGGCCGATGATTTGGGGATAGGCGGTCTTGTTGACCTCCCACTTTTCCAGCTCGTAGCGCGTCTCCTCGTTGAAGCGCTTCATGGCGGAGAAGTAGGCGTCCCAGCTCCACTTGGCGCCGGTCTGCTCCTCGATGAACTTAATGCACGCCCGGATGTCCTCGGCGCCCATCTGCACCGTCTCCTCGTCCTCATAGCGAACGGGGAAGCACAGGTGGAACACGGGCAGGTCGGGGAAGCGGCGGGACATATAGCTGGAGGCCATGGTGGAGCCGTCGCAGGGCATGGAGGAGGAGATAAAGCACTTGCCCATGTGGGGCAGCGCGTCGATGACCAGAGCGCCGCACTCGGAGGACGGCACGGGGCAGCAGTCGGCGGGCAGGCCGAAGGACTCCACCGCGTCGATGTAGGGCACGCAGGTCAGCTGGTCGATCTCGGATACCAGAAACACGGGCATCAGCTGATAGGGGATACCCAGCAGGTCGGGGAAGCCGGCCATGATCTGCCCCATGGTCATCTCGTCGAACAGAACGACCTTCTTGTTCAGCTCGGAGCTGTTGCCGTTCTTCTTGTCGCACTTGGCCAGGAACACCAGATTCTCCGCCACATAGCGGAAGATATCGTAGGTCATCAGGTGGCTCATGCGCAGGGCGTTGCCGCGCTGTCCCATGGTGTTCTTGTCCATGAAGCTCACGCAGCACATGTAGGAGATCATCCAGCGATACCAGAAGGTGGTGTTCAGGGCGGGAATGAGATCCTTGGAGAAGGTGCCCAGCAGCATGCCCCATGTTTTCAGCCAGCCGGCGAAGTCAATGAGCGTGCTCTCCACGCCGCGCCACTCGCGGCGGACAGTGGCCATGTCGCCCTTGCGGTACAGTGTGCCCAGCTGCTTCTCGCCGTTGAGCAGCAGATCCCTGCGCTGGGCGCAGGTCATGCCGGCCACGGCTCTGGCCTCCCGCGCCACGCGGTTCATGTTGTCAAGGAAGTGATCCTTCTGCTTCTTGCCGAAGGCCTTCCAGTCCGTCTCCTTGATGAGCTCCAGCGCGATGGAGCCGACCTCCTTCAGGTTGGCGGCCTGCGCCTTCCAGTCCATCTCCGTTCTGGCGCGGAAGAATGCGGGGTTGGGGAATTTCTTCTTGTCGGCCATCAGTTGGCACCTCCGTTCTGCTTGTGGATCTTCTTGATCTCCAGCGACTCCACGAAGGCCTGCACGCGGGTGCGCAGCTGGCCGGAGTTGCCGTTGTTGTACAGGCGGTCGATACTCAGCACGGGCCAGTCGTATTCCTCGTGCATGATGTGGCTCACCAGCGCACGCTCGAAGCCCCAGTAGTCGCAGTATTTCATCTGCTCATAGATGATGCCGTCGGCGTGATACTCCCGCGCCAGACGATCCGCTGTCTCGCGGCGCTGCTGCACCTTCTCGTCGGCGATGTAGCGGGCGCACTCGGAGTGCTTCATGATGTGCAGACAGATCTGGGGCAGGGCGTCCTCGTCCTCCTTCAGCTGGATGATCTCCCGGCCGGGGGTGGAGCCGAAGCAGTAGCGGTCGGACACCACCAGCGCGCCGCAGCCTTCGATGAGCTTGGTCAGCTGGGGGTCGTCGATCTCGCTGCCCACAATGGCGACACGGGCGCGGAAGGCGGGCTTGGGATCGGGCTTGCGCTTTTTCAGTTCGGTGAGCGTCTCCCGCAGGTAGGGGAGGATCAGGTATTTGGGACAGGTGAAGCTCACCAGATTCAGCACATGGAACTCGTAGCCGGTGATGACCGGGTTTTCCTCCTTGCGCATCTCGCCGATCTCGCTGATGATGGAACAGACCTCGTTGTGCTCCTTCACCGCCTGGCGGATGGCCGCGTCGGAGGTGTCCACGCCGTATTTCTCCGTCAGAGGATCCAGCACCCGGCGGCGCATCTGCTTGACGTAGGAATCCAGCGTGTAGTCGGTGATCTTGTAGGGGATGTCGCAGTGGGTGACGAAGAAATTGGGCTTGTCGTTGATCTGCAGGATCTCGAAGTGCTCCATGGCGCGGTTCATCATGGAACAGGCGTCCACGCCGGCCAGCGCGTCAAGGAACTGGTAGCCGCCCTCCATGCCGCGTTCCACCAGGGCGCGGGCATATTCACAGGTGTAGTTGGACATATAATAGGTAGCGATGTCCAGCGAACCGGTGCGGGGGGCGCGGAGTCGGACGGAGAAGCAGCCGGGCAGATTCAGCAGCGGCTCAGGCATGTGGTAGCAGGTATAGCCGATGGCCAGTTTCCCCTCTGCCTGTGCCTGTTTGACCAGATCGTTGTCGGCATTCTCCAGCAGGCTCTCGAAGTAGATCAGATGCTTCAGGTCTCTCAAGAATTACACCTCTCTCCTATGTGATTCAGATTATAAGATCTCCAGCTTGGTCAGGGCTTCGCGGGCGCCGCGGATGACGGGTGCATCCTCCGGCAGATCAAAAACACTCAGACCCTGGATGTCGTTGGCGGCGTGCTGCGGGTCGCTGCCGATGGTAGCCAGTATCTCTGTGCCGTTGATGTGGATATAGGGTATCAGCGATGGGTCTGTGACCCGGTTGACGATGGAGCCGCAGCGGTCGTACATCACCAGCTCATCGGCCACCCGCTTGATGGTGTCGATGACCTGCGTACCCTTGCGGCTGGGGTCGGTGATGAGCACAAGGTGCGTGACCTTTTCCATCACCCGGCGGTTGATCTGCTCAATGCCCGCCTCGCCGTCGATGACCACATAGTCAAAGTCGCCGGCCAGCAGATTGATGACCTCCTTGAGATAGGCGTTCACCTTGCAGTAGCAGCCCGCCGTCTCCGGACGGCCGATGGCCAGAAACGAGAATTTCTGCTCCTCCACCATGGTGTCGAAGATGCGGTAGCGGGCCTCACTGAGAAGCTCGATGGCCTCCCGGGGCGCGCCGTCCTCCACCGAGGCCACGATGCTCTTGCGGATGTCGTCCAGCGTCTCCTTTACCTCCACGCCCAGCGCGGTGGAAAGCCCCACGGCGGGGTCGGCGTCGATGGCCAGAATGCGCTTGTCGGGATAGGCCTCCGTCAGCAGCCGCACAAAGGCGGCGGAGAGGGAGGTCTTGCCCACGCCGCCCTTACCGGCTACGGCGATGATCTTGGGGGTGTGATCCAACAGCTTTCACGTCCTTTCGGCGGAGCTGCCATCCGGCAGTAGACTCCGCGTGAACAAAATGGCGGTTATGCTACAAAATCGAAATAATTTGTGCAGCATTGTTAAATTCCTAACATCATAGTACCATAAATACCGGCAAAATGCAATGAAAGTTTCTCTGTTTTGCAACAATTTTTGGTACATTTGCAAGCTTCTGCCTGCGGAGCGGCCGGCGGGGATTTTTTTGCGGCATCTTTGCGCCATTGCCCCTTTGACGTACCGACGACAGCGTGGTATAATACAGGGTAATATTTCAGTGAATTTACCTCTTGAAAGGAGAGGCCCTATGCGTATAATCGACTTGGAAACCATCAATCAGGCCATGGACAACGAGACGCAGTTCGTTCTGCGGTGCGAGGAGGTATTCCACGACAAGGTGTCCTCTGCGGCGGCGGCCATTCTGTCCGCCGGACGGGATCGCCGCATCGTGGCGCTGACGGGGCCCTCCGGCAGCGGCAAGACCACCACCGCCATGCGGCTGCGGGAATATCTGGAGAATCTGGGTGTGAAGGTGTGCCTGCTGAGCATGGACAACTTCTTCCTGCCGCTTGATCAGCGTCCGCCGGAGGCCACGGACTGGGAGTCCCCCTACTGCGTCAACGTGGAGCAGCTGGTGGGCTGCATCGGCCGCCTGCTGGACGGCGAGGAGGCGGACATCCCGTGGTACGACTTCAAGACCGGCACCACCGGCGGCTATAACAAGATGCAGGGCGACCGGGACTGCGTGGTCATTGCCGAGGGCATCCACATGCTCAACCCGCTGATCTTTGACAAGCTCCGCGGTGCGGCCACCGGCATCTATGTGGCGCCCCGCACCCGTATCCTGACCGACAGGGACAGGGTGGTGCGTCCGGAGCAGCTGCGGGTGGCGCGGCGTCTTATCCGGGACTACAACACCCGCGGTCACTCCCTGCGGGAGACGGTGGAGCGTGCCGAGAGCGTCAACGCCGGCGAGGTCAACTACATCCAGCCGTACAAGGGCAACGCGTCCATCCACATCGACTCCTTCCACGACTACGAGGTGTGCATTCTGGCCAAATGTCTGGGCAACATCCCCGATTTCCAGCAGCAGCTGACGCCGGAATACATGAAGGAGCACAAGCTCACCGACCTGATCGATGTGGTGCAGAGCGTCCCGCCGCTGCACACGCCCTATGTGCCGCTGAACTCCATCATCCGCGAGTTCGTGGGCGGCAGCTGCTATCAGTATTAAGAGGAGGTATTCCATTATGAGCAGGATCATTACCATCAGCCGTGAGTTTGGCTCCGGCGGCCGCGAGCTGGGCAAGCGTCTGGCGAATGCACTGGGTATTCCGTGCTACGACCACGAGATCATCGAGATGATCGCCAAGGAGAACGGCTTCAACGAGGACTATGTGGCCAACGTCGCGGAAAAAAGCATCGAGGCTGCCTATCCCCTGACCATCGGCCACCGCTTCGGCATGCAGCCCTTCCAGATCATGGATCAGCCCATCCGCGTGGCGGTGGCGCAGCGGAGGATCGTGGAGAATTTCGCCAAGCAGGGCGACTGCGTCATCATCGGCCGCGCCGCCGATGTGATCCTGAAGGACTACGATCCGCTGAACATCTTCGTCTACGCGGACAAGGATTCCAGGATCGAGCGCTGCCAGCGCCGCGCCCCGGAGGGCGAGCACCTGACGGCCAAGGAGATCGAAAACCGCATGAAGCAGATCGACCGCAACCGTGCCCAGCACCACCAGATGTACAGCGACAACAAGTGGGGCGACAAGGGCTCCTACGACCTGTGCGTCAACACCACCAAGCGCTTTGTGAAGGATCTGGTACCGGCCATCGCCAAGTTCTGCGAGGACTGGTTCAACAGCCACGGTTGATACATACGCAAAGGAGGGTGCAGCCATGAAGGTTCGTCTCAACGACGATCCCGAGATCGTCAGGACTATCCGCGAGGGTCTGAAGCGCACCGGCGGCTACTGCCCGTGCCGGCTGGCACGGACGGAGGAGAACAAGTGCATGTGCAAGGAGTTCAAGGATCAGATCGCCGATCCCAACTTCGAGGGCTACTGCCACTGCCGGCTGTATTACAAGGAGAAATAAAAAAATCGGGTCGTTTGACCCGATTTTTTTTATTTCTTTACCAGCTCTCTCAAAAGGCCGAGCACCGTCAGCACCACGCCGCCGACGAGCATGAAGTCCGCCAGATTCCACACCAGCGCGCGTTTCTTCACCCGGCGGTGGGGGAATTGCAGATAATCCGTGACGCTGCCCCGGCGCAGCCGGTCGAACTGGTTGCTCAGGCCGCCCAGCAGCACCAGCAGGATGCCCAGCTGCGCGGAGAACACCCGCTTTCCCAGCTCCGGCAGCAAGCAGACCGCTGCCAGCAGCCACACGCCCATGGGCAGCCAGCGCAGCAGCTTTTCATGCTTTTGCCCCAGCCCCAGGAAGAAGCCGCGGTTTTCCAGATGGGTCAGGCGCAGGTATTTGCTCTCCAGACGGAGCTTCCCCGTGCGGGAGAGGTATTTCAGCACCCGGTCGGCGCCCAGCAGCGCCGCTGCGATGGCGATGGCTATATACACGGCGCTCACCTCCGTCCCCGGCGGACGGTGAAGCCGAACACCAGACCGCACAGGCCGCCCACGATGTGGGCGATCTGGGACACGTTGTCCTGCTTGAACAGGCCGTCCATGATCTCGCCGCCCAGATAGAAGATCACCACCAGGATCAGCGTCACGGGGATCTCGCCCCGGCGGGCGGCGGTGAAGGAGGACAGCACGATCATCATGAACACCACGCCGCTGGCGCCCAGCAGCGCCGAGTGGGGGAAGAAGATGAAGTGTACCAGTCCCGTGACCAGCGCTGTCAGCGCGATCATCCACACCATGGTGCCGCTGCCGTATTTTTCCTCCAGACCGGGGCCCACCAGCAGCAGGAGCAGCATGTTGCCCATGTAGTGCTCATAGCCGGTGTGACCCAGCACATGGCCGAAGAAACGGACATAGGTCAGCGGATCGGCCAGCGAGGAGCGGTACACGGAGAAGAATTGGGTGGTGGCCGTGCCGCCTGTCCAGTTGCCCAGCAGCAGCGCCAGCAGGCTCAGCAGGGCGAAGGTCAGGATCACCGGTGCGTTGAAGCGGATGACGATCTTTTTCAAGGCAAGTCCCTCTTTTCAAATGCAGTAGAAAAGAGTATACTATACTTCAGGAAAAAAGTAAACCGAGGAGGTCATTCCTGTGAAAAAATGGGTGAAGATATTGCTGATCGTCCTGCTGGCGGTGGTGCTGCTGGCGGCGGCGTATGTGGCCTATGTGTTCATCAGCTACCACCGCATCGGCGACCAGCCGTTGACGCCGGTGCAGACGCCGGACACCGCGCCGTCGCTGTCGGCGGGGGAGGCGTATACGCTGGTGTCGTGGAATATCGGCTTCGGCGCCTACGAGGAGGACTACGGCTTCTTCATGGACGGCGGCACGGAGTCCCGCGCCTGGTCGAAGGAGCGCCTGACGGCCAACATGGACGCCATCGCCGGGTATCTCAAGCAGCAGGACGCGGATTTCTATCTCCTGCAGGAGGTGGACACGGACGCCACCCGCAGCTACCATGTGGACGAGCGGGAGCCGCTGTACGCCGCTCTGTTTGACAAGAGCAGCGTGTTCTGCCAGAACTACGACTCGCCCTACCTGCTGTACCCGCTGACGAAGCCCCACGGTGCGTCTCAGTCCGGGCTGCTGACCTTCGCGCCGGTGAACATCGCGGCGGCGAACCGGGTGGAGCTGCCGGTGGAAGGCGGCTTCATGAAGCTGCTGGATCTGGATCGCTGCTATTCCGTCAGCCGCATCCCGGCGGAGGGCGGCAAAGAGCTGGTGCTGTACGACCTGCACCTGTCGGCCTATACCAGCGACGGCACCATCGCCACCGAGCAGCTGAAGCTGCTGCTGGCGGACATGCAGGCGGAGTACGACGCGGGCAACTGGTGCGTGGCCGGCGGCGACTTCAACAAGGATCTGCTGGGGGATTCCTCCGCCTATTTCGGCGCGGCGGATCAGGAATATTCCTGGGCGCAGCCTATACCGGAGGGTGTGTTCGACGGCTATGACGTGCAGCTGGTGGCGCCGCTGGACGAGAGCGACCCCGTACCCAGCTGCCGCAACGCCGACAGTGCCTATCACGCGGGACAGTACGTCCTGACGGTGGACGGCTTCATGGTCACGCCCAACGTGACCGTCAGCGACTCCGCCGTGCTGGACACGGGCTTCGCCTACTCCGACCACAACCCGGTGAAAATGACGTTCACGCTGAACTGAGCAAAAAGAACCGCCTCCCGGCGGTTCTTTTTGCCTGTAGGGGACGCCCCCGGTGTCGCTCCGTAGGGGACAGCGTCCCCGACGTCCCGTTTCGCACGGTTCTCGTCCTGCTTTGTAGGGGCGGACGACTCTGTCCGCCCGCCTGTACTTTACGCATCACGTTCTTGCGAAGACGTCCAGCGCGTCCGTCAGGCGCTGCCCTCCGTCATAGCCGATGCACCAGACCTCCTTGCCGTCCTGCAGCACCAGCAGCTGCCCGCCGTAGGGATCTGCGTCCGCGGCGTACCATGCGTGCTCCCAGCCGGGGACGGTGATCGTCTCCGCGCCGGCCTCCTGCGCCTGCTCGCGGGCGTAGCCCTCCGCCAGCCATGTCCACGCGATCCGGTACACATCGACGTCATAGTACCCGCCGTCGTAGAAATTGGAAAGCGTCAGATCCTTCTGCCGCAGGTACCGGTGGCGGCTCAGCGGCTCCGGGGTGACTGTCGCCCACTGGAGGTTGCTTTGCATACCGGGAAAGACCTCCGACACCGTGGGCGCGGGGAAGTCCGCCACGGGGATGTCCCTGCCGGATCGTGTGTACGTCACCAGCAGCACCAGGCACAGTGCCAGACCCGCCAGCGGCAGGAGGTTCGCCGACAGGCGGATGGCGCGCCAGCGCCGCAGCTGGGCGGGAGAGCGGCGGGTGCGCTGCAGCAGCCTGCGTCTCCGTGTGGTCACAGCGCCGATGATGCAGGCGATGCTGCTGATGAGCCACGACAGCACCAGCAGCGCCGCGCAGAGGAACAGACCTCCGTAGCCGTTCAGCAGCATATCGCAGATACCGGAGAAGCCCGGTACGCCCCGCAGCACCACCACATAGAGCCACACGGGGATCAGACAGATGAGGGCGATGCTCCACAGTATCTGACTTCTCAGCTTCTTGTCCAGCACCTGGTGGAGCGTCTCCTCGTCGGTGTTCAGCTCCGGTGCGGCGGGGTCGTCACAGCGGTAGATGTCCAGATACGGTGTCAGGTCGCAGACGTATTCCCAGCCCATCTCCCGATAGGCGGCGATACGCGCCTTCTCGTCGGTATACCCGATGTTCCGCTTTACGTCGATGCGGTAGCGCACAGCGCGGGGCGTGTCCCGCCGGAAGGACATGGCGGTGCCGAAGCGTGTTTCCAGCGGGAAAAGCCCCTTCTGTGCCTGTTCGTCCAGCCAGTCCTCGATGGCGTCTACCTGATAGAAGTAGTAGGGGATGGTTTTCAGCATGGCGGTTCCTCCTCTCCGCGTACCGCGTCCGCGTCCCGCAGGCAGCGGCGCAGACGCGCGACCTCGTTGTCATACAGCTTGTCTCCGGCCTCTGTCGTCTCGTAGGTGCGGCGGCGGCCGTCCACCGCCGTCTCCCGGATCATCTGCTCGTCCGTCAGCTTGCCCAGTATGGTGTACAGCGTGCCGGGGCCCAGCACGATGCGCTTCTCCGTCCGGGCGGACACCCACTGGGCAATATCCGCCCCACACAGGGGTTGCTTTTGCAGCGCCATCAGCACATAGAACATGGGTTCCGACAGGGAGTCCAGCGTTTTCCGCGGCATCTGCACTCACCACCTTGAAATATCGTTCTACGATATTTATAACATCGTTTTACGATATTGTCAAGCGGAAGAAAAGAACGTTCAAAAAAATTTCAAAAAGGGGGTTGCAAAGCTGTCCGTTGTGTGGTAACATACGTCCATCAATTGAAAACAGCCCTGTGAACCGCCCGGAATGGAAAGACCGGACGGGGAGGGGACTCTGGAGAATCCCATTCAGTTGGGTGCCGAAGGTGCAAGGCGCGCAAGCGCCGAATCTCTCAGGCAAAAGGACGGAGCAGACGAGCTTTTCGCTTGTCACCTGCTGTCTCCAGAGTCGCCGTTTTCCGGCGGCTCTATTTTTATGCAAGGAGAAAGAAACCATGGAATCTGTATTGTTTCCCATCGTATCCAAGATCAACGAGTACCTCAGCAACTACATCCTCATCTTCCTGCTGATGGGCGTTGGCCTGTGGTACTCCATCAAGACCCGGTTCGTGCAGGTGCGCTGCTTCGGCGAGGGTATGAAGAAGTTCTTCGGCGAGATGAACCTCCGCGGCGGCGCCCAGAAGAGCGGCATGACCTCCTTCCAGGCGCTGGCCACCGCCATCGCCGCGCAGGTGGGCACCGGCAACATCGTGGGCGCCTCCGGCGCCATCCTCACCGGCGGCCCGGGCGCCATCTTTTGGATGTGGATCATCGCCTTCTTCGGCATGGCCACCATCTACGCTGAGGCGACGCTGGCGCAGAAGACCCGTATCGTGGATGCCAACGGCAACATCAAGGGCGGCCCCGTCTACTACATCACCACCGCGTTCAAGGGCGGCTTCGGCAAGTTCCTGGCAGGCTTCTTCGCTGTGTCTATCATTCTGGCGCTGGGCTTCATGGGCTGCATGGTGCAGTCCAACTCCATCGGCTCCACCATGGAAACGGCCTTCGGCGTCCCCTCCTGGGTCATGGGTATCGTGCTGGTGATCATCTGCGCGATCATCTTCCTGGGCGGCGTGCAGCGTCTGGCGGCTGTCACTGAAAAGCTGGTGCCCATCATGGCGGGCGTCTTCCTGCTGGGCGGTCTGGCCATTCTGGTCTGCCGCATCAAGTATGTCCCCGCCACCTTCGGTATGATCTTCAAGTATGCCTTCCAGCCCCAGGCCATCATCGGCGGCGGCTTCGGCTACGCCCTCAAGACCGCTATCTCCCAGGGCGCCAAGCGCGGCCTGTTCTCCAACGAGGCCGGTATGGGCTCCACGCCCCACGCCCACGCGCAGGCCAACGTGAAGCACGCCCACGATCAGGGCGTGGTGGCCATGATCGGTGTGTTTATCGACACCTTCGTGGTGCTGACCCTGAACGCTCTGGTCATCATCTGCACCCTGTACACCAAGGACGGCATCCTGGCCACCGGCGTGATCCCCGAGGGCATCGGCAAGACCAATCTGGCGCAGACCGCCTTCGGTTCCGTGTTCGGCGCCAGCCTGGGCGCCAAGTTTGTGGCGGTCTGCCTGCTGTTCTTCGCCTTCTCCACCATCCTCAGCTGGAACCTGTTCGGCAAGATCAACGCCGACTACCTGTTCGGCAAAAAGAACGGCAAGCTGTGCAGCGTGATCTACACCATCATCGCGCTGGTGTTCATCTTCCTGGGCACCGTCTCCGGCAGCGACTTCGTGTGGGAAGTCACCGACATGTTCAACAACTTCATCGTGCTGCCCAACGTTATCGCCCTGTTCGCCCTGACGGGCATGGTGGTGGCCAGCCTCAACGAGATGAAAAAGGACAAGCTGAAGGTATAAGGCATAAACAAGCCGGGGAGAGGCGGCAGCCTCTCCCCGCTGTCCTTCGAACGGAGCGTTTCTAAAAAAATCAGAAAAAAGCGAAATAAGGGGTTGACATTTTGGAAGACCTCTGCTATATTATACAAGTCGGCAGCGCCGACCACCCGATGTGGGGGTATAGCTCAGCTGGG
>DNFA01000060.1:0-1859 GCA_003487665.1 Oscillibacter sp.
GCTTTGCTCGACCCCACTCACCGCGCCTATCGAGACCTCCACATTGGTGATATAATCGCTGAGCTGGCCTTTTTGAATGCGGTAGGAAAAGCCGGCCGGTTTTCCTCTGTATACAGTAAAAGGCCCGGAGTTCCAGGTGTTGTTTGCGAGAGTCCCCAGCGTTTGGCTCATCATGCTGCTCATATCCACCGTCTCAACGCCCTCAGGCTTTGTGGTAAAGGCGGAATACTGCAAGCTGATGCCCTGCAGCTCCAGCTGCTCCATCAGGCTATTGAGATTCTCCAGAGCTTCCCCGGTAAACTCCCTGTCGGAGAAATAGGTGTCCTTGATCCGCTGCAGCTCCTGTTCGATTTGGATCATGGTCTTCAAATCGCCCAGCGCCACCGGAGTCCCATCCACGTCGGCTATGCGGGCGAGATCCGTGGCGGGATTTTCCAGCAGCTCCATGACAGCCGCCAGTGTCAACACCTGGCCGTCCAGCGTGATGGTTTGATCCACCTTGAAATTGCCGTCTTCATCCAGCAGCCCCAAGGCGTTCAGCATGGGAAGCACCTGATCGCTGCTGCCGCCGGTCAGGGCGGAGAGCTGCTCCAAAATCGACTGATTTTCCTCGGGTGTGTTGCCCAGCGAATCGCTCACCGCTGCAAACGCCGTAGTTGGCAGCAGCGAGAGCGTCATGCACAGGCACAGCACCAGCGCCAAAAAACGTTTCATCATGTCGTCTTTCCCTCCTGTTTCTGCGGTTCGGTATTGTCCGCCCCGTCTTTTTTCCGGTTTTCTCTGTTTCTGAGCCGGAAGCACAGCGCGGTGATCGCTGCCGCCGCTGCAAAGGAGACGACGGCCACCAGCACGTAGCCCCCCGCGTCCTTCCGCAGCAGCATTGCGCCGAACACGCCCCATGCGGCTGTCTGCCCCGGCCCGACGACCGTGCCCGCCGTCTCCATCAGCACCGCGAACAGCAGCATACACGCGGCGCTCAGTCCATATATGCCGCGCCGCTGCCTCCGGCGGGTGTTTTCCCGCACCTGCTGCTTGACGAGTGCGACCCGTCTTGCGGTATCGTACATATCGTTTGAACCTCCTCTCTGGATTTTTTGAAATGCGGCTTAAAAATCCCTTTACTTATATAGGTACAAAAAATCGAAAAAACTCTCACCCAAAACGCAAAATTTTTCAAAAAAATTTGAGAGCTGCCAAAAAGCAGCTCTCAAGGGGGCGAATATTCGGTTATTTCCTCCGTGATAATCTGAAAACGGACAATCTTCCCGCCGCCACCAGCAGCACCGGCAGGGCGTAGGCCACATACTGCACCGCACCGCCGTAGGCGATGAGCAGGTTATAGATGGCGTGGAGGGTGATGGCCGCGCCCAGCAGCCCGCAGGTGCCCGCGATCTCCAGCCACGTCCGCCGCCACGTGTATGCAAGGCCGCCGCCCACGATCAAGCCGCACAGCACGTGCATGGCTCCCGTGCCGAAGCCCCGGAAGAAGATGAAGGAGAA
This sequence comes from Oscillibacter sp., assembly GCA_003487665.1. Lineage (GTDB taxonomy): Bacteria > Bacillota > Clostridia > Oscillospirales > Oscillospiraceae > Vescimonas. Next base: position 1,501 of record DNFA01000060.1, read on the forward strand.
GCGGTCTGCGCCGTTCTGGATGAGATAGCACACATTTTCAAAGGTGGCGAAGGCGAGGGCAACTGTTATTGCCGCAGCCTTGATTTTATCGCCCTCCGGCTCGAACACCAGCAGATAGAACACCAGAGGCAGCAGCTTCATCAGCTCCTCCACCACCGGCGCGATCTCCGCCGTGGCGGCAAGGGCATCTGCCTGACACACCGCCGCAAGGAAGGTGTTGATGTAGGCCGAAAGCAGGCACACCCCCATCCCGGCAATGCTGAACAGGAAAAGGCGGAGCTGCCGCCTGCCCATACACAGAGCGGCCACCAGCAGGGGAGATACCATGCAGAGGAAGATGTTTTCGATGTAGGTCATGC
>DNFA01000060.1:2043-3205 GCA_003487665.1 Oscillibacter sp.
TGGCGGGCAGCAGCCCCAGAATGGCAAGCGTCAGCAGCATATCGCACCAGAAGGTGGGGCTGGCCGGAGAGGTGTTGGGCCAGAAGCAGCCCACCGTCCACAGCAGATATTCCGCAAACACATAGCACAGTACCCCGATGTGGAAGTACCGCATATTCCGCGCCGTATCCGTCTGCCCATTGGCGTAGACCAGCCCGCGAATGGCACAGAAGGAGAGCCATATCATCATGCCGCACCAGATCAGGTTGGAGAGAATGTCCCCGAAGGTGCAGTAGAACACCAGCAGCGGCACGCCGAACGCAGGCGCGAGCCACGCCCTGCGGCAGCGGAAGCTGCGCTTGTCCTGAGTGGCGAGCATTACTTGCAAAATGCGCAGGAAGATGAGGCTGGCCACCCAGCCGAATTCCGACACATAAAAGACCCGCGGCGTGGTATCGAACAGCAGCAAATACAGCGTCCAGTAGAGCGCGCCGAGGGCAAAGCAGCCATAGAAGCACAGCAGCAGAAAATACGCCTGCCTGCGGCTTTTGCGGTAGGCGATACCCGAAAGCACCGCGCCGACGAACGTGACCAGCAGTTGCAGCAGGTTCTCAATCAGCTCCATGCGCATCCTCGCTTTCCCTGTCCTGCCCGTCCTCGCGGTTCATCTGCCGCAGCCGGAAGCACAAAACGGTCACGCACACGCCGAGTAAAAACGCCAGCAGTCCGATAACAATGTATCCCAAGGCAGCGCCGATGTGAAAGATGCTTGCCGCCGTTTCAAAGCCGGAATAATCGCCGGTCTGGATGCTTGCGGCAATGCCGGGCATGGCGAGGGATGCGCCGATGAGCAGCGCAAGGCACGCCGCCACAGCGGAAGCCATGGTGATCGTATTGCGCCGCCGCCGTTTTTCCTGCTCAATTTGGGCGATGCGCCGCTTTGCCTCCGCGACGCGCTCCTCATGACTCCGCATTTGTGATTCCCTCCCGTTCCAGCAGCCTTCGCAGGCTCTCTTTTCCGCGATACACCATGTTAGTGATCTGCTTCACTGTTTTCCCCGTGACCTCCGCCGCCTGCGCGTAGCTCATATCCTCAAAATAGGTGAGATACAGGACTTCCCGATAGTCCGGGTTCATTTCGCCCATGCAGAAATGCAGAACGCGGTTTCGCTCCTCCGTCCGG
>DNFA01000060.1:3361-3587 GCA_003487665.1 Oscillibacter sp.
CGCTCCTCCGTCCGGATGACCTCCTCCGCCAGCAGCCGTCCGTCCGGCTCGCCGGTCAGCGCATCGAGGCTGAACAATGGCTTCCGTTTGCTCTTATGACGCAGCGCCATGTGCCGCGCCGCCTTGTACAGATACGCCTTGAAGCCGCCGTCCCGTATCTTCGGCTTTTTGGTGAACAGATAGGCGAAAACGTCCAGCATCAGTTCCTCCGCCTCGTGAACGTCGT
>DNFA01000060.1:3765-3976 GCA_003487665.1 Oscillibacter sp.
TCGTGCAGATAGCCGTCAATGTACAGGGTCAGGGGGTCACCGAATTTTTCCATCAGGGCCTCCAGCCCCGCGTCGTCGCCGCTCAGATATTGGCGGTACAAAGTCTCGTCGCAAGCCATACTGTTCACCTCCTCTTTGCGGATGTTTCCAATGCGGCAGGGGTATCCGTCAGGTGCTTGTCCTGTCGGAATCGCGGCGCTGTTCCTGAAAG
>DNFA01000060.1:4146-8719 GCA_003487665.1 Oscillibacter sp.
AGCGCGGGTCGGACGGCTTTTCTGCGTTTTCCGGGATCGCCCATGAACGCCCGAACCGGGACGCGCCGGGGATCCGCCCCTCGGCGCAGTATTGGTTGACCCGCCGCTCTGACACGCCCCAACGGTAGGACGCCTCCCGAATGGAGATATAGCCCTTGATCCCGTTCATACCGTACCTCCGCATGGATATTACGCAACACAATACATTATACATGAATATCCGAAGAAACACAAGGCATCCGGCAAAGCGCTCAGAGAAAAGTTGCGGACAAGATTGATGTTTTTTGAAAAAATCATCCGAAACTGGACAAAACACCCTGTTCAGATTGTAATATGGGTAGAGGGGGAAATCCGGCCACAAGCTCCAAAAAACAGCACCCGACAGAGTGCTGTTTTCAGCCTGCCGAAAAGCCTGCCATTGCGCGCCAGTCCGCGCCACGAAGCAAGTGCCCTTGGGGTACAGACTGGCGCGGCAATCCGTCCCACCTGCGGGCAGGCTGCCATACCCGCTTGTAGGCTCATTCGCTTATTCGCTGGGACAGCGCGGTGTCGTTCTCCGGCTCCGTCCAGTCCACCATGGTGGCCACGCAGCGGTTGATGCTCTTGCCCTCGCTGAAAAACTTCCGCTCATAGTCGGTCATCACGCCCACGGCGCCGTCCGCGTGCAGGTCGCGCGTCACCTCCGACAGCTGGAAGCCGAACTGCGGGATCTCCTCCAGCGACCACTCGAACAGCTTGTCGTTGTCCGTCTTGAAGTGGATGGCGCCGCCCTCGGCCAGCACCTGCCGGTATTTCTTCAGGAAGTTCCCGTGGGTCAGCCGCCGCTTTTTCTGGTTGCTCTTGGGCCACGGGTCGCAGAAGTTGATATACAGCCGGTCGATCTCGCCCTCCGCGAACATGTCCGGCAGCAGCGCGGCGTCGCCGTCCACGAACCACACGTTGTGTACACCGGCGTCCCGCGCCTTCTCCATGGCCACCACCATGGCGTCCGGCACCTTTTCCACGGCAATGAGCAACACGTCCGGCTCCGCTGCCGCAGTGCCCACCGTAAAGCCGCCCTTGCCGCAGCCCAGCTCCACCCGCAGCTCCCGAGCGGCGGGCATCAGCTCCCGCCACCTTCCGCGCATGGAGAAGGGGTCTTTAATAAGGTACATACCGCAGGCTTCCATTCTGGGAGCCAGGTTTTTCTTTTTGCGCATCCGCATATTCATGTCCTCGCCATTTCACGATTTTCTCCCATCATACCCCATCTTGCGCCGGGATACAAGCGCGTTTTTCCTCCGAACCCCGTGCCTGCCGCGTGTCCGCCCGAAAAAGTGCGCAAAATCCGGTGCCTACTTTTGTGAAAACCGCTAAAAAAGAAAAAACCGCATGGGTTGTACTTGATAAATTTCTAACGGACTACTATAATGTGATATGTATGAGGAGGAGTATGCCCGCCTGCGGTCTGCGCGGGCGCGTATACAGCCGCATACAGGGCGGCGCACCGCTTTGCGGCGCTGTGCCGATGGAAAGGAAACGTAAGGAGGAAGTTGATATGACCAACATTCTGCTGGAAAAGAAAGGCTATATCGCCGTGGCGACCATCAACCGTCCCAAGGCGCTGAACGCTCTCAATTCCGAAGTCCTGTCCGATCTGGACGAGCTGGTGGCCACCGTTAAGGCCGACGACGAGATCCGTGCGCTGGTCATCACCGGCAGCGGCGAGAAGGCATTCGTGGCCGGCGCCGACATCGGCGAGATGAGCACCCTGACCAAGGAGGGCGGCACCGCCTTCGGCAAGCACGGCAACGATGTGTTCCGCGCCATCGAGACGCTGCCCATCCCCACCATCGCCGCGGTGAACGGCTTCGCCCTGGGCGGCGGCTGCGAGCTGAGCATGGCCTGCGATATCCGCATCTGCGCCGACACCGCCGTGTTCGGTCAGCCCGAGACGGGTCTGGGCATTACCCCCGGCTTCGGCGGCACCCAGCGTCTGGCGCGCCTGGTCAGCCCCGGCATGGCCAAGCAGCTGATCTACACCGCCAAGAACATCAAGGCGGACGAGGCGTACCGCATCGGTCTGGTGAACGCCGTTTATCCTCTGGAGGAGCTGATGCCCGCTGCCGAGAAGCTGGCGGAGACCATCGCCAAGAACGCCCCCATCGCCGTCCGCGCCTGCAAGAAGGCCATCAACGACGGCCTGCAGGTGGACATGGACAAGGCCATCGTCATCGAGGAGGAGCTGTTCGGCAGCTGCTTCCAGTCCGCCGACCAGATCGAGGGCATGTCCGCCTTCCTGGAGAAGCGCAAGCACGAGCCCTACCAGAACAAGTAAGTTAATTGACAGGCGCACGCCTGATAATTAAGCAATTCATGTAAAATTTTAAGTAGGAGGAACAATCATGAAAGTAGCAGTATTTGGCGCAGGCACTATGGGCAGCGGTATTGCCCAGGTTTTCGCAGCGAAGGGTCACACCGCCCTGATGTACGCTTCCAGCACCGCCAGCGCGCAGCGTCATAAGGACAAGCTGGCCGCCTCCCTGAACAAGAAGGTCGCCAAGGGCAAGATGACCCAGGAAGCCGCGGACGATATCATGAGCCGCATCCTGGTGGAGGAGTTCGAGGGTGCCGCCGATGCCGATCTGGTCATCGAGTGCGTGGCCGAGAACATGGCCGTCAAGAAGGAGCTGCTGGGCAAGCTGGACGCTCTGTGCAAGGACGAGACGATCTTTGCCTCCAACACCTCCTCTCTGTCCATCACCGAGATGGGTCAGGGTCTGAAGCATCACCTGATCGGTATGCACTTCTTCAACCCCGTGCCCGCCATGAAGCTGGTGGAAGTCATCGCCGGCGGCAACACCCCCGCCGACCTGGTGGACTATATCAAGAACCTGTCTGTGGAGATCGGCAAGACCCCCGTGGTCGTCAATGAGGCGCCCGGCTTCGTGGTCAACAAGATCCTGATCCCCTACTGCAACGAGGGCGTTTGCGTTCTGCAGGAAGGCGTTGCCTCTGCGGAAGATATCGATATTGCTATGCAGCTGGGCTGCAACCATCCCATGGGTCCCCTGCACCTGGGCGATCTGATCGGCTGGGACGTGGTGCTGAACATTATGGACGTGCTGTTCAACGAGACTCACGATAGCAAGTATCGCGCAAACGTGCTGATCCGGAAGATGGTTCGTGCGGGCAAATTGGGTATTAAGTCCGGCGAAGGCTTCTTCAACTACAACAAGTAAAATCAGAAAAAGGAGAAAAGAGTATGGATTTCCATCTGACGAAGGAACAGCTGCTCGTTCGCAAGATGTACCGCGATTTCGCGGAGAACGAGGTCAAGCCCCTGGCCGCCGAGATCGATGAGGAAGAGCGCTTCCCCATGGAGACCGTCGAGAAGATGGCCAAGCTGGGCATGATGGGCATTTACTTCCCCAAGCAGTATGGCGGCGCCGGCGCCGACGTGCTGTCCTACGCCATGTGCGTGGAAGAGCTGGCCAAGGTCTGCGGCACCACCGCCGTTATCGTTTCCGCCCACACCTCCCTGTGCGCCGCCCCCATCTTTGAGAACGGCACCGAGGAGCAGAAGATGAAGTATCTGCCCGACCTGTGCTCCGGCAAGAAGATCGGTGCCTTCGGCCTGACCGAGCCCGGCGCCGGTACCGACGCCCAGGGTCAGCAGACCACCGCCGTGCTGGACGAGTCCGGCGAGAACTACATTCTGAACGGCTCCAAGTGCTTCATCACCAACGGCAACGTGGCTGACACCTTCGTGGTCATCGCCGTTACCGGCAAGACCGTTGACAAGCGCGGCCGCTCCATGAAGGAGATCTCCGCGTTCATCGTGGAGAAGGACGACAAGGGCTTCTCCCAGGGCAAGCACGAGAAGAAGATGGGCATTCGCGGCAGCTCTACCTGCGACCTGATCTTCGAGGACTGCGTGATCCCCAAGGATCGTATGCTGGGCAAGAAGGGCGAGGGCTTCAAGATCGCCATGAAGACGCTGGACGGCGGCCGTATCGGTATCGCTTCTCAGGCTCTGGGTCTGGGCGAGGGCGCCGTTGAGGAAGCCATCAAGTACACCAAGGAGCGCGTGCAGTTCGGCAAGCGCATCTCCCAGTTCCAGAACACCCAGTTCCAGCTGGCCGAGATGCACACCCGTATGCAGGCCGCTCAGTTCCTGGTCTATTCCGCTGCCATGAAGAAGCAGAACCACGAGCCTTACTCCATGGACGCTGCCATGGCCAAGCTGTTCGCTGCCGAGGCCGCTTCCGACGTGACCCGCCGCGCCGTTCAGCTGTTCGGTGGTTACGGCTACACCCGTGAGTATCCCGTGGAGCGCATGATGCGCGACGCGAAGATCACCGAGATCTACGAGGGTACCAGCGAAGTCCAGCGCATGGTCATCGCCAGCAATCTGGGCGTTAAGTAAGGTAGGAGGTAAAAGGAAAAATGAAGATTCTTGTTACTGTTAAGCAGGTCCCCGATACCTCCGGTAAGGTGGCCGTGAATCCCGATGGTACTCTGGATCGTGCGTCCATGCAGACCATCATCAACCCCGATGACCTGAACGCCGTCGAGGCCGCTCTGGCTCTGA
>DNFA01000076.1:0-14313 GCA_003487665.1 Oscillibacter sp.
ACACAGGCAAAACCGTGTGTTTCCTTGTGTCAGGCGGCCCTGGGCTTCCTTTTTTGTGTGTATTCAGCGGGCGTTGTAGGCGGCGATGCCCTTGGCCAGCAGATCCATGGCGCGCTCCAGATCCGCCTGCTTGAGCACATAGGCGATGCGGATCTCGTTTTTCCCCTTGCCGGGGGTGGCGTAGAAGGGCTCGCCGGGGGCAAACATCACCGTGTCGCCGTTGTCGTCAAACTCCTCCAGCAGCCACTTCTGGAAGGTGTCGGCATCGTCCACGGGCAGGGCGGCCATGATGTAGAAGGCGCCGCGGGGGCACTCGCACACCACGCCGGGGATCTCGTGGAGCTTGGACACCACCGTGTCGCGGCGGCGCTTATACTCCTCGCGGACGGCGGCAAAGTAGTCGGGACCTACCGTGTACAGCGCGGCGGCGGCCACCTGATCCAGCGTGGGCACGGACAGACGGCACTGGGCGTACTTCATGGCCTGCGCCATCAGCTCCTTGTTGCGGGAGATCATGCAGCCGATGCGGGCGCCGCAGGCGGAAAACCGCTTGGACACCGTGTCGATGACGATGACGTTCTCCGCCGCGTCCTCGAACTGACCCATGGACTGCAGCGGCTCGCCGGCGTAGACGAACTCGCGGTACGCCTCGTCGCCGATGATGAACAGGTCGTGCGCCTTGGCGATGTCCACCATCATGCGCATCTCCTCCGGCGTCAGCACGGCGCCGGTGGGGTTGCCGGGGTTGGTGACCATGATGGCACGGGTGTGCTCGTTGATCTCCGCCTCCACCTTGGCGCGGTCGGCGTAGTGATAGCCGTCGTGGGGAGAGGTGGGAATGGGGTGGATCTTCGCGCCGCAGGTATAGGCCATGGTGTTGTAGTTGGGATAGAACGGCTCGGGGATGAGGATCTCGTCGCCGTCGTCGAGAATGCAGTTCATGGTGATCTGCAGCGCCTCGCTGCCGCCGTTGGTAATAAGGATATCACCGGCGTCGAAGTGCATGTCCAGATCGGCGTAATACTTTCGGATCGCCTCGATCAGCTCCGGGATACCGGGGGACGGCGCATAGGCCAGCACCGGCAGATCAAAGTGCTTCACCGCGTCAAAATACGCCTTGGGCGTTTCAATATCGGGCTGGCCGATGTTCAGGTGATAGATCTTCTTTCCCTTGGCCTCCGCCGCCACCGCATAGGGGTGGAACTTGCGCATGGGGGACAGTCCGCATTTGAGAACCTTGCTGGAAAACTTCATGATGGATCCTCCTTCACCGTAATATTCGTATGAATATAGTAACGCGTTTCTTCCGCAGTTGCAAGGGGGAATTTGGCAAAATGCGGAGGGAGGGACGGGCTATCGGGGATACAGCCCACTTGACAAACGCCGGGGGATGGATATAATAATAGGCAAGAGGGGACGCTGCGACAAGCGGTCAGCCCCGTATGGTGAAAAGTCTAATAGAGCTGTATCAGCTCACAAAAACCGTCACTTAGCGGAGTGGCGGTTTTTGCTTTTGAGCTTTTGTATCCGTACCGAGATCGAATGACCCAGGATATGGAACGTAAGTACAAAAAACACAGCGTCACCCCCTTTCGGGGCTGTGACTAACCGCCTGCCGTTTATTGCAGCGTCCTTGGGGCGAGTATACACCGCAGGCGGTTTTTTGTCAAATATCGGCGGGACGCATGGGTCCCGCCCTACGGGGAAACGGATTCCCACGCCAGTGACACGGTCACTGGCTCGGAATGACAGCGCGGCGCTGCCGCGCTGACGGGACGCCGTACCCCAAGGGCATTTGTTCCGCTGCGCTCCACTACAGGACGCCGTCCCCTACAGGGTGCGGCGGTCATGCGGGCGGACAGAGTCGTCCGCCCCTACATGCATGCCCGTCCGCCCCTACACATGAAAAAAGACCGCCGACGGCGGTCTTTTTTGATTCAGTTCATCTGCTTGCGGCGGCTCAGGTTCACGGTGCCGTCGGTCATGGCGTTCAGGGAATCCAGGCTCTTGCCCGTACCCTCGGCCACGCAGGAGATAGCGCCCTCGGCCACCACGGTGTGGATGCCCGTGCGCGCCTCGATCAGCCGGTCGAAGCCGTCCACCAGACTGCCGCCGCCGGTCATGACGATGCCGTTGTTGGAAATATCCGCCACCAGCTCCGGCGGGGTGCGCTCCAGTACGCCGTGTACCGCCTCCAGAATGCGCTCCACCGGCTCCTCGAAGGCCTCCAGCATCTCCGTGGAGCTGACGTTGATGACCTTGGGCAGACCGGTGACAAGGCAGCGGCCCTTGATCTCGATGGTGGTCTCCTGCTCCTTGGGGAACACGCAGCCGATCTGCATCTTCATCAGCTCGGCGGTGCGCTCGCCCACCAGCACGTTGTGCTTGCGGCGCATATACTTGACGATAGCCTCGTTGAACTGGTCGCCGGCCACCTTGATGGACGCGCTCTCCACCACGCCGCTCAGGGAGATCACGGCGATGTCGCTGGTACCGCCGCCGATATCCACCACCATGTGGCCGTCGGGCTTGGAGATGTCGATGCCCGCGCCGATGGCAGCGGCCACAGGCTCCTCGATGAGATACACCCGGCGGGCGCCTGCCTGAATACCGGCGTCCACCACGGCGCGCTCCTCCACCTCGGTGATGCCGGAGGGCACGCAGATGATGACACGGGGCTTGAACAGCTGGAAGCCGCCCACCACCTTGTGCAGGAACTCGCGGAGCATGCGCTCGGTCATGTCGTAGTCGGAGATGACGCCCTCGCGCAGCGGGCGGATGGCCACGATGTTGCCGGGGGTACGACCCAGCATGGCCTGCGCCTCAGCGCCCACCTTGAGAAGCTTGCCTGTATTTTTGTCGATAGCCACCACAGACGGCTCGTTGAGCACAACGCCCTTCCCCTTCACATACACCAGTACGGAGGCGGTACCCAGATCAATACCGATATCCTTTGCAATAGAACACATAATGCTGCACCTCTGCTTTATCTTTTGTTTCGGGCGCGGTGCGCCCGCTGTCGTCCAGCTTCCATTATACCGGCACATACCGCGTTTTGCAACAGCGGAAATGAAATTCGTGCCATTTTCTGTATTCTGCACGGCTGCGCCGCGCTTCATACCTCACTTGTCCCGCACCATGGCCAGCGTCAGACACACCACGTCCGCCGCGCCCGCTTCCCGCAGTATCCGGACGCACTCGCTGAGGGTGGCGCCGGTGGTGAGGATATCGTCGATCAGCAAAAATCGCTTGCCCCGGATGGCCGCAGGCTCCACCGCTTCGTACACGTTCAGCACATTGGCGCGGCGCGCCGCCGGATCGTCAAGGCCGGACTGGGGCGGATTGTCAGTGATCTTGCGCAGTGTCTCCTGCGGCTCCACGTGCCAGTCCACGCACAGGCTGGCGCACAGCATCCGCGCCTGATCGAAGCCCCGCTTCTTCAGGCGCTTTTTGCTCACCGGCACCCATGTGACGGCGTCGAACCGATCTGAGTACACCTCCGCCGCCTTCTCCGCCATCAGGGAGCCGAAGCAGTTGAGGTTCTCCACCCGGTTCTTGAACTTGAAGTCCAATATGGCCTTACGCACGTTGTCCTCGTAGTACAGCGGCGCGGCGCACTGGCCGAAGCTGCCGGTGCGCAGCTTATCGCACCGGGGCAGCTCCGTTTTGCATCTGCTGCACAGCAGCTCCCTGCCGGTCATCCGACCGCAGAAGGGGCACTTGCGGGGAAAAAAGAAATCCAGCAGCCGCTTCTGCGTCTTGTCCAGTGATTCGTTGACGGTCATGTCAGTCCCTCCTTCAGTCGGCGGCGCAGACCGCTGTACCGGCGCTGCTGCCTGTCGTTGGCGGCCATCTCCCCCGGCACCGTGTCGTCGCCCACCAGGATCAGCAGCCTGCGGGCACGGGTGATGGCCGTGTACAGCACGCCCCGCACCATCAGCGTAGGCGCGGCGGGCGCGGCCGTCAGGATCACCGCCGGATACTCGCTGCCCTGTGATTTATGTACCGTGATGGCGTAGGCCATGTCCAGCTGCGCCAGCATATCGGCGGTGTAGGTGGCGGTGCGGTCGTCAAAGCGGATGACGATCAGCTCCCCGGAGGGGTCGATGTCCTGTATCACGCCCACGTCACCGTTGAAAATGCCGCTGCCGGCGGTGCCGTCGTCCTTTTCCCAGATCACGTCGTAGTTGTTGCGGGTCTGCATGACCCGGTCGCCCATCCGGAACGTTACATCGCCCCACTGCTTCTGCCGCCTTCCGGCAGCCGGCGGGTTCAGCGCCGCCTGCAAAGCCCGGTTCAGCGCCGCGGTGCCGCAGGCGCCCTTCCGGGTGGGCGAGAGCACCTGTATCTGCTCGGTGGGGATGCCCATGTTCCTGGGCAGGCGCTCCCGGCACAGCTCCACCACCGTCTGCACCAGCCTGTCCGGTGAGCGGCGGCACAGGAAGAAGAAGTCCTCCTGCCCGTTGTCCAGACGGGGCGGTTCCCCCTGATTGACGGCGTGGGCGTTGCGGATGATGGCGGACTGCTCCGCCTGACGGAACACCTGCGTCAGCGATACCGCCGGGATCACGCCGCTGCGCAGCATATCGCCCAGCACGTTGCCCGGCCCCACCGACGGCAGCTGATCCGGGTCGCCCACCAGCACCAACCGGCAGCCCGGCCGCAGCGCCTCCAGCAGGGAGCGCATCAGCTCGATGTCCACCATGCTCACCTCGTCCACGATGACGGCGTGAGCCTCCAGCGGGTCGTTGGCATTTTTGCGGAACACGGTCTGCCCGGTCATCTCATTGTAGCTCATGCCCAGCGCCCGGTGGATGGTCTGGGCGTCCGCGCCCGTCACCTCTCCCAGACGCTTGGCCGCCCGTCCGGTGGGCGCCAGCAGCGCCACGTCCAGCCCCATCCGCTCATACAGCGCCACGATGCCCCGCAGGGAGGTGGTCTTGCCGGTACCGGGGCCGCCGGTCAGCAGCAGGATGCCGCCCTGCGCCGCCAGCAGCACCGCCTGCCGCTGCATGGGCGCGTAGGACACACCCTGCTCCCGCTCGATGGCGTCGATGGTCTTTTCCGCCCGGGGCAGCGTCTCCACCGGGGTGGTGACCAGCGACAAAAGCCGCTGCGCCACGAATGTCTCCGCCTGATAGAGCCGGGGCAAATAGCAGCCCCGTACCCCGGCGATATCCTGCTGGACGACGGCAAAGCCCTCGATGAGCTTGTCCAGCATCACCTCCAGCTGCTCCGGCTCCACGCCGATGAGCTGGGAGGTGGCCGCCAGCAGCTTGTTCCGGGGCAGGAATACATGGCCGTTGCCGGCGTTGTGCTCCAGCTCGTAGGTCAGCGCCGCCCGCAGGCGGCAGGGATCGTCCCCGCCGAAGCCCATGCTGATGGCGATGCCGTCTGTCACGGCGAATTTCACGCCGTACTGGGCGCGGCTGAGGATATAGGGGTCGTCCCGCAGGCACTGCATGGCCGTGTCACCGTAGGTGCGCTGCAGGGGCATGGCCAGATACACCGGCAGGTCGTACCGCGCCAGGAACTCCATGATCTGCCGCAGACCCGTCAGCGCCCGGAACGCCTCGGACAGCTCCTGCGCCCTTTTCGCCGTGATGCCCTTGATGCACTTCAACCTCTCCGGCTCCTGCCGCAGCACATCCAGCGTGTCATCGCCGAAGCGCTCCACCAGCCGCTGCGCCGTGGCGGGGCCGATGCCCTTGATGATGCCGGAGGACAGGTAGGCCACCATGTCCTCCTGACTGCGGGGCAGACGGCGCTCCACGCTCTCAGCGGTAAGCTGGGCGCCGTGTACCGGGTGCATCGTCCACACGCCGGTGACGGTCATACCCTCGCCGGCGGCGGCGCAGGGGATGCACCCCACCACCGTGATGGGCTCCTCCTCGCCCTCCACCGCCAGCAGCAGCACCGTATAGCCGTTTTCCTCGTTGTGGAAGATCACCGCATCCACGGTGCCCTCCACCGTTACACGCTCGCCCACAGGCTCCCCTCCCCGGTCATTTTTCCGTATACAGCGACGCCAGCTCCTCCGGCGTCACCAGCTTCACATTGTCGCCCGCCAGCAGGGATACCGCCCGGCGTCCCGCCTCGTCAAGGCCGCAATCCACCAGCAGCACCGGCAGCCGCCGGTTCTGCGCCAGAATCCGCAGCGCCGCGTCCAGTCCGGCGGCGTCGCCGGACACTCTCATCACATAGACCGCGTCCACCGGGCTTTCCCGGTACAGCAGCACCGATGCCGCCAGCCACAGCAGCGCCGTTACGCCTATGGCCGCCAGCGCCGCCACCACGCCGTCCTGCATCAGCTCCATGACACCGCCTCCCCCCTGCTCCATTGTATGAAGCGGGGCGCGGCGGGTTACTTCAGGTATTTTTTCAGGTACTGTCCCGTGTAGGACGCGTCGCAGGCGGCGATCTCCTCCGGTGTGCCGCAGGCCACCACCGTTCCGCCGCCGACGCCGCCCTCCGGCCCCAGGTCGATGATATAGTCGGCGCACTTGATCACGTCCAGATTGTGCTCGATGACCAGCACCGTGTTGCCGCCGTCGGTGAGACGCTGCAAAACCTCCAGCAGCTTGCGCACGTCGTCGGCGTGCAGGCCGGTGGTGGGCTCATCCAGAATATACACCGTGCGCCCGGTGGCGCGGCGGCTCAGCTCCGTGGCCAGCTTCACCCGCTGGGCCTCGCCGCCGGACAGGGTGGTGCTGGGCTGCCCCAGCTTCACATAGCCCAGCCCCACGTCCCGCAGGGTGGTCAGCTTGTCGCAGATATTGGGCACGGCGGAGAAGAACTCCAGCGCCTCGTCCACGGTCATGTCCAGCACGTCGGCGATGTTCTTGCCCTTGTAGCGCACCTCCAGCGTCTCGCGGTTATAGCGCTTGCCGCGGCACACCTCACAGGGAACGTATACGTCCGCCAGAAAGTGCATCTCGATCTTCAGCATACCGTCGCCGCCGCAGGCCTCGCACCGTCCGCCCTTGGTGTTGAAGGAAAACCGCCCGGCGTTGTAGCCCCGCGCCTTGGCGTCCGGCGTGGAGGCGAACAGGTCGCGGATCAGGTTGAACAGGTTCGTATAGGTGGCCGGGTTGGAGCGGGGCGTCCGCCCGATGGGGCTCTGGTCGATGGCGATGACCTTGTCCAGCTGCTCCATGCCCTCGATGGCGTCGTGCTTGCCGGGACGCACCTTCATGCGGTTCAGCGCCGCGCCCAGCGACTTGTACAGCACCTCGTTCACCAGCGAGGACTTGCCGCTGCCGCTGACGCCGGTGACGCAGGTAAACGTCCCCAGCGGGATGGACACGTCGATGTTCTTCAGGTTGTTCTCCCGCGCGCCCCGCACCGTCAGCCATTTGCCGTTTCCCCGGCGGCGCTGCGCTGGCAGGGGGATGGTGCGCTTGCCGCTGAGGTACTGCCCCGTCAGGCTATTGGGGTCGGCCATGACCTCCTCCGGCGTGCCGCAGGCCACCACCTGGCCGCCCAGCGCGCCCGCGCCGGGGCCGATGTCGATGAGATAGTCCGCCGCGCGCATGGTGTCCTCGTCGTGCTCCACCACGATCAGGGTGTTGCCCAGATCCCGGAGCCTTTGCAGCGTGGCCAGCAGCTTGTCGTTGTCCCGCTGGTGCAGGCCGATGGACGGCTCGTCCAGAATATACAGCACCCCCATGAGGCTGCTGCCGATCTGGGTGGCCAGCCGGATACGCTGGCTCTCGCCGCCGGACAGGGTGCCCGACGCACGGGACAGGGTCAGGTAGCTCAGTCCCACGGACTGCAAAAAGCCCAGACGGGCGTGAATCTCCTTCAGGATCTGCGCGGCGATGATCTGCTGGTTGCCGGTGAGGTTCAGGCCGTCGAAAAAGGCCAGCGCCTCGTCCACCGGCAGGGTGGTGGCGTCGTAGATGGACTTGCCGCCCACCGTCACCGCCAGCGCCTCCGGCCGCAGCCGCCGTCCCCGGCAGGCCGGGCAGGGGCAGGGCGTCATCAGCCCCTCGATCTCCTTCTTGCTGGCGTCGGACTGCGTCTCCTGATAGCGGCGCTCCAGATTGTGGCATATCCCCTCAAAGGCCTGATACAGTACGCCCTTGCCCCGGGGCTGGTCGTAGTGCAGCTCCAGCTTTTCGCCGCCGGTGCCGTAGAGGATGCCGTTCTTCACCTCGTCGCTGAGCGTCCCGTAGGGCTGGGTCAGGGAGAAGCGGTACTTCTTGCTGAGTGCCTCAAAGTACATGCGGCTGATGCCGTCGGAGCGGATGGACGCCCAGCCGGTGGCGGTGATGGCGCCGTCCAGAATGGACTTGGACTCGTCCGGCACGATCAGCGCCGGGTCAGCCTTCAGCTGCACGCCCAGACCGGTGCAGGTGGGGCAGGCTCCGAAGGGACTGTTGAAGGAGAACAGCCGGGGCGTCAGCTCCTCGATGGAGATGCCGCAGTCCTCGCAGGCGTAGTTCTGGGAGAAGGTGATGTCCTGCTCCTCCCGCAGCAGGTTGACGGTCACAAGGCCGCCGGTCAGGTTGGACGCCGTTTCCACCGAGTCCGTCAGCCGGCCGGTGATGTCCGGGCGCACGATCAGGCGATCCACCACGATGTCGATGTGGTGCTTGAGGTTCTTTTCCAGTGAGATGTCCTCGGACAGCTCGTACAGGTTTCCGTCCACGCGGGCGCGGACAAAGCCCGACCTGCGGGCATCCTCCAGCACCTTGGCGTGCTCGCCCTTGCGTCCCCGCACCACCGGCGCCATGATCTGAATACGTGTGCCCTCCGGCAGTGCCATGATCTGGTCGATGATCTGATCCACCGTCTGGCGGCGGATCTCCCGGCCGCATTTGGGGCAGTGGGGCACGCCCACCCGCGCCCACAGCAGGCGCAGGTAATCATAGATCTCCGTCACCGTGCCCACGGTGGAACGGGGGTTCTTGCTGGTGGTCTTCTGGTCGATGGAGATGGCCGGGGACAGTCCCTCGATATAGTCCACGTCCGGCTTGTCCATCTGCCCTAAAAACATGCGGGCGTAGGAGCTGAGACTCTCCACATACCGCCGCTGCCCCTCGGCATAGATGGTGTCGAAGGCCAAAGAGCTTTTACCGCTGCCGGAAAGCCCCGTCAGCACCACCAGCTTGTCCCGGGGGATGGCAACGTCGATGTTCTTCAGGTTGTTCTCCCGTGCGCCCTTGATGAAAATTTCAGTCTGCATGGTATGCCTCGTTTCTGCAACATATTATTGCAGATAAGTGTAGTGAAAACAATTTTTAATGTCAATAGTCAACGGGATACGGATTCCCACGCCGGTGTGCGCACCGGCTCGGAACGACAGGGGCGGATCACACGATCACATCCGCTGTCTTTGCCCGCAGGAGGGCGATAAGCGCGTTGGGGTCGCACTCCACCTGATGACCGATCTTTCCGGCGGAGACGCACACCGTGTCGTACAGCAGGGCCGTCTCGTGGAACACCGTAGGGAACTGCTTCTTCATGCCCACCGGGGAGCAGCCGCCGTGCACGTAGCCCGTCAGGGGCAGCAGTTCCTTCTGGGGCAGCATGGCCACGGACTTCTCCCCCACGGCCTTGGCCGCCTTTTTCAGGTCGAGGTTCTCCGCCACGGGGATGTCGAACACATAGTATGCCCCGGATGCGCCCTTTGTCACCAGCGTTTTGAACACCTGCTCCGGCGGCTGCCCCAGCGTCTGCGCCACGGACACGCCGTCGATAGGGCTCTCCGGGTCGTAGCTGTGGGCGGTGTAGGGTATCTTCTTCTGTTCCAGCGTCCGCATGACGTTGGTCTTTTCCTCTTTGCTCTTTGCCATGGTATCACTCCTTTACGGCGGTCTTGCCGCCCTCCCGCGCCAACAGAATGACGCAGCCGAACACGCAGGCCACGCCCAGCACCGTCCACACGGTCAGCGCTTCCTTGAATACGAACACGCCCACCAGCGTCTCCACCACCGGCTCGATGTTGGTGATGATGGACGCCCGGCCGCTCTCCACGCCCTCCAGCCCCTTCGTATAGAAGATGTAGGGCAGCACCGTGGCTACGATCACCACACCGCACGTGCCCACGATGCCCTGCGTGCCGGAAAAGGCCAGCGGCAGCGTCTTGAAGTCTGCGAAAAAGATCGAGCCAAGCCCTGCCACCAGAAACGTCCAGTAGATCATGGTGTAGCTCTCGTACCGCGCCAGCCCGTAGTGGGCGAACACGGTGTAGCTGGCATAGCACAGTCCGGACAGCACGCCCAGACCGATGCCCGTCCACGAGGCCGTCGTATCGCCGCCCAGCACGCCGCTGACCATGACACAGCCCAGCAGCGACACCGCCAGTGCGATGACCTTGCGCTTTGTCAGCGGCGTTTTCCACAGCACGGCGCTGAATATGACCACAAAGGAGGGCGCCAGATACAGCAGCACCGCCGCCACCGACAGGGAGCACATGGTCTGGCATTTGAAATACACTATGCTCAGCAGCAGAATGCTGAGCAGGCCGGAGCCAAGAAAGATGGGCAAGTGCTTCCACCTGATGCGGAATACCTGCCGGTGGAACAGGCCGAACACCACCGTCAGCACCAGCAGCGTGCCGAAGTTCCGGATAAACACCCGGTTGCCCAGCGACACGCCCGCGCCGGTGAGCAGGCGGTTGGAAAACCCGATAAAGCCCCAGCACACGGCACTGAGGATCACGTAGATATAGGAAATGTACTTTTTCATAGACTCGTTCTCGGTTCGTTTGAGTTTTGACACAGCAGCGACCAGATCAGGTCGGCGCTGCGGGCATAGCGCTTCAGAGCCGACGCATTGACATCCGCGCCGAGGACAGGCGGCATCAGCAGACTGCCGCCTGCCACCGCCATGTTGATGACGCACTCATTGCGCAGCAGCAGGTGCCCGGCATGGGTGCCGATATAGCGGGAAAGCGCGTCGTTCACGGCGTCGCACACCACAAGGTTGACGCGTGCTCTGGACATGACCTCCCACATAGGCCCCTCCTGCTTTGCAGGACGGGCGTGGTTGACGATCCGGTTGGCCCGGGTGCGCTGGATCTTGTAGTCGGATGCAGAAAACTCCGGCAGATGCAGCAGCGCCACCCGCCACGAAAACGCTCCCTCGATCCGGCAGATCCGGGCGTTCTCATCGCAGATGTGCCTCCATTGAACGCCCGGCGCACTCTCTATCGCGGCGCATACCTCCTCATAGCCGAAGGCATGGGGAAGCGGGAAGGTGTAACACTGGGTCGCCTTCCGGCGCAGGCGCTTTTGCCTGTACAAAAGGCAGATCAGTACACCCGCAAAAGCCACGCAGACACCGGCGGTCACGGCGCCTTCCCGCCAGTTCCCGCCCACGGCAAAGGCGATGGCCAGAACAAAGCCGCACATGGACAGCAGGATCAGCAGGCTCTGCGCCAGAATAAAGCACCTGACCGTCCGGATGTCGCGGCGGAATTCTTCCGGACCGGGCATCATTTCTCACCTCGCAGCTCGATGATCTGATCCCGCAGCAGGGCGGCATATTCGAATTCCAGCATACGGCTGGCCTCCTTCATCTCTTTTTCCAGCCGGGCGATCGTCTCCGCCCGCTCCCGGTCGGATAGCTTCTTCTTGCTGAGCTTGGACGCTTCCTCGGCGCTGCGGCTGATCTCCACCATCTCCCGCACGCCCTTGCGGATGGTCTGGGGCACGATGCCGTGCGCCTTATTGAAGTCGTCCTGTAATTTCCGGCGGCGCTCCGTCTCGTCCATGGCGGCGCGCATGGAGGGCGTGACGGTATCGGCGTACAGGATCACCAAGCCCTCAGCGTTGCGGGCGGCGCGGCCGATGGTCTGGATCAGGCTCGTTTCGCTGCGGAGGAAGCCCTCCTTGTCCGCGTCCAGTATGGCCACCAGACTGACCTCCGGCAGGTCAAGACCCTCCCGCAGCAGGTTGATGCCCACCAGCACGTCGAACTCGCCCAGCCGCAGGTCGCGGATGATCTCCATGCGCTCCAGCGCCGACACGTCGGCGTGCATGTACCGCACACGGATGCCAAGTCCCCGGAAGTGCGCCGTCAGATCCTCCGCCATCTTCTTCGTCAGCGTTGTCACCAGCACACGCTCGTTTTTCTGCTCCCGCTTGTGGATCTCCTCCACCAGGTCGTCGATCTGTCCCACCACGGGACGTACCTCCACGCGGGGATCCAGCAGACCCGTGGGGCGGATCACCTGCTCCACGATCTGGTCGGCCTCCTGCTTTTCGAAGTCGCCCGGCGTGGCGGACACATACACCGCCTGGGAGAACCGCTCCTCGAACTCCTCGAATTTCAGCGGGCGGTTGTCGAAGGCACAGGGCAGGCGGAAGCCGTAGTCCACCAGGCTCTGCTTGCGGGCGTGGTCGCCGTTGTACATGGCGCGCACCTGCGGCAGCGTCACATGGCTCTCGTCCACGAACAGCACGAAATCCTCCGGGAAAAAGTCCAGCAGCGTCATGGGCGCGCTGCCCACCGGCCGCTGGGAGATGACGCGGGAATAGTTCTCGATGCCGGAGCAGTAGCCCAGCGTGCGCATCATCTCCACGTCGTAGCGGGTGCGCTGGTCGATGCGCTGGGCTTCCACCAGCTTGCCGTTGTCCTCGAACCACTTCTTCCGCTCGGCCAGCTCCCGCTCGATCTCCACCGCCGCCCGCTCCAGCTTGTCCTTGGGCGTGACGTAGTGGCTGGCGGGGTACACCGCCACATGGTTCAGCTGCTTCATGGCCGCGCCGGTGACGGGATGAAACTCCGTGATGCGCTCGATCTCGTCGCCGAAAAACTCCACCCGGATGGCTCTGTCCTTGTAATAGGCCGGGTACAGCTCCACCGTGTCGCCCCGCACCCGGAACATATTCCGCTGGAAGGCCACGTCGTTGCGCTCGTACCGATCCTCCACCAGCCGCCGCAGCAGCTCGTCCCGCTCCATGGTCATGCCGGTGCGCAGGGAGATCATCATGCGGGCGAAGTCGTCCGGCTCGCCCAGACCGTAGATGCAGCTGACGGAGGACACCACGATCACGTCCCGCCGCTCCAGCAGCGCGCAGGTGGCAGACAGCCGCAGCCGGTCGATCTCCTCGTTGGTGGATGCGTCCTTTTCGATGTATGTATCCGTATGGGGGATATACGCCTCCGGCTGGTAATAGTCGTAGTAGGAGACGAAATACTCCACGGCGTTGTGGGGGAAAAACTCCCGGAACTCCTCGCACAGCTGCGCCGCCAGCGTCTTGTTGTGCGCCAGCACCAGCGTGGGGCGGTTCACCCGCTCGATGACCTTGGCCATGGTGTACGTCTTGCCGCTGCCGGTGACGCCCTTGAGCACCTGCGCCCGCAGGCCGTTCTCGATGCCCTGTGCCAGCTTGTCGATGGCCTGGGGCTGGTCGCCCGCAGGCTCGTATTCAGAAACTACCTTGAAATCAGGCATACGCCCCTCCTTCTGTATCGCGCTACATCAGCTTGCTCTCCGCCATGGAGACAAAATCGTTGTCCGCCACCACGATGTGGTCGATCAGGCGGATGCCCAGCGGCTCCAGCGCCTCCATGACCTGATGTGTCACCATCCGATCCTCAGCAGAGGGCAGCGCCACGCCGCTGGGATGGTTGTGCGCCAGAATGATGCCGCTGGCGCCGGCGTACAGGGCGTTCTCCACCACCTGCCGCACATAGACCGGCGACGCGCCCACGCTGCCCTTGCTGATGCAGCGGCAGCTGAGCAGCTTTCCCTTGCCGTCCAGACAGACCTGATAGAGCAGCTCCTTCTTCTCGCCCGCCAGCAGCTCCATGAAGTATACGCCGGTGCGCTCGGTGGAGTTCAGCACCGTCTGGGGCATGGCGGAACACCGGGCGCGCAGCGCCATGTCGCCGGCCAGACGCAGCAGCACGGCGGCGTTCTCGCCCACGCCGTCCACCGTCATCAGCTCGTCCGCCGAGGCGCGCAGCACCCCCTGCATGGAGCCGAACTGCCGCACCAGCCGGTGCGCCGTCTCGTTGGTATCCTGCCGCGGTATGGCGAAAAACAGCAGCAGCTCCAGCAGCTGATGGTCATCCATTCCCTCGGCGCCTGCCGCCAGATAGCGCCGCTTGCAGCGCTGCCTGTGTCCATCGTGCAAGCCCATGCCGACTCCTCCTTCGTGTATGGTCAAGGCCGGCAGCTCTCCTGCCTGAGCCGCAAAATCTCAATGGTATAGTATATCACACATTCTCTGTTCCCACAAGCGGTTTTGCCTTACATTTCCCGCGGGGCAAAAAGCCCGCTGCATTTTATGCAGCGGGCTGTGTTGAAAAAGACTGTCATTTGTAGGGGGCGGCGTCCCCGACGTCCCGTTGTAG
>DNFA01000076.1:14482-14621 GCA_003487665.1 Oscillibacter sp.
TAGGGGTGGACGACTCTGTCCGACCTGTGCGCCGCCGCCCTGCAAGGGCATATCCTTGCACCGCGTGGGGCGGCCTGCCCTCAGGACGCCGTTCATCGCAGGAGCTTTCGCATTCTGCGCGGCGGGGTGAGGGCACCCC
>DNFA01000076.1:14797-15105 GCA_003487665.1 Oscillibacter sp.
GGCACCCCGCCCTACGGATGGGCACAGCGAACTGTTTGTAGGGGGCGGCATCCCGTAGGAAGCAAGTGTCCTTGGGGTACTCCTCCTGGCTTCATATCCGGATATCCCCGTCCGAGGACTGCGCCTGATGCAGCAGCGGGGCGCAGGCATCCAGAAACCGCCGCACCTGCTGCGGGCACCGGCCGATATACCGCTGCGGCTCCATCAAGGCTTCCAGCTCCTTCCGGCTCAGGCTGAAGGCGGGATCGCCTGCCAGCCGATCCAGCAGGTCACAGGGCAGCCCCTCCTTCATGCGCGCCGTCGCCGCC
>DNFA01000076.1:15444-15631 GCA_003487665.1 Oscillibacter sp.
GGCACAGGCGCAGCACCGCGTCCGCGCACAGAAAGCCCTCCGGCATGGAAATACGGCGGTTGGCGGAATCGTCCAGCGTCCGTTCCAGCCACTGCACGCTGGCGGTCATAGGTGCGTTCATGGCATCGGCCATCAGATAGCGACTCAGGGAGCATATCCGCTCGCACCGCATGGGATTGCGCTTGTA
>DNFA01000076.1:15783-27159 GCA_003487665.1 Oscillibacter sp.
TGGGATTGCGCTTGTAGGCCATAGCGGACGAGCCGATCTGCTCCTCCTCGAAGGGCTCCTCCAGCTGGCGGTCGTGCTGCAAAAGCCGGATGTCATTGGCCATGCGATAAGCGCTTTGAGCGATACCGCTGAGACAGCCGAGAATACGGCTGTCCACCTTTCGGGGATAGGTCTGCCCGCACACCGGGAAGCAGTCGGAAAAGCCGAACTCCGCCGCGATACGGCGGTTCATCTCGTCGATCTTTTCCTCGTCGCCGTCGAACAGCTCCATGAAGCTGGCTTCGGTGCCGGTGGTGCCCCGGCAGCCCAGGAAGCGCAGCGTGGACAGCAGGTGATCCAGCTCCTCCACGTCCGCCAGAAAGTCCTGCATCCAGAGGGTGGCGCGCTTGCCCACGGTCACAGGCTGCGCCGGCTGGTAGTGGGTATAGCCCAGCGTGGGCGTGGCGGCGTATTTCTCCGCAAAGGCCGCCAGATTCCCCAGCACCGCCAGCAGCTGCGTCCGCAGATAGACAAGGCCGTTCCGGTACAGGATCAGATCGGCGTTGTCGGTCACATAGCAGCTGGTGGCGCCCAGATGGATGATGCCCGCCGCCGACGGCGCGGCCTTGCCGTAGGCGTACACATGCGCCATCACATCATGGCGCACCTGGCGCTCCCGCCGGGCGGCCTCCTCGTAGTCAATATCGGTGATGTGGGCCTCCAGCTGTGACACCTGCTCCCCGGTGATGGGCAGTCCCAGCTGGTGCTGGGCGCGCGCCAGCGCCGCCCACAGCCGCCGCCACGTCTGATAGCGGCTGTCGTCGGAAAACAGGTGCAGCATGTACTCCGAGGCGTAGCGAGATGCCAGCGGAGAGTTATACATATCGTGTGACACGGCTTCCTCCCTGCTCATCGAACGATCAGGCTGTCCCGCTCGGCGCCCACGGAGACATACCCGATATGGCAGCCGATGGCCTGCTCCACATACTCCACATAGTCCCGCGCCGCCTGGGGCATATCCTCCCATGTGCGGACGGCGGAGATGTCGCAGCACCAGCCCGGCCGGTACTCCATGACCGGCTTCGCCTTTTCCAGCACCGCGGGGAAGGGAAATTCGCGGGTGATCCGGCCGTCGATCTCATAGGCGGCACAGACGGGGATCTCCTTCATATAGCTGAGGATGTCCAGCTTGGTCAGGGCGATGTTGGTGGCACCCTGTACCTCCACGCCGTAGCGGGTGGCCACCAGATCGATGGGTCCCACCCGGCGGGGACGCCCTGTCTTGGCGCCGTATTCCGCGCCGGCCTCCCGGAGCTTGTCCGCGTCGGCGCCGAACCACTCGCAGGTGAAGGGGCCCTCGCCCACGCAGGAGGAGTAGGCCTTCACCACGCCCACCACCTGATCGATCTTCGCCGTGGGCAGCCCTGCGCCGATGGGCGCGTAGGCGGCGATGGTGTTGGAGGACGTGGTATAGGGATAGATGCCATAGTCCAGATCCCGCAGCGCGCCCAGTTGTCCCTCGAACAGGATGGACTTGCCCGCCGCCTGTGCCTGACGCAGCCAGCGCCCCGTGTCCGCCACATAGGGCTGCACCTGCGCGGCATACGTCTCCAGCCACGCGATCAGCTCCTCCATGGTGTAGCCCTTGGCGCCGTAGACCTTCTGCAATATGAGGTTTTTCCACTCCAGCAGATCCTGCAGATGCGCCTTCAGGTGTGCCGGATACAGCAGCTCGCCCGCCTGAATGGTCTTTTTCTGGTATTTGTCGGAGTAGAACGGCGCGATGCCCTGCTTGGTGGAGCCGTACATCTTGTCCTTCAGCCGCGCCTCCTCCAGCGCGTCCAGCTCCCGGTGCCACGGCAGCAGCAGAGACGCCCGGTGGCTGACCAGCAGGTTCTCCGGCGAGATACCGACGCCTGCCGAGCGGATCGTCTCCATCTCCGTCACCAGATTTTCGCAGTCCAGCGCCACGCCGTTGCCCAGAATGTTCATCACGCCGGGACGAAAAATACCGGAGGGCAGCAGATGCAGGGCAAACTTGCCCCTGTCGTTGATCACGGTATGCCCGGCGTTGCCGCCGCCCTGATACCGCACCACCACATCGTACTGCCCTGTCAGGTAATCCACCATGCGGCCTTTCCCCTCGTCGCCCCAGTTGATCCCCACGATCGCGCAATTAGCCATATACACTGCCTCCTTGTCTGTGTGCATTTCAAACAACGGCTTATTATACGCGCGGGAGTGGGATAAGTGAATAATCAATTTCGAATTCTATTCATAAGCATGGCTAATCCATCGTCACCCAGCGCCTATGCAGAATTGCCAAATATCACCGCCGCAAATTTTCACGCGCTGCTGCGTCGGCTCCGCGGCATACAGTCTGCGCCATGTCCGCAGGTATCATGCAGGCGCGGCTTTCTGCCCGGAAATATTCTCTATAAACCTATTGACTTTATAGGGATTATATGTTATCTTCAATATACCTACAAAAAAGATATGTTAAAGGAGTGATCCTATGCAGGTCTATGCAGATAACGCGGCCACCACAAGGATGAGCGACAAGGCTCTGGCGGCCATGACACCTTATTTTCAGGACATATACGGCAACCCCTCCAGCCTGCACACCGTAGGGCAGCGGGCGGCGGAGGCGCTGGCCGACGCGCGGCGGCGTGTGGCGGACTGTCTGGGCTGCAGCTTCCGGGAGATCACATTCACCTCCGGCGGCAGCGAGGCCGACAACCAGGCCATCATCTCGGCGGCGCGGATCGGTGAGCGCAAGGGCAAGAAGCACATCATCTCCACCGCCTTCGAGCACCACGCGGTGCTGCACACCCTGAAGAAGCTGGAAAAAGAGGGCTTCGAGGTCACGCTGCTGGACGTGGGCAGCACCGGCACCGTCACGCCGCAGCAGGTGGCGGACGCCATCCGGGAGGACACCTGTCTGGTGACCATCATGTACGCCAACAACGAGATCGGCTCCATTCTGCCCATCCCGGAGATCGGCAGGGTGTGCCACGAAAAGGGCGTGCTGTTCCACACGGACGCGGTGCAGGCCGCCGGGCACCTGCACATCAACGTGAAGGAGCAGAACATCGACATGCTGTCCCTGTCCGGCCACAAGTTCCACGGCCCCAAGGGTGTGGGCGTGCTGTACGCCCGGCAGGGTATCCCCCTGACCAACATCATCGAGGGCGGCGCGCAGGAGCGCGGCAAGCGCGCCGGCACGGAGAACATCCCCGGCATCATGGGTCTGGCGGCGGCGCTGGAGGAGTCCTGCGGTCACATCGACGAGGACACCGTGCGCCTGACGAAGCTGCGGGACAAGCTGATCGCCGGATTGAGCAAGATCCCCCACAGCGCCCTGAACGGCGACCCGGTACACCGTCTGCCCAGCAACGTGAATTTCTGCTTTGAGGGCATCGAGGGCGAGAGCCTTCTGCTGCTTCTGGACGCGGCGGGCATCTGCGCCAGCTCCGGCAGCGCCTGCACCAGCGGCTCCCTTGACCCCAGCCATGTGCTGCTGGCCATCGGCCGCCCCCACGAGGTCGCCCACGGCTCCCTGCGGCTGAGCCTGTGCCACGACACCACGGAGGAGCAGGTGGACTACATTCTGGAAAAGGTACCCGGCATCGTGGAGTACCTGCGGAACATGTCCCCCATGTGGAAGGATCTGGAATCCGGCAAACGGAAATTCATTCTGTAATGTAAAGGAGCGTTGATTATGGCTTTGTATACCGATACTGTGATGGATCACTTCATGCACCCCCGGAACGTGGGCGAGATCGCGGACGCCGACGGCGTAGGCGAGGTGGGCAACGCCAAGTGCGGCGACATCATGAAGATGGATATCAAGGTGGAAAACGACGTCATCACCGACGTCAAATTCAACACCTACGGCTGCGCGTCGGCCATTGCGACCAGCTCGATGGCGACCGAGATGATCAAGGGCAAGCCGCTCAGCGAAGCGATGAAGCTGACGAACAAGGCCGTCATCGAGGCGCTCGACGGCCTGCCGCCCGCGAAAGTACACTGCTCGGTGCTGGCGGAGGAGGCCATCAAGGCCGCCATCGCCGACTATTACCGCCGACAGGGCATCGAGATGGAGGTCCCGGGCTGCGACGGGCACTGCGAGGGCTGCCACCTTCACGAAGCCTAAGAGGGGAAGCCGCGGCGGGCAAGGTGCGCAAGCGGGCAGCGTGCCGCCGTCTGCACGAAGCCTGAGAAAAGCTGCGGCAGTCGGGTCGAAGCGCCATCTGCGCAAAGCCCGAGAAACGACACGGCAATCGGGACGGGCCGGCGCGGAGCAGAATGCGGCCGTCTGTACAAAGCCTGCGGAAAACCGCCCCTGCCCCCAAGCGCGGGGAGAACGCACGGCGACTCGTTTTCCCCCCCTTATGTTTTCCACCGCGCAGCGGGGCGTACTGCCGTTTTTCGGTCCGGCGAGCCGCGTCGCCGCAGCTTCCGAAGCGGAAATGCCCGCTTCTTGCCGAGCCGAGAGGCCATGCGCCGCCGGTCGGAGACGGTTTTTTCGCGCTTTTTGGCGCTTCCGTCCGCCGCTGACGCCTGCCGGCCGCATTTTCCGCCGCCGCGGCGCGGGGAGGGCTTGACAACGCCGAAGCGCCGTGGTATAATAAAGCATCCTATAAAAGTGAGGTGAGGACAAAATGACAAAGCTGAATCTGATACGACCGACTGCCGTTTTGTCCCATATGTAAAGACCTCCCTCCCCTTTTTGCGCAAGGCAAAAAACCGCACTCGGGTACGATCGGGTGCGGTTTTGTTTTTATGAAGCCAAAAAGGGGGATTTTTTACGAAACGACTCAAATACTATTTGCTGCAAATGCAGAACGACGCCTCGACCTACCGCGATATGTATGAGGGTCCCGTCGTGTTCGACGACGGCAGCACGGACAGCGACAACGTCTACTGGTACGGCGGCGTCGCCTACGAGATTACGATGACGCACAAGCAGGCGCTCGACAAGCCCACGGTCACCTGCCGCATCCCGGCCGCCCTGCTGTCGGTGGAAACGCCGTCCGCTGCGGCGGCGGACTTCCTGCTGCGCGCGTTCCTGCCTTATGCGGACGAACTCAATGCCGAGCTGTACAACCGCAGCCGCACCGAGCGCGAAAACGGCGCCTACCTCCTGCCGCGTCCCGGCAGCGAGGTTCTCGTGCGGAACGCCGCCTTCTTCGCCGTCTGCCCGCAAAAATACTATGAAAACGGCAGCGCGAACATGATTTTCCCGCTGCCCGCCGACGGCCGACGGCAGCTTTCGCCGCAGCTCTGCTTCTGCCTGCGGATGCAGGTGCAGCTTCCGCTGCGCAGGCTGCGCAAGTCAATCCAGATGCTCTGCCGCGACCTGCCGCAAGCCGTGCAGCGCTTTGTCGATTCGCTCGACACAGGCGCGCTGCAAAACGCCCTTGCGCTGGCCGAGAGACAGCGCCGCATCCGCGCGTGGCTGAAAACGAGCGACTGCTGCGCCTTCATCGCCAACGGCAGCATTCTGCCCCGCGCCAAGGGTACGGACGCGCCGCTGCCGGACGCCGTCCCCTTCCGCTCGACGCCGGAGGACGAGCGCGAGGTCTGCGGCGTGCGCGGGATGGCCGTCCGACGCGGCATAACCGTCATCGTCGGCGGCGGCTACTCGGGCAAAAGCACGCTGCTGGACGCCATCGCCGCCGGCATCTATGACCATATCGCCGGCGACGGGCGCGAGCTGGTGCTGACCGACGAGAGCGCCGTCACCATCGCCGCGGAGGACGGCCGCAGCATTCGGAATCTGGACATCTCGCCGTTCGTCCGCTGGCTGCCCGGCGACGGCGACGTGCGCGATTTTTCCACCGACCACGCGTCCGGCTCGACCTCGCAGGCCGCCAACGTCGTCGAGGCGGTCGGACACGGCGCGTCGCTGCTGCTCATCGACGAGGACCGCAGCGCAACCAACTTTATGATCCGCGACCCGCTGATGAAGGCGCTTGTCGAACGCGAGCCGCTCACGCCCTTCACCGACCGCGTGCGCGAGCTGTACGAGCGCCTCGGCGTATCGACGATTCTGGTCGTCGGCGGCAGCGGCGAGTATCTCACGCCCGCCGAACGCGTGTACCGCATGGAGGACTACCGCATCAGCGACACGACGGCCGCCGCCAAAGCGCTTGCACGTCCCGCCGACCCGCTTCCCCCGCCCGCCCTGCGGCGCATCCGCCGCGCGCTGCTGGCCGACCGCTTTTCCGCGTACCCCGAGGGCTCGGGCAGCGAAAGGCTGGCCGTGTCGGAGTTGGGCTTCCTCTGCATCGGCGACGAGCGCGTCGATGTCCGCGGCCTGCACGACATCGTCAACGGACGCCAGCTCACGGCGCTCGGCTTTCTGCTGCGGCATCTGGCGGTGCACAACACCGACTGTCGGATCGACATTGCGCAGAGGATCGACGAGCTGTACTCCGAAATCGAAGAAAACGGGCTGGATACCGTCTATTCGAGCTATTTCACAACCTGCGGACGCTTCCTCGACCTGCCCCGCAAGACCGAGCTGCTCGCGCTTCTGGCGCGCATGCGCCTGATTCGGTTTGCCGAAAAGCCCTAAAGCCGCCGTCGCCGCCGCACGCCGCCGTTCCCAAAAGCAAAGCCGCCCTTTTGCAAAAGGGCGGCTTTCGTTCGATATTCCTTGTAAGCGCTGAAGACGCCTATCGCTTGCCGCATAGGCCGATGACGAAAAGGGCCAGCGACAGCACCGCGAAGGTCAGCCCGAAAACGGCGGCAGCGCCCGAGTTGTCCATCGTCGCCGCCACCATACAAATGCCCGCAAGCAAAAGCAGATAGATTCCCGCAAGCATACATTTCATCGCGCGCATAACCAACACCGCCTTTTTATTTTCCTATCGTTTCAGCACCAAACCGACGATGAACATCACAATCGCAAGCAGGACGAAGAAGAGTCCGACAAAAAACAGGTCAACGCTTAAACCAAAGGTCACAAAAATGCAAAGCATTCCGACCAGCAGCGTAAAAACGCCCGAGAGCATCCATTTGATGGATAACATATATTTCCCTCCCTAATTATATTCCAACACAATGGTCTGCCCGTAATAGTCTGTGCGTAAGATTGCACCCGTAAAGCTGAAACCGGCGCCGCCTGTACCGATGGAGATTCCAATATCACCTCCGAGCCGTTTATGAGAATAACCGGCATGGACGGGCGAATCATATGCCTGCAGATAAACCTGCGTTTCCAAATACGAAGTTGCTGTGTCCATTTGCAGATAATTTTTCTGAAAACCGTCCGTATCGGTATGATAGCACCCATACCCGCTGGGCAGATCGCCAAACTTTACCCGTGCGGCAATCGCAGAGCCGCTGGGATAAAGGATATTGACATGCGAAGCCGCGTCCTCTCCCTCATGCCGGTCGACTGTGTTGGAACGGTAGTGCCACCATGAATAGCTCTGCGTTCTGTAATGAGAAGGATGCGAACACTTTTCATAACGGTACAGATGCGCGCGGCTTTCATAATGGGTATCAAGTAGCGCGCTTCCGAAAGACAGAACCTGCAAATCCTCCAGCGCCCAATATGGCTGATGCAGCCATTTGGCTCGTGTTGCAATTTTGAAATACCGATTCCGCGAATCGCTGCTGTATGAGGGTTGTGCATTGAGACGAATTCCCTCCGTATAAATCTGCATATAGCCGTCATCGGAGGTTTCCCAGCTTGACCACAAATTCGAGCTGGCGGCGACCAGCGCGCGTCCCTTTGCGTTGACAGCCTCCTGCGCTGTGACCGGCGTTTTTGTGCCGTCCCGGCTGACCCGATAATAAACGGTTGAACGAACAATTTCCGCATAGTTCAATACCTCGGAAAGCTGCTCGACGGTATAGGCTTCCGCCAAATCGGCGCTCCCGATTCTGCAAAGCAGCGTTTTGGCGATTTCAGCGTCCGAAGCATCGCTCTGTTCCCGTGCCTTTGCAATAAATGTCTGCAGGTTGTCATACGTTGTTTCCGTCGCCAACGGCGTCTCGTTTTTCAGATGCACTTCAATTTCCGACTCGGCAAGAGCGGAAAGCTCGACCGATTCCACCGGCTGCAAACCTATAGCCGGCGGCCCCAGAGCAGCCGCAGGCTAAGCGGAGCAGCCAAGCACGGCGGAAATACATACGGCGGCAATTCTTCGTTTGCACTTCATGTTAAATTCTCCCTTCTTTGATACGACGGCGCGCCTACGGCACGGGACGGCCTGCCGCAGCAGGCAAACGGAAGAGATATATCTACGATCCCATTATATTCAAATATATGTCACCCGTCAATGGACAATTGTTCCAATTTGCAGCGAACGTTCTTGTGCATATATACCAAATCTCAGATGCCAAATCAGTATTTTTTATCGCATTATGAGCCGTCGGAATACCCTGCGCCATATGCGAAACGCACACCGTCGTCTCCCCTCCCGCTATGAAAACCGCAAAAAAACGCCGCAAGGCGGACGCTTTCAAACGCAGGGGACGGCGCGCACCGTAAAGAACGCACCCGCTTTCCCTTGCGGTTGCGGGCCGCTTCACGCGGCCGGTGCGGCTCGTGCGATTCGGAATGTTTTCGTCGCAAACCGAGCGGAACGCGGCAGAACGAACCGCCGTATCCTCAATAGCGGTCCACCTCCAACGCCCAATCTACGGACACATGGGAAACGCCGCGCACAATGCGCGTCTGCACGCAGACCGAGCGGGCGGCAGAGGCCGTATACTCGACAATCTCCACATTGTTTCTGCTCTCCTCGGCAGCCGACAGGACCGCGCCCGTGGCGGCGTCCACCAGCCGCAGATCCATATCGTAATACTGCGAACCGTTTTGGATGATCGCATTTGTGTTTTTGTTGCTGAAAGCCAGCGTCGCCCGCAGCTTCTGTCCGGCGGAAAGCGACACCGTAAACTGCGTGATATAATTCGGCTCCACTGCGCCGTGATTCCACGCGTATTTATACGCATAGCCGGACATCGCGCGGGCGGCGTTCACCATCCCCGCCCCGCTGAGGTCGCGCAGATACGGGTTGCTTTCCGTTCCGTTGTTGACGGTCGTCACCGACGACGGGAGGGCGGTATTCATAATTTTCGCCTTCACTGCCTGCGGGTTGCCGATTTTCGCCGAATGTTCCTCCATCATCTGCGCGACGATCCCGGTGACGACCGGCGCCGCAAAGCTGGTGCCGGTCGGCTCTACGCCCTCCAAATCATAGAAAAAGGGATTTGTCCCCGTGCTTGTCCGCACGGCCCTTACCCATGTGCCGGGCGCGCAGATATCCGGCTCGCTGGGCAGCGAATTCGGCTCTTCCCAAGACGATGACGGGTGCAGGGAATAGGGCTTTGCGCCAATGCCGCTCGCGCCCGAGCTTTTGGTGCGCAGATTGCCGACCGTGATGCAGTTCATCGCATACCCGGGGCTGTTGATATACGCCGACCCGTCGCCATACCCATTCGCATTGTTTCCGGCTGCGACCACACAGGTCACTCCTGTGGTATTTATAAAATAGTCCAAATCTCTGTCCATATAAGTATACGTTTGCGAACCGAGCATCACAAGGCTGATATTGATTACCTGTGCACCGCTATCATGCAAAGCATGTAGTCCGGAAACAAACGTAGCGACACTGGACGCGCGCGTAACATATACGGTTGCTTCGGGTACGATTCCCGTATAGACCACGCTGTTATAGCCGACTCTTTCTCCCGCTGCAATCGCCGTTACCAACGATGCATGCGTATCCGCAACCAATTTTTCATTACCATTTGGCACAATTATCATTCTGTCTTCATCAAAATGAGGAGATGCTATGTCGATGACCCCTCCCGCTTCAAGAATACCGATTGAGATTCCATGTCCTAAAAAGCCATTACCATCGTTGAAATTTACACTCTTCGTACCTGTTGACGAATCCGCGCCGACTTGGGCAGGTATATCATTCAATGCCGGAACAAGCTGAAAGTCGGGATCATCGTAGCAAATCGACACAACATCATCTTGCTGTGCATAATACAGAATATCGGCTTTTTTTGACGTAATATAAAGGGACGGAATATAATAACTCACAAACCTAACTTCATTGTTGTTTGTCTCAACATGCGTTTTTACAAACGCATTATTCACAGCTAATTGTTCTTCCTTTAATACCTTACTTTTTTCGGACTGATATTTGCATCTCACATTGAGAATGAGTTCATCGGCAATTTTATTGGGAGAAATTTCAGTAATTTTCTGCAAAAGGTCATCATCTGCCGCATACTGCACTTCTGCGGAAAGGGCCGTTTTCAGTGAAGCCAGCGACGCGTCCGATAACTCTGCGACATCGCCGGCCGGCTGCGCCGCTTCTGCGCGGAACGCTTTCTCTACCGCTTCCCGGATTTTCGAAGCGACTTCCTTTTCAAACCGCGCTTCATCAAGAAATACCGCAGGATCCATCCCAGTTTTGGTCTTGATTTTACCTTGCAGTTCCGTTTCGTCCATACCACAAAGCAGGATGTTGATCGGTATCCATTCGTCCTCGCTTGACGCACACATTACGTCCCAGAGAGCGGCGTCTATTTTATCGGGACGGTTCATTTCCGCTTCGCCGGACGCCGTCTGCGGCGCAAACGCCGTCAAGCTCAACGAAATAGTCAGCACGAGAAGTAAATACAGCTTGCCATACTTTTTCATAAATCGATTTCTCCTTTCGTAATCGAAAATCAATCCGTTGACGAATCCGCGCCGACTTGGGCAGGTATAACTCCCAATGCATTTTCCGCTTGGTATGCCGGCGCATAGAAAACAGCGGCGACTTCTTCCAACTGCGCAAAATACCGAATATCCTCGCTTTTCGCTCTCACCAATATAGAAGCAAAATAGTGCCGTACACTCACGACCTGATTGTTTCTCGGCTCCACATAAAGCGCCGCAAATGCTTCATTCGCAGCCGTCTGTTCCGCTCGCAGCATTTTGTTTTTTTCAGCTTGAAACGTCTTTCTTGCTTTGGCAATCAGCCGATCTGCCACTCTGTCAGGTTCAACTTCTCGAAGCTCCTCCCATAAAGCGTCATGGAACAAATACTCCAACTCGCCGGAAAGAGCCGTTTTCAGCGAACCCAGCGATGCATCTGACAATCGGACAGTATTGCCGGACGCCTGCACCGTTCCCGAACCGATTGTCTGCTCTACCGCTTCTCGGATTTTCGAAGCGACTTCCTTTTCAAACCGCGCTTCGTCGCGGAACACCTCCGCATCCAGCCCTGTTTTGTCTTTCAGCTTGGCAAACAATGCGTTTTCATCCAAATCGTAGAGTGAAATTTCAATGGGTATCCACTCGTCCCCGTCTGACGCACACATTACGTCCCAAAGGGCAGCGTCTATTTTATCGGGACGGTTCATTTCCGCTTCGCC
>DNFA01000076.1:27396-27631 GCA_003487665.1 Oscillibacter sp.
CTTACTACGGCTTTTCACAAGTCCACTCTCCCTCCGGCAGCAAAGCAAAAAAACGGTTCGTTGCCGATTCCGTCCGGCTGAATCCGGCAGAGGATTCGGCGCCTTTCATAAACCAATACCCGTCATGCGCTCAAAAGGTTACAGAGCAATTTTGCCGTTTACGACGGCAGACCGGCACAATGAACCGACCGCAAGTCCGCCGCGCATATGACAGTGTTCCGCCGCGCATACGACA
>DNFA01000036.1 GCA_003487665.1 Oscillibacter sp.
GCGAACGTTGTCCCGACCAGCATGACCACACACATGACCAGTGCCATAACGCTGGTCAATAGCGCGCGCTTTGTCGCTTTTTGGTTGTTGTTCATTTAAGAACCCTCCCATGTAAAATTAGATTTCGCAAATACGCTATCTGCTTTGCCGCCGAAGGCGGCAAAGCGAGACACCCATGGGTGTCCGTATATAGTATATTTACGATGTATGGGTTAAATATAGCACCTTCGAAGACCATTCGCAACCGTTTCCGGCGAAATTTTCACATTTTGGATAGGTGCACAAAATTTGGTGTGGAATTGTTGTGATTTTGACGGAGGGATTTGCGGCCGGACGGATTGAATGTGTAGGGGACGGCGTCAACGCACCTGCCCTGTAGGGCGGGACCCATGTGTCCCGCCGCAGCATACGCATTACTCCCGGCGGGGCACACGGGCCCCGCCCTACAGGGTGCGGCGGTCATACAGGGCGGACAGAGTCGTCCGCCCCTACAAAGCAGAACAAGAACCGTGCGATGCGGGACGGCGAAAACGCCGTCCCTTGCATTATCTTTGCAGCTTACAGCGCGTGGCCGCTCTGCTTTATGACGGACACCACCTCGTCCACGCAGGCGCGGCAGAGGGCATCGTCAGGGGCTTCCACCATGACCCGCAGCAGCGGCTCGGTGCCGGATTCCCGCACGAGAATGCGGCCGGTATCACCCAGACGGCGCGCCACGCCGTCCACCGCCTTCTGCACGGCGGGATCCTGCCGCGCCGCCAGCTTATCCCGGACGCGGACGTTCTCCAGCACCTGCGGATAGATGGTCAGCCCCTCGGTGAGCTTGCTCATGGGCTGCTTGCGCTCCAGCATGACCTCCATGAGCTTCAGGCTGGTGAGGATGCCGTCGCCGGTGGAGGCGTACTTAGAGAAGATGATGTGCCCGGACTGCTCGCCGCCCAGCGTGCAGCCGTTTTTGCTCATGTACTCGTACACATACTTGTCGCCCACGGCGGTCTTGGCGTAGCGGATGCCCAGCCGGTCAAAGGCGCGGTACAGGCCGAAGTTGGACATGACGGTGGTGACCACGGTGTTGTGGGGCAGCTCGCCCAGCTCCTTCATGTGGCGGCCGCAGACGTAGAGAATGTGGTCGCCGGTGACGACAGCGCCCTTTTCGTCCACGCAGAGGCAGCGGTCGGCATCGCCGTCATAGGCAAAGCCCACGTCCAGCCCCTTCTCCACCACGAAGCGGCGGAGGGCGTCGATATGGGTGGAGCCAACGCCGTTGTTGATGTTGAAGCCGTCCGGCTCGTCGCCCATGACGTAGGTGGTGGCGCCCAGCGCGTCAAAAACGCTTTTGGCGATCATCCACGCGGAGCCGTTGGCGCAGTCCAGCCCCACCTTCTTGCCCTTGAAGGAGAACATGCCCAGCGAGATCAGATAGCCCACATAGCGGTTGCGGCCAGCCGACCAGTCCACGGTGCGGCCGATCTGCTCCCGGTGCGCCAGCGGCAGCTGCGGCCAGTCGGTGTCGAACACATGGAGCTGGCCGTCCAGATAGTCCTCGATGAGGGCAATGGTTGCCTCGTCCATCTTCTCGCCAGAGCGGTCGATGAGCTTGATGCCGTTGTCGTAGAAGGGGTTGTGGCTGGCGGAGATCATGATGCCGCAGTCGAAGCCCTCCGTCCGCGCCACATAGGACACGGAGGGTGTGGTGGTCACGTGGAGCAGGTAGGCGTCCGCGCCGGAGGCCACAAGGCCGGAGGCCAGCGCGTACTCGAACATGTAGCTGCTGCGGCGGGTGTCCTTGCCGATGACCACGCGGGCGGGGCCGCTGTCGCCGGCGCGGCGCTTGCATTCGCCGCAGTACCAGCCCAGAAAACGACCCACCTGATAGGCGTGATCCGCCGTGAGGGTGACGTTGGCTTCGCCGCGGAAGCCATCGGTTCCGAAATACTTGCCCATGATGAACGGTTCCTCCCTTTATCAGCGCTGGGCGGCGATATCGCCGCTGCGCTTATAGATGCTGTTCTCCGGGACGGTGCCCCGGACGGAGGACAGCGGGTAGATGCGGGTGTGGCGGCCGATGACCGCGCCGGGGTTCAGGACGCTGTTGCAGCCCACCTCCACAAAGTCGCCCAGCATAGCGCCCACCTTCTTGCGGCCGGTGTCCAGGCGCTCCGCGCCGTCGGTGACGACCACATGGGTCTTGTCAGACTTGACGTTGGAAGTGATGGAGCCGGCGCCCATGTGGGACTTGTAGCCCAGAATGGAGTCGCCCACATAGTTGTAGTGGGGCGTCTGCACATTGTCGAAAAGGATGACGTTTTTCAGCTCCACGGAGTTGCCCACCACGCAGCCCGCGCCCACCAGCGCGCTGCCGCGGATAAAGGCGCAGTGGCGCACCTCGGTGTCGGGGCCGATGATGCAGGGGCCGGTGATGGAGGCGGTAGGGGCGACGTGCGCCGTCTTATGTACCCAGACCTCCGGGGCAAAGGGCAGGTAGTCGCTGTCCAGTGACGCACCCAGCGCGCGGATGCAGTCCGCCAGTCCGGAGAGCGCCTCCCAGGGGTAGGTAAAGCAGGAGAGATACTCCCCTGCCAGCGTGTGAGAAAGATCATAGAGGTCGGTAATGGTGTACATGGCGTACCTCCTGAGTGTGGTTGGTCTACTGTACGGGAGCAGCATGCCCGTTATTCCACGGGGAAGATGAATTTCAGTGCCAGAAACAGGGCAAAGACGATAGGCGCGGCGATGAGAAAGCGCTTGCAGTTTTTGTGAGCGCGCTCCGAAAGCGCTTCGTTTTCATGCTCGTTCTTCCAGCGGACATAGCTCCATCCGGCGCCCAGCAGGCACAGGATGGGGGCAAAATACAGGCCGATCAATGCAACGTAGGGCATAATGGCACCTCCCTTTTTATCGGATAT
Source organism: Oscillibacter sp. (assembly GCA_003487665.1). GTDB lineage: Bacteria > Bacillota > Clostridia > Oscillospirales > Oscillospiraceae > Vescimonas. The sequence goes on from DNFA01000036.1 coordinate 2,907, forward strand.
AGTATACAGGAACGGCGCGAAAAGGTCAAGAGAAAAGGAGCCGCGTCTGCAGACGCGGCTCCTTTGGAAAGAGCGGTTCGATTACTTGGCAGCCTTGGCAGCCTTGATGGACTCGATCAGCTCGGGAACGACCTTGAACAGGTCGCCCACGATACCGTAGTCAGCCACCTCGAAGATGGGAGCGGTATCGTTCTTGTTCACGGCGATGATGCACTCGGAATCCTGCATGCCGGCCTTGTGCTGGATGGCGCCGGAGATACCCAGTGCGATGTAGACCTTGGGATGGACGGTCTTGCCGGTCTGGCCGACCTGATGGTCAGCAGAGATCCAGCCGGAGTCCACGCAGGCGCGGGAGGAACCCACAACGCCGCCCAGAACCTCAGCCAGCTCCTCGGCCAGCTTGATGCCCTTCTCCACGTCCTTGGAGATACCGCGGCCAACGGACACGATGAAGTCAGCGCCGATCAGGTCAACCAGCTTCTTGGCGGCCTTGACGGTCTCGGTGACCTCGGTGTGGATGTCAGCAGCTTCCAGAGCGAACGCGGGATGCAGGATCTCCACGTTCTTCTTGCACTCGCGCTTCTTCATAACGCCGGGGCGAACGGTCGCCATAGCGGGGCGGAAGCGGGGGCAGATGATGGACGCCATCAGGTGACCGCCGAAAGCGGGACGGGTCATCTTCAGGTCGCGGGACACGTCATGGGGCTCGCGGTTGATCATCACGGTGCCCAGCTTCTCGATGCGCTCCTCGGGCAGAGTGGAGGCCTCGCGCAGGAAGCCCTTGTAGTTGGGCATGTCGATGTCCAGGTGGGTGCAGTCCGCGCACAGACCGGTGTGCAGACGGGCGGCGCAGCGGGGAGCCAGATCACGGCCGATGTTGGAGGCGCCGAACAGCAGCACCTCGGGCTTCAGCTCCTCAACGGCCTCCACGATCACCTTGGTGTAGGCATCGGTGGTGAAGTCCTTCAGCAGGGGGGAGTTGTAGACATACACCTTGTCGGCGCCGTACTCACCCAGCTCGGCGGCGATGCCGTCCACGTTGTCGCCCAGCAGGATGCCACACAGCTCGACACCCAGCTCATTGGCCAGCTTGCGACCCTCGGAGATCAGTTCGAAGGTGGTGGGCATCATCACGCCCTGACGCTGCTCGCAGAACACCCATACGTTCTTGAAGGCAGCGGTATCAGCACTATTAAAAGCCATTTTCTTTTCTCCTTCCTTAGATGATGTGCTTGGCGGCC
>DNFA01000055.1:0-3057 GCA_003487665.1 Oscillibacter sp.
ACATTTTTCGTCGACCAGATTTTACTCATGTGCGCCGCCCTGTCGGACAGCTTTGTTAGATTACCATACGCCGAATCATTTTGCAACCCCTATTTTTCGATTTCTCATCATCCAGATAGAAACATCACTATCATAAGCTGCGCTAATTTCATCCCATACACGATGTACAACAGAATCGCTTCTGTTTCCCCGTCAATTGTCAATTATTGCTATTTACATTCCCGGTTCAAAGTGTTAAAGTATCTGCAACACAGTTACAGCGATGAAGGACACCCAGTAAGGTGCTGCAAGCGCTTACAGCAGAGAGCTGCCGGTCGGTGCAAGGCAGCGGAGCAGCAGCGCCCCAATTACCGTCCTGAGCCGCGTTCCGAAGCTCTCCGGAGTGGTAGGCGACGCCGGGCGCGCCCGTTACAGCGCTGCGGATATGTCAGTATCCTATGAGGCCGCGCAAGCGGTAAATTGAGGTGGTACCACGGGTTTATTCTCGTCCTCTGTGTCCTTTCGGGACGCAGAGGACGTTTTTGTTTTCAAGGAGCGTTTACGATGACTGCATTTCTTCCCATACGGCGATACCCGCGGCGGCGGGATCACAACAACGACTTCGCGCAGCACTGCGCCGCGTAGCATTACGCGCTACTATTATATATTATGAATTACAAGGAGGGGCACACTATGCCTGCCATTACTTTTTACAAGCACGAACCCATCCCTATGGAGATGCACAAGGTCAAGATCGTCCAGCAGCTGCACCTGCTGCCCACCGCCCAGCGCCTGGAAAAAATGCAGCAGGCCGGGTTCAATACCTTCCAGCTGCACAACGGCGATATTTTTCTGGACATGCTTACCGATTCCGGCGTCAACGCCATGTCCGACCGCCAGCAGGCGGCCATGCTGCAGGCTGACGACGCCTATGCCGGCAGCGAGACTTTCTTCCGTATGCAGGCCAAGCTCCAGGAGCTGTTCGGCATCGAGAACTGCCTGCCCGCCCATCAGGGGCGTGCCTGCGAGAACATTCTCGCCACCCGCTTTGTCAAGCCCGGCAACTGTGTCATCATGAACTACCACTTCACCACCGCCAAGGCGCATATCACCCGTCTGGGCGGCCGCGTGGAGGAGCTGGTCAAAAAGGAGGGTCTTGTCAGCCACAGCGACCTGCCTTTCAAGGGAAATATCGATCTGGACGCGCTGGAATCCTGCATTCTGAAGGAGACTCCCTCCAACGTTCCCTTCGTCCGGCTGGAGGCCGGCACCAACCTCATCGGCGGTCAGCCCATCTCCTACACCAACATGAAGGCCGCCACCGCCATCTGCCGGAAATACAAGATCCTGACGGTGCTGGACGCTTCTCTTCTGCAGGACAACCTGTACTTCATCAAGACCCGTGAGGAGGGTATGCAGGACAAATCCGTGCGAGAGATCACCCGCATGATCGCCGACCTGTTCGACATCATCTACTTCTCCGCCCGAAAATTCGGCTTCGCCCGCGGCGGCGCGATCCTGGTGCGGGACAAGAAGCTGTTCCACTCCATGGAGGATCTGATCCCCATGTTCGAGGGCTTCCTGACCTACGGCGGCATGTCCGTTAAGGAGATGGAGGCCATGACCGTGGGCTTCGAGGAGAGCATGGACATGGACGTGATCTCCCAGGGGCCGCAGTTCATCGACTACTGTGTCAAGCGGCTGGATGAATACGGCGTGCCCGTCATCACCCCCGGCGGCGGTCTGGGCGCACACATCGACGTGAAGGAGTTCCTGCCCCATGTGCCCCAGTCCGAATACTCCGCCGGCGCCCTGTCCTGCGCCCTGTACATCTGCGGCGGCATCCGGGGCATGGAGCGCGGCACACTGTCGGAGGAGCGCGAACCGGATGGCACGGAGCGCATCGCCTCCATGGAGCTGCTGCGGCTGGCCTTCCCGCGCCGCGTGTTCACCCTGTCCCAGACGGAGTACGTCATCGACCGGGTAAAGTGGCTGTTTGACCACCGCCAGCTGGTGGGCGGGCTGGAATTCGTCCACGAGCCGGCCACGCTGCGGTTCTTCACCGGCGTGCTGAAGCCCATCGGGGACTGGCCGGAGAAGCTGGCGGCGGCGTACCGCGCCGATTTCGGGGACGAGCAGTAAAAAATGGCGGCAATGGGGCGATATCCCTCTTGACATCGCCCCGCCGCCGTGCTACAATCGTGCCACAATCCAAGGGGCGCTGGCGCATGCCGGCTGAGATGTGACGTATCGCCGTCCAGTCCCTCGAACCTGATCCGGGTAATGCCGGCGTAGGAATGCGATCATATCGATTTCAGATTTCCGCATGACGACGCCGCGTGGCTCGCCATGCGGGAATTCTTTTTTCGGAGGTAAACACAAATGAATCACATGAAGCTTCGCTCTCTCTGCGAGGGCGCTGTACTGGTGGCCGTGGCGCAGATCCTCAGCTACCTGAAGCTGTGGGAAATGCCCTGGGGCGGCAGCGTTGTTCTGTCCATGATCCCTCTGGTGCTGTACGCAGTGCGCTGGGGACTGGGTGCCGGTCTGCTGGGCGGCTTCGCCTTCGGCGTGCTGCAGTTCATGTTTGACGGCGGCTTTGCCATCGGCTGGCAGTCCATCCTGGGCGACTATCTGGTTGCCTTCACCGTTCTGGGTCTGGCCGGTCTGGTCGCCCGCACCAAGAGCGGCGTGTTCACCGGCACGCTGATCGCCGGCTTCGCCCGTTTCCTGGTGCACTATGTGGTCGGCGCCACTGTCTGGGCGGCGTATATGCCCGAGACCTTCTTTGGCATGACCATGCACAGCCCCTGGTTCTACTCCCTGCTGTACAATCTGGCGTACATGCTCCCCAACATCGCTATCACCCTTCTGGTCTTTGCTGTGGCGTACAAGCCTCTGAACAAGTACCTCACCGCATCCGACCTCATTCCCTCTCCTGCTGCGGCGCAGCCGGCGAAGAAGGATCCCTCCTCTTCCAAATGGGATCCCGAACGCTGACCCCTCCCTCCCCCTGCACCGCAGCAAAGCCCGGCGCTCCCGCGCCGGGCTTGAGACTGTCGAAAAAGCCTGTCATTG
>DNFA01000055.1:3265-7887 GCA_003487665.1 Oscillibacter sp.
GGGTACACACTGGCGTGGCAATTCGTTTCTAAAAAGCATAAATTCTGCGTTTTTCGCAGATTTCTGTCTAAAAAGATACGGATTCCCACGTCGCTTCGCGCCGCGAAGCAAGTGCCCTTGGGGTACTCCTCGGAATGACAGGGGCGAGGTTTATCGCCACGCTAAAGCCCGGCGCGGAAGCGCCGGGCTTTATCTTACTTATTCTCCGTAATGCACATGCAGCAGTTGGTGGCACTTCTCCTCGCCATACTCCTTCAGGAGGGATGTGACGATGGGGTTCTTCTCCGCCCGCTTGAACATGGCCGAGGCATCGGCGGCATACAGCCCTTCGCCCCGCTTCTTCTTTACATCGCTGAGTCCGTAGGGCTGTCCCGCGCCGCCCACGCAGCCGCCCTGGCAGGTCATGACCTCCACCAGATGGTAGAAGCACTTCCCCGCCTCCATGTCCGCGATCAGCTCCTTGGCGTGGACCAGCCCGTTGACCACGGCGATGTGCAGCTCCTGTCCGTCCACGTTCAGCTCCACATGGCGGATGGCGCCGTCGCCCCGCAGGTCGGTGACCCGCACCGCCCGCAGCGTGTTCTTGCTCTTATCAGGCAAGCAGTGGCGCACCACCGCCTCCGCCACACCGCCGGTCACACCGTAGATCACCGCCGCGCCGCTGCCCAGCCCGAAGGGCAGATCGGGGGATTCCAGCTCCAGCTCGTTGAGCTGCACGCCCGTCTCCCGCATCATGTCCACCAGCTCACGGGTGGTCAGCACCAGATCCACGTCCGGCCGCCCATCGTGCACGAATTCCGGCCGCGCCGCCTCCATCTTCTTAGCGGTGCAGGGCATGATGGCGATGTTGTACGTTGTCCGGCCGTCCGCCTCGTCCTTAGCGGCGTACTTGTCGCGGATCACCGCGGCGAACATCTCCATGGGGGACTTGCAGGTGGAGATATTCTTCAGATACTTGGGGTCGTTGAACTCCAGATACCGCACCCACGCGGGACAGCAGCTGGTGAACATGGGGAACGGCCCGCCGTTTTTCAGCCGCTGCAAGAACTCCTCGGCCTCCAGTATGGTGGTCATGTCCGCGCCGAAATTGGTGTCGTACACCTCGTCCACACCCATGAGCTTCAGTGCCGTGGTCATCTTGTCGATGACGTTCACGCCCGCCGGGATACCGAAGGCCTCGCCCACCGCCACGCGCACCGCCGGAGCGATCTGCACCACCACCCGCTTCTTCGGGTCGTGGATGGCCGCCCACGCCGTGCCGATCTGATCGTTGACCGTGATAGCGCCGGTGGTGCAAACGGCGGCGCACTGACCGCAGCCCACGCACTTCGTCTCCTCCAGCTTCTTATCGAAGGCGGGCATCACCTGCAGCTCGCTGCCCCGGAAGGCAAAGTTCAGGATGCCCTGTCCCTGCAGCTCCTCGCACACCCGCACGCAGTCGCCGCACAGGATACATTTGTTGGGGTCGCGGAACACCGCGTAGCTGGTGTAATCCCTCTCATACCGGGGCTTATTGTTGGGGAAGCGGATATGCCGCACGCCGAACCGCTGCGCCAGCTCCTGCAGACGGCAGTTGCCGCTCTTGGCGCAGGTGGTGCAGGAGCAGTCGTGTGCCGCCAGCAGCAGCTCCAGTATCATCCGCCGGTGCTTCAACAGCCGTGCGGTGTTGGTGCGGATCTCCATGCCGTCCCGGGGCTCCATGGAGCAGGAGGCGTCGATCTTGCCGGTTTTCACGTCCTCCACGATACACATGCGGCACGCGCCGTGAACGGAAAGCTCGGAATAGTAGCAGAATGTGGGGATGTCGATACCCGCCTTGCGGATGACCGCCAGCACATTGCGTTCCCCGTCAAAAGGCACCCGCTGCCCGTCGATGACCATAATTCCCTTAGCCATGGCTCACTCCTCCTCTATGGCGTCGATAGCGCCGAAGGGACACGCGCCCCAGCATGCGCCGCAATGGATGCACTTCTCGTTGTCGATGGTATACGGCATGCGGAGCTGGCCGGAGATGGCCTCCATGGGACAGTTCTTGGCGCACTTGCCGCAGCCCTTACACAGATCCGCCTTGATCTCCAACCGCCGTCTGCGTCCGTTGCATATAGGACAGTGGTGATCCACCACATGGTGCAGATAGTCCTGCCTGAAATGCCGCAGCGTGGACATGACCGGCTTGCAGGCTGTCTGTCCCAGACCGCACAGCGCCGTGTCGGTGATGGTATCGCTGAGCGCCTCCAGCAGCTCCAGATCGTCGGGGCTTCCCTCGTTGGCGATGATCCGCTCCAGCGTCTCCAGCATGCGCTTCGTGCCCTCCCGGCAGGGCGTACACTTGCCGCAGCTCTCCTTCTGGGTAAAGTGCATGAAGAACCGCGCTACCTCCACCATGCAGGTGTCCTCGTCCATGACCACCAGTCCGCCGGAGCCGATGATGGCGCCCAGCTTCTTCAGCGAGTCGAAGTCCATGGGATAGTCCAGATGCTCCTCGGTCAGGCATCCGCCGGAGGGCCCGCCGATCTGCACAGCCTTGAATTTTTTCCCATTGGGGATACCTCCGCCGATATCGAAGATGATCTCCCGCAGCGTGGTGCCCATGGGCACCTCCACCAACCCCGTGTTTACCACATTGCCCGTTAGAGCGAAGGTCTTGGTGCCGGCGCTGGACTCGGTGCCGATGCCCTTATACCACTGTGCACCGTGGTTGATGATCCCCGGCACATTGGCGAATGTCTCCACGTTGTTCAGCACCGTGGGCTTGCCCCACAGTCCCTGATCCACCGTCCGGGGCGGCTTCACGCGGGGCATGCCCCGCTTGCCCTCGATGGACGCGGTCAGCGCGCTGCCCTCGCCGCATACGAAGGCGCCCGCGCCCCGGTTGATGTGGATGTGGAAGCTGAAGCCGCTGCCCATGATGTCATCGCCCAGCAGCCCTATCTCCGTGGCCTTTTCAATGGCGATCTGGAGCCGTTTCACCGCCAGCGGATACTCGGCGCGGACGTAGATGTAGCCCTCCGTCGCGCCGGTGGCCACACCGGCGATCATCATACCCTCCAGCACGGAATGGGGGTTGCCCTCCATCACGCCCTGATCCATGAACGCGCCGGGGTCGCCCTCGTCGCCGTTGCACACGATGTACTTCACCGGCTCCTCCGTGTGGCGCCGCACGCTCTCCCACTTGCGCCCCGCCGGGAAGCCGCCGCCTCCGCGCCCGCGCAGTCCGGAATTGGCGATCTCCCTGCATATCTCCTCACCGGTCATGGTGAACAGTGCCTTTTCAAAGGCGGTATAGCCGCCCAGCGCCAGATACTCCGTCATATCCTCCGCGTCAGACTTGCCGCTGTTCTTCAGCACCACCCGGTGCTGGTTCTTGTAAAAGGGAATGTCATCCCGGCGCTGATAGGACACTCCGTTCTGGGTATACAGCAGCCGCTCAATGACCTCGCCGCCCAGAATCGTCTTTTCGATGATCTCGTCGCAGTCCTCCACCTTCACATGGGCATAGAGAATGTCCAGCGGCTCGATGCACACCAGCGGACCGATCTCGCAGAAGCCATGGCAGCCGGACTTCTTCAGGTGGATGCCCTCCTTACCGGCCTCATCCTTCAGACATACCGCCACCGGAATGCCGCGGGACTGGCATGTGGTCCGCAGGTAATCGTATACCTTCATGGCGCCGCTGGCGATACAGCCCGTACCGGCGCACACCAGCACATTCAGTCTGCCCCGGCTCTGATCCATCAGCTCTGCCGCCTGTGTATGCAGCGCATGGAACCCGCTTCGCGTCAGCTTGCTCATACCGCCGCCTCCCTTCCTCTGATGGCCTCCAGCTCGCCAATGGCCGCCTCCGGCGTCATCTTGGCGAACACCTCGCCGTCAATGGTCATCGTGGGTGCCAGACCGCAGGCGCCCAGACAGGCCACCGTCTCCAATGTAAACATGGCGTCGGCGCTGGTCTTGCGCTTACCCTCCAGCCCCAGATACTCATACAGCGCATCATAGATGGGGCCGGACTTCCGCACATGACAGGCCGTGCCGTCACATACCTTGATAATATGCTTGCCCTTAGGCTCCAGCGAAAAATTCTCATAGAACGTAGCCACGCTGTACACCTTGGACACGCCAATATGGAGCATATCCGCCACCAACTCCATATTTTCCTGACTCAGATAGTTTTCCGCCGCCTGGATCTCCTGTAGAATAGCGATCAGGCGTGAGCTATCGCAATTGTACGCCCGCACGATAGCCGCCGTTTTCTCCTGTCCTGCTCTCATGCCGATTCCTCCTAATGTAAGTGTTGTCCTCTCGGTCTGTTTTTCGTTAATTTTCTAACACTCACCCGTACTGTACCATAGAACCGCCCGCCTTGCAACGAGAAAAGAGGAAAAATCGTCACCGTGAAAATTTTTCTCCATCCTGCACAAAATCGCCGCCCCATTTTTGCTCTAATGAGCAAAAGACAGGGCGGCATGATATTTTTTTACGGAGCGTGCAAAAGCGGAGCGGCCTTCCGGCCGCCCCGTCAGCTTGTCGAAAAAGTCCATCCGGACTTTTTCGACAAGCTGCCTGCAAAATCGCAAAATAAAAAACTGCATTTTATTTTGCAATTTTGGTCGCTGCGGCGGGTG
>DNFA01000008.1 GCA_003487665.1 Oscillibacter sp.
CGCAACTTATTGTACCTTATCCCTCTTTTTTATCAATGCACAACCGCTGTAAATGCTGCGCATATACTCCTCCCATATTTTGTATTGTCAAAATGCCAGCGCTACGCAGTGCTTCCTCAATTTACCTCTTGCGTATATAGAACTTATGTTCTATTATGGTGGTTAAGAAAACTGGGAGGAGGACGGATAGATGGGACGGAATATTCTACACGTAGACATGAACGCATTTTATGCATCTGTGGAATGTCAGCGGCGCCCTGAACTGCGTCAAAAGCCGGTGGCAGTCTGCGGTGATCCAGAAGCCCGTCACGGAATCGTCCTTACTGCCAACTATGTAGCAAAGCCACGTGGCGTCAAAACCGGCATGGCCATCTGGCAGGCGAAGCAGCTTTGCCCCGATCTGGTGGTGCTGCCTGCCGATATGAGGGAGTATATCCGATTCAGTAAGATGGCTCGCGAGATTTACGAGAAATACACCGACCAAATCGAACCGTTTGGCCTTGATGAAAGCTGGTTGGATGTGACCGGCAGCGTCGGTCTGTTCGGTTCGGCCGTGAGTATTGCTGAAGAGATCAGCGAGCGGATCAAGTTTGAGTTGGGGATCACCGCCAGCATCGGCGTTTCCGACAATAAGATCACGGCGAAGCTGGGTAGTGACTATAAAAAGCCGGACGCCATCACCCGTATCGAGCGGGATAACTATAAAGAAATTGTCTATCCGCTGCCAGCATCCGATCTGCTCTATGTTGGTCCTGCCACAGAGCGCAAGCTGCGCGGTGTTGGGATTTATACCATCGGGCAGCTTGCCGAGGCGCCGCCGAAGCTTTTGGAATACAAGCTGGGGAAAATGGGGCTGGTGCTGCACACTTTCGCCAACGGGCTTGATGTATCGCCTGTGCAGCGCAGTGATCATATCCGTGCCATAAAATCGGTAGGCAACAGCGCCACCACGCCGCGCGATCTGGTGAGCGACGATGATGTGCGTCTCATGCTGTATCTGTTGGCGGAAAGTGTAGCCAGCAGAATGCGGGAGCTGGCATCAAAGTGTACGGTGGTCGAAGTTGCTGTCCGGGATACGGAGCTGCATTGGTACTGCCGGCAAAAGAAACTGGCAGTTCCCACCTGCTCCAGTGCGGAGATCGCAGAAGTGGCGTTCGACCTGTTCCGTCGCAGCTATCCGTGGACGCTGCCGGTACGCAGCATTGGTGTGCGCGGCGCCGAACTGGTAGATGCGACTATTGGTATACAAACTTCGCTTTTTGATAACGATAGGCGTCGGAGCGCGTGGGAACAAATCGACGTAGCCGTGGACAGGCTGCGGCAGCGATATGGCTATATGAGTGTGCGCCGCGCCATCACCATGTCTGACCCGGCATTGGGCTGCATCAATCCCAAGGATGACCATACCGTGCATCCGATAGGCTACTTCGCAGGATAGGGGGAATATCCATGGAACTTGAAAAGAAGTATGTGCCGGTGACGGTGCATTTTGACGCCAACGGGAAGATGCGTCCTATCGAGATCGAGTTTGACGAAATACGCAGATATCATATCGACAAGATACTGGACGTGCGCCGCGCAGCCTGCCAAAGTGTAGGCGGCGTGGGAGAGAGATATACCTGCCGCATACGGGGCAGGGAGAGTTATCTCTGGTTTGAAAAAGGCCGCTGGTTCGTAGCAGCGAAGGATGGAAAATAAGAAGGAGGCTGCCGGCGTTGCCGACAGCCTCCCTTGCGTAGAGAAAACTACTTACCAATACTTGGGATACTTGCTGGTGCTTTGCTGATGCTTTGCATACTCCCACCAGGGAACTTGGGTGGCAAAGTCCGTCAGCTTGTCCCAGAACTGATCGGCCAGCGTTCCCTTGTCCACGTAGACCGTGACAGTATAGGTTTTGCTGCTGCCATCCTCCATGGCGGCGGTGTAGGTCACGGCATTGGTGAAGTCCACCGTTTCACCGCTGCCAGGTGTCAGGGACTTGACACCGTTTGTGGCGATAACCGGGGTCAGCTTCGTCACATCTGTGCCGCGGGGCAGTGTGATGGTAATGGTATTGGTGGTGTTGTTCACCGCACCGACCACACCGCTGATGGAGAAGCTGGTGATGCCCTTGGCCGTCGTGGTGGCCGTCTCCCACTTGCAGGTGATGGTCACATTGCCTGCAGGCATGGTAAAGCGGTTGCCTGTGATCTTGACCGTTTCACCACCTGCCACCGCCAGCGAATAGGTCAGGGAACCCTCCACCATCTGATAGCCGCTGTCAGGCTTCACAGTGACGATGATCTCATCGCCCTTATCCGCCTTGGTGCGGTTGGTGGTAATGGTGCCGCCCTTGGGTGCGTTAATAGTGATGGTAAACTTACCGGTGTCCGGTGTTTCGCTGCCGCTGCCGTAGGCGGGGATCTCTACCTTCAGGGGTGCGCTCTCGCCACCGGCTGCGCTTACGACCACGATGTAGATGTCGCGTGCATCCTCAGTCAGATTGCTGAGGGTGAAGGTTATCTCACCCGTGCTGGCCGTACCCTTAGTGGTGGATTTCATGATTTCATCCGCAGTGGGAGCTGCCGCACCGTGATCCACCACCTTGTAGAAGTAGTTGCCCGCCTCGCTGGAGGTAAATTTCACCGTTGCGGCAGTCTTACTGCTGCGAGTGGCGGAGCCGCCGGACAGGGTGGGGGCATTGGGGGCGGTGTACTTGATCTCCACCGTGTAGGTCTTGGTACTGCCATCCTCGGCAGTGACGGTGAAAGTTTTGCTGCTGTTGGGGCTGATGCCACACATGACATTGCCGGAGGACCATTTGCCGATGATGCCAGTCGCATCGTCATAGCCTTCTGCCTGTGCCAGAGACACACCGGTGTAGTTGATCTGCATAAAGACATCCGTAGAAGTGCCGATCTTGTTGATCAACGCCTTATCCGTGTCAGAGGGCAGCGTGATCGTCCACGTCGTACCGCTGAGCTTGCCCTCAGCGATCACGGACTTATCGGCGTTCAACAGCTTGACGGCGGTGATGTCCTTCGTGGTGCTCTTGGTTCTGGTGATGGTCACCGTGTAGTCCTGCGTGGTCTTGCCGTCCTCGGCGGTGACAGTGAAGATCACCGGCGTATCCAACTTCATACCACAGGCTTTGCCCTCTGCAGGCCAGTTGTCCGTATCGCCGGACTTCTTCACCGTGGCATAGTCGGAGACCGTCAGCTTCAGGATCATCTCGCCCAGCTTGCTGGTGTCGCTACCGGCGGGCAGGGTAAAGTCGATGGTCTTCTTGGCATTGTCGATCTTCACCGTGGCCGGAGACGTCGTATCACCGGCCTTCGCCAGCAGGATGGCACTCGTGATCTCCTTCGCGGCGCTCTTGCCTCTGACAATGAGAACCGTGTACGTCTGCGTACCGTCGTTCTCGGCGGTAACGACGAAGGTCTTGGCCTCGTTCAGCTTCATGCCGCAGAGCTGACCGTCGGCGGGCCAGTTGGTCTCGGCACCCTCCAGCTTAATGGAAGCGTACTGAGAGCAGGTGAATTTCAGCGTCATGGCGGCCACATCGGCATCGGTGGTGCCCGCAGGCAGCGTGAAGGTGATTGTCTTGTTCTGTTCGCTGATATCCGCCTTCACGGAGGTGCCGCCCGTCTTGGTCAGGACAGCCTCCGTAATCGCCTTTTCGGTGCTCTTCTCGCGGTTGACCGTGACCGTATACTCCTGTGTATCGACGTTCTCAGCCGTTACCACGAAGGTGGCGGGAACGCCCAGCTTCAGGCCGGAGCGCAGACCGGCAGCGGGCCAGTTGTCCTCGGCATCTTTCAGCTTGACCGTCGCACGGGGGGAGCAGGTGAACTTTAGGATCATCTCGCCCAGCTTGCTGTCAGTCGTATCGGCGGGGACTGTGAAGGTAACAGCATGGCTGTCCTCGTTGATCACAGCCGCAATATCGCCCAGCGTTGCGCCGGTAAGTGCCTTCTTATCGCTGGGGGCGCGATGGATCACAACGGTGTACACCGCCGTGGTGGTGCCATCCTCCGCCGTAACGACAAAGGTCTTTTCCTCGTTCAGCTTCATACCGCAGGCTGTGTCGTTGACCCAATCCGCCTCGGCATCCTTCAGCTTGATAGATGCATACTGCGAGCAGGCGAACGTCAGCGGCATATTGGTCACAGCGCTGTCCTCGGTGTCGGCGGGAACCGTGAAGGTCACGGTCTTCTTCGCCTGATCAAGGACGCCGACCACATCGCCCAGCTTTGCGCTTTCAATGGCACATTCGGTGCTCTTGGCGCGGATGACGGTGATGGTGTAGTCCGCCTTGGCGGTATCATCATTCCCAATGCGGCACTTCTCAGAGCGGACGGTGAAGATGACCGGCGTATCCAGCGTCATGCTGCAAGCCTTGCCATCTTCCGGCCAGACGCTACCGTCAGCGGTGACAACATCCGCGTACTCGGAAACGGTGAACTTCAGCACTGCCGCGGCCAGCGTGTCCGCGTCGGTATTGGCCGGGACCGTGATGGTGTAGCTGGTACCCTTGTTTTCGACCGAGGCACTGGGGATGGCCAGCTCCACATCCTCCAGCACGCAGGCGGGGCTGGCCTTATCGGGATCGACGGCGAAGATTGCCGTGGCGGTGATGCTGTTGTCGGTGGCGGGCATGGTGAAGGTGGCCTTGTTGGCATCCTCCGCGTCTGTCGTTACCTTGATCAGCGTGTCGGAGCCAGCCGCCTTGACCTCCCAGCCGGTCAGCGTGTAGCGATTACCGGGGGTGGCGGTCAGGGTAACAGTTTGGCCCTCGTAGACAACAGATTGGGTCTCTGCGGGGGTACTGTCGCCCACAGCAACGGTAGCGCTGCCCATGGTCGCATCCGCCACGGCGGTAACACTGGCAAAAGCACGTTCACGGAAGTTAGCCGTGACGGCCATTTTCTCGCCGCTTGCCTTGAACTCCACTTTTGTTGCATAGCCGAACGACCCCTTCGGGCGACTGGAGTTGACTAGCGAAGTGCTCACTTCGGAGTCCGGCAATGTCGTTCCATCACGCTCCACCGTCCAGCCGGTGAATTCGTACCGGTACCACCAGTCCTCACCTAACGGAATAGCACTCAGTGTGGCACCGTCAGCAAAGACAAACGGACTGTCGTTACTGCTAAGTCCTTTCAGTTGGACATTTGTCACGTCCAAAGGATTTGTTTTCCATGTGACCTCTGTGCCGACATTATTGATTTCCGCAAACAAATAGACATCATTTGCTGGCATCTCAAACGTGAAGGACGGTTTCAGCTGATCCTCGGCACTGACCTTGATGCCCTCAATGTCTTTCCAACACACAAATTTCCGATGGAACACATCGCCTGCCGTATACGGCACCGGCTGCGCAGTCACAGTTACCTGCTGACCGGGCTGTGCCTGCATCAGCGTTACTCCGTTGGAATCAGTGAAGATCACTGTGCCTTGACGGTTCGATTCGATATCTCCAACATTGCTGTACAGCAGGGAAACACCCGATTTCAGACTATACCGCACAATCGAAGAATCCTTGAGGGTAAATCTTTCACCGATCGCCGTGCGCACATTGGCCGCCGGCATGGTAAAGGTGAAGCTGTTCTCCGTGCCGTCAACGGTTACGTTGATCGGCGTTTTATTTCCGTCATTCGTGATCAGGGAAACCGACGCCAGCTCCTTACCGGCCTCCGGAATGTAAAGCGTGACCTTGACCGTTTGTCCCGCCTTTACGCCGCTGCATTCGACCTCACTTATTCCGCTCATGCTAAGAGGTCTCCCGTCCGCGGTCACACTGGCGACCCGATAGCCCAAATCGTAATATTGTGCATGGCTCCAAAGGCCCAGATAAATCTCATAAGTGGTTTCATAGGCCGGAACCGCAGCTTCCAACGTGGATACGCTAATATTACCCGAACTATCTTTCGCCTTGATATAGACTGTTGCCGCATCGGCGGTCAGTCCGGTAATATTCAGCGTATTCTCGCCGCTGACCATTGCCGTACCAGCGGCGGATGTGTCCACAGCGTCAGCAGAAACAAGAGAATAGTAAGCTGTACCGGCCTCGCTGGAGGTAAATTTAACGGTAGCTGTTGTTTCTCCTGTGCGCTGCACACCGTCTGCAACCAAACTGAGTTCCGGAGGCGTTGTGTCGACTGTTGGAGCAGAGCCACCAACCTGAATCAGGATGTGGATCATTTCTGTGACATCCCCATTGTCATTCATGTCATTCAGTTGTACTAGTATCAAGTTAGTGACAGCTGTTGCAGAATCGATGTACTTTCCATAACCGGGGTATCTGTTCCATTTATTGGCAAGGCACCTCTTGGTATGAGTGTTTGTCGGTAGTGAGAGAACTTTTTCTCCTTTTTCACTCGTTGTCGTCCCCTTGTTACAGGAACATTTCAACTCATCATAGGTGTCTGCTGCTCGAATATTCAGTGTTGTGATTTCTTTAGGAACCCACAAGCAATATACCGTGGGGACTACTTCGCCAACTACAGCGTTTCCGGTTGCCACGATATCCGATTTTACCGGAGTGTAGGTATTACCATCACTTCCTGTGATCGTAAATGGCTGAGGGTCCGCGTATACAACCGTCGCCGGGATCACGCTGAAGCACAATATAGCTATCAGGCCGAGAATCAATATGCGCTTCAATTTATTCATAAACATTCTCCAGTTCTAATATAAGGAGGGCGGGGCGGAATGCCCCGCCCTCCTTGCTATTTTTTACATTCGGCCTGTGTATCAGCCCCAGGGGTGATGCATATAGTTGCAGCAAATGAACCAGCAGATCTCGTCACCCGCGCTCAGGGTATAGCTGGCGCCACCCACAGCGGGAGTGTTCCACTTGGTATAATCAGCCGCACCATTGACCCAAGTGGGACCATCGGTATACATCCAGCCGGAGTACTGCCCAAAAGTAAACTCACCGATGCCGTTCAGCGTCGCCATATAGGTGCAGCCCTCGGGGACCTCGGAAGTATAGCTGTACTTGACAGCAAACTTGTGCATGATATCCATCACAGTCTCGCCGGAATTAACAACACGCTCACCATAAGCGTGGCCATCGGTAATACCGAAGAATTCCTTGGCCTGCGTATTCAGAGTATCCACCGCAGTCTTTACGGTGCCG
The DNA here is from genome assembly GCA_003487665.1 of Oscillibacter sp. Taxonomy (GTDB): domain Bacteria; phylum Bacillota; class Clostridia; order Oscillospirales; family Oscillospiraceae; genus Vescimonas. The sequence continues at coordinate 7,121 of DNFA01000008.1, forward strand.
GTATAGTGGGAATCAGCCATGGCCTCGGTAAAATCAATACCATATTTCACCGTGAAAGTACCGGGGTCGGTGGCAAAAACAAAGTACTTACGGGTCTCACTGCCCTTTGTCACATTCACAAAGGGAGTGCCATCACTGAGATTCAGCGTAACCTCAGCCTCACCGCTTACAGTCGTTTCACCCAGGCATCCGCCAGAAACAGTAGTTCCGGTAGGCACTTCAATGTAGGCAGGAACCGCAGTTCTATTGCTAATAACACTGTCCATGGTGGCGGTGGCCTTGTAGCTCACGAAGGTCCACTTGCCATCCGTGTTCGACACAGTGTTGCCCATGAGGGGATTCTGCGCGTTGGTAGCAGTGAACGTAGCCTCCACATCGCCGAACTGCAGTGTGGAAATGCGCAGAGGATCGCCGGAAGCAATGGCAACCGCGCCATTGGGCAAGCCGGCAGCCAGCTTATAGGTCTTGCTGGTCGTGACGCCGCCCTCGGAGGTGCTGATGATCACGGTATAGACCTTGTTGAGCAGGTTCACATTCGTCGCCGTGCGGACATTGCCCGCACCCGTGAAGGAAAGGTCGCCGTTGATGGTGGCGCCGGCATTGCTCAGGTTGATCACCACGTTGGTGCTCTTCAGGCCATTCTCGGTGCCGCCGGCCACCATGGCGCGGATATAGATCTGGTCGCCGGTATTGCTGTCCTTCTCATAATAGGCGGTGGTGCCGCCAATGGTGATGGAGGACACGGCGTCAATGGAATTGACGGTCGTGCGGGTTACTTTCCCGGTCGTGGTCGTCGTGGTGCCGTTGGCAAACGCCATGGTGCTGAGAGACAGCGCCATAACGAGAGCCAACAACAATGCGGTGATCTTCTTCGTCATTTTCATGTTCGTTCTCCTTCTGTTAATTTTTTGTTGATCTCTTCTGCGCAGGGAACGCCGTAATCCCATGCATCACCTCTTTTCTATCATGAGCCGTTACCGGCTCAGCCCTATTTCAAAGCCGTAGGAACGGCTGCTTGACCCATTCTCTATGATCAGATCCCGCGGCTCCCGCGTCAGATCCAGCACCATGCGGCCACCCAAATCTGCCTTCAGGCAGGGACTATCGCCATTGACGGACGCGCCGTCCGCCAGCGTAATGTTGGCTGTGCAGTTCTGGAAATCCGTTTCTATCGGCAGTGTGATGCAGATCACATATTCCGCATCCTTTCCGCTGCCGCGCTGTTCCACCGTGCCAATGCTGTCGCCGATGATGAACTCCCGGATAGCCAGCGGGTCACTGTTCTGGCCACAGCCGCCCAGCAGCAGACTTACGCTCAGCGCGGCGATCAGCAAGTATACTGTACGCTTCATCCCATCGCCTCCTTGAGCCGCAGGCAGTAGGTGCGGGTATAGCCCTCGTTCTGCACGGTGATGCACGGTTCAAGAACCGTTAGATCAACGATTAGAGAAGTGCCGTCAGCGGATACGATGCACGGCTCAGTCTCGTCCAGCGTCGCGCCCTCGGATAGCCGGAGCGTCAGCGGGACGGCGGTCATGTCCATGCCCTCCGTGGGAGGGATGAACACAACACAGCTCAGCCCCGTTTCCTGCCCGCCCCAGTTCTTGGTGACGGACACGGTGCAGTCCGCCTCGCCGCACTTGGCGGAAAGGATGTCCCACTTGCTGCGCTCCTGCGGCTGCTGGGGTGCTTTCCCGCAGCCCGCCGCCAGCGTCAGCAGCAGGCATGCCAGCAATAGAAATACAGTTTTTCTTTTCCTCATGGCACTCAGCTCCAATCCCGCTTGGTGTGGCTGGTCTGGTGATCCGCCACATCCGAGTTGTTGCCCAGCTCGTCCCAAAGCTGCTGGGAAACGCTGCGCTCGAAGGTCACGGTGACGGTATAGCGGCTGGTTTCCTCGCCCAACGTCACGGTGTAGACCACTGGAACGGTCAGGTTCACCACCTCGCCGGGCACAGGGCTGACCACCGCACCTGCTGTCACGGTAACGGAGGGGGCTACCGCCGTCACGTTCGTACCGGCAGGCAGCGTTACGGTGATAGTACCTGCACTCTGGTTGATGACGCCGTCCACGCCCAGCACGGAAAAGGCCGTGATCTTCGCGCCGGTGGCCGGCGTTACAGGATCGCTGCCGCCTCCACCGCCGCTGCCGGAGATCAACTGCCCCGCCTTATTCAGCACGGAGACGGTGTAGGTGCGGGACAGCACCTTTTCATTGCCTGCAACGATGTACTGCACCGTGCGGGAGAAGTCCTGCGCCAGACCGGGGGCAGGAGAGCAGACCAGTGTCTCCGGTCCAAGCGTCACATCCGGGGTGAAGGAGGTGCTTGACAGCTTGCTGTCGTCCACACCGGACACGGTAATGGTGTTGGCCTTGTTGTCAATAACGCCCTCATAGACCGTGCCGCCGATGGTAAGGCTGAAGGCGGAGATAGACGCCTGCGTCCGTGCCGTGGCCTTGATGCGGTACGTCCGGGTATTCGTCCCGTCGCCGGAAGTGATGGTGAAGGTCGTCCAATCCGACAGGTTCATGCCCTTCTTCCCGTCCAGTGCCGGCGAGGCAGTGGCTCCATAGGAGAGGCGGGCGTAGATCATCAGATTTGAGGTGTCCTTTCCTGCGTCAAGCAGCAGCTCGATATCCGTGCTGTCCGTGCCAGTAGTGATATTCTTGCCCAGAATGTCCAGATCCCGCAGGATATTGGCGTCCTTCAGCATAATGGTATCGGTGTAGATCTCCGCGCCGGAGGGCTTTTCTTCATCCGAGAGCTTGACTACCACATAGTAGGTCTTGGTGGTCTTGCCGTCCTCCGCCTGCACGGTGAAGGCGGTCTTGGTATCCTTCACAAAGGTGATGCCGCCGGTAAGATCCGGTGCAAGGATCGTGGCATAGTCAGACAGCTGAAGCTGCGGGTGCATGTCGTTCAGCGGCGTACCGGCAGGCAGGGTCACGGTGATGATGTTGTCTCTGCCCTCCGTGGTAAACACGCCCTGCTTGCCCTCCAGTGTAAAGGAGGTAATGTCCGCCTCGGTGGACAGCTTACGGGAGAAATCGAAGCGATGATAATACAGGGAATAGGGATGCCCCGCCCCGCCGTTATTCAGGAAGCCCAGATACCACTGTGTGGCATAGCAGCCCTGATAGGTGGCCATGGCGTTCTTGTGCGTCGTGTTGCTGTGGGCAAAATAGCCCTCGTCAAAGTCGGCGTAGTTGAGGAACGAGGTCAGCACGCTGTCCTTTCCGTTATTGAGGCGCACATCCGTGTGGACGTCAACGCCCATAGCGGAAAGAGCGCAGATGATCTGGGACGCGCCCTCAGAGGTATACACGCCGCCCCACTGAACGCCGAAGGGGTTGTCAAAGGGGTCGGTGCCAAAGCTGTTCATAACGATGTCAAAGCCCTCCCACAGCTTAGCCTTGACCCGCTCGCCGTACACTGGATCGTTCTGATAGGGCGCGATAGACTGCATCAGCATGGTGACCATATCCAAGCCGAAGCCGTCCGACAGATACTTGTGGTTCAGGATCGTCTCCAGCAGCTTTTCCCGCGTCCACACGGCGTTTTCAGGGATAGTATAGTTGCCCATATCCAGTGCGTTCAGGGCAAAAATGGGACCGTTGATGGTGTAGCCGCCCCGGTAGTTATAGAGGATGGAAACGAAGTCGTCCACTTCGTTGCCCTTGGCGTCGATAAAGGGTTTGCCGTTGTTGTACTTGGACAACTTGGAGCAGTCGATGCCGCGGGCGGTCAGTGTCATGATCTTACGGTCAATGTTGGTCATGGCCACATTGGTGGTGGTGTCCAGCCGCTTGATGCACTCCGCGATGGAGAAGTCGTCGTCAAGATTACCCAGCTTCTTCTGGTAGAAGCCCAGGTTCATCCATTCCCAGTCCTCCCACGCGCCTGCCGTTGTCCGGCTGTACCGCTGGTTGATCTTGCTGACCAGTGACTTCATTTTCGCCTTGTAAGGATTCTCTGCTTGCTCCTGGGAAACTGTTACAGTGACGGTATAGGTATTGGTGGAGCCGTTCTGCGCCTTGACCTTGTACTGTACCGGCTTGCTGAAGTCCTGCGCTTCACCGGAGGCCGGTGTGACCGTGGCGAAATCCGATACACGGATGGTCGGTGCAAAGGTGGTGCCGGTACCAGCGGGCAGCACCAGTGAGATCGTACCATTCACCTGATCGATCACGCCTGCCGCCGCGCCATAGGTGAAGGACAGTATCTGTCTGCCTCTTGCCACCGCCGTGCGGGTGATGGTCACCGTATAAGTACGTACTTTGCCGTCTTCAGAGGTAACGGTGTAGGTGTTTTCGCCCACCTTCAGCGTATCAGGCTCGACGAGCACCGCAAACTCGGAAAAGGTGATCTCCGGCTTTACAGCCGCCAGATCCATGGCGTAAGGGATGGTGATGGCAATGTTGTCGCCATTGATCACGCCCTCTGCGTCGCCCAGCTTATAGGTGGTGATGTAATTCTCTGAGGACTTTCTGGCCGTGACGGTTACCCTGTATTCCGTTCGCAGAGCAAAGTTGCTGTTGGTCACCACCAATGTCAGAGGTGTCGTCTCGGAATTGGTGAAATCGAAGGAAGTGCTGCCGTCAAGGGCCGAACCCTCTAACGTGACCGCCGTGCCGGTATGAACGACCACCGGCGTGATGGCGCGCAGGTCGGTGTCCTCCGGCAGATTCAGGGAGATCGTCTTGTTGGTCTCGTCGATCTTGGCGTATCGGGTCTTGCCATCATCAGCGGTAACGGCGAAGGAGGTGACCAGATTGTCCGGCTTACCCGTTTCGATGACGATACGCCATGTGGCACTCAGTGCATTGTATTTCGTGCCGTATGCCGGATCATAGGGGGTTACCTGATAGGCCAAAGACCCTTGGGCCACAGAACCCGCCACCGAATTGGCGATTAGTCCAGTTCCTACCTCAACATCCACTGTTAATTGGGAACGGTCTACATTTTTCGGCAGCTTCACCGTCACCGTGCGAGCCGCGGCATCGATACTGCCCACAGAGCCGCCAATGGTCACCCGGTCAATGACCGGCTCTTTGATGCGATTCTGTTCAACGTAGGAAAGATATTCAGGGACGATCTGCTCATAGATGATCCGCAGTGCCGCGGGGCTGACCCGACTATAGCCTTTTTTGGTAATATACCTTTGCAGGTATTCCTGCATGAACTGAACGGCCTCCTCGCCGCCCGCACGCCACTTTGCTTCATAGGAGTCAAAGAGACGGTTGCCTCCCATGCCGACAGTATCGTCGTCATAAAAGGCGGTATCCATGCCTAGCCAGTAGCCCAGTGTGCCGAGCATATCCGCATTGGCCGGATGATACGCGCCGATATTGGTCTTTGCCGCATTGATCTTATCTATTACAAGATAGAGTTGATGATAGGTATCCGCGAACAGTTCCGCCATACCCAGCAGTTCCTGGGTATCCGCTTCTGTCCACGTTTCCTTACTGGTAGCCTCCGCTGCAAAGGTATAGACTGGGAATGTCCGTCCATTCTTAGCGGTGACGTTATACCGGATCGGCTTCGAGAAGTCGTAGGCTTTGTTCAGCTCCAGGTCGGCGGTATTATTTTTCGAACTCATGTTGTCGCCAAAGTAAATGGAGGTCGGCGTCATGACATAGGAGCTTGCATCGGAACCCTTCGGCACGCCGTATACATTGATAAAGCCGCCAAAATTGGCATATAGCGGGGCCATTACAGCACTGCCATTATAGAAAGTACCACTGTTTTGCAAATACCTGTCACCGCTGGCCGTACCGGTGGCTGGCCAAGTACCAACTGCCGCGAAAGTCTGCACTGTCAGAGAAAGGGTCATCACCAGTGCCAGTGCCATGGCGAGGGCACTGCGCAGCGGCTTTTTGAAATTGTGTGTTGCCTTTTTCATATCGTTACCTCACTCAGAGCGGATGGCCTCGTTGGGACTGATGAGCGTTGCCTTGCGGGCGGGCATCCACGCGGCGGCAATGGCTACCGCGCCTGCGAACACCACGCCGCAGACCGCCAGCCACCAGGGCAGCACGCACCGCAGCTCACGGGACGCGAAGATCATCGGTATCAGCCACTTGGCGATAAAGCTCAGCACCAAGCCCGCCGCGCCGCCGATCACGCCTACGATCAGTGCTTCCGTCAGGAACATCTTGAAGATGTCGCTGCGAACGGTGCCCAGCACCTTCAGCACGCCGATCTCCCGCGTCCGTTCCGTAATGGACATCATCATGGTGTTTGCCACGCAGATGGCGGAGATCAGGACGGCGATGCCGCCCAGTGCGCCCAACATCCCCTGGATCTGCCGGGACTGCGCCCGCACCGTCTCCAGCATATCGTTGAGCGAATAGGTGTTCAGCCCCGTGTCCCGGATCAGCTTGACAATACGCTGCACGTCGTTGACGTTCTTGACCATGACCCAAACCAAGTCGTAGGTAGGACCGTTGGCCTTCTCCTCCGCTGTTTTAGTCTGGGTAGTCGCACCCATGTAATTGGCGTTGGCCTGCGTCATCTCCTGCAAGCGGTCGAAGGACATGAACGCGGCGGTGGCGAAGTTGTTGTTCAGGGTGGAGCAGATGCCTGTCACCCGCAGGGTATACAGGTTACTGGAGGGCAGTGCCCGTCCGTCGGTGTCGGCCTTCGGCTCGCCGGTCAGGCTGGAGGAATCGAAGGTCATGCGGACAGGCACTTCCAGCAGATCGATGAGGGCGTTGCCGTTCTCATCCACCGCCAGCTCCCAGTCCTTCGCCTTGTTGGCAAGTCCGGCGGCCACATCGCCGGTAAACAGCACCTCCGGATGCAGGCGCGTGCCGTCCCCGGCCATAACGCCCCGCTCCGGCGTCAGCCTGAAACGCTCCGCCGTGGTCATGTCAATGCCGTAAACGCGCACCATGTTGACATAGTTGCCGGACACGATATAGGCGGACTGCTGATAGACCGGCGTCACCGCCTCCACACCGTCGATGCCCCGGAACGCCTCCAGTGCCTTGTCGTTCAGCAGTGCCTTGCGCCCGTAATCGCCGGTGGCAGGCGTCACATCGATCTTTGTCAGGCTGCCCAGCGCCTCGATGCTCTCGCGGTACGCCTGCTCATAGCCCAGACCTACGGAGATCAGCACCACGATACACATGACGCCTACCGCCATGGATAGGGCTGTCAGCGCCGTGCGGGTCTTTCGCCGGAACAGGTTGGTGCAGCCGTAGCGAAACAGGTCTTTTGGCTTCATACATTCCCGTCCTTATTGCTTCCGTCGTAGGACAGCGGCTTCTCTCCAATATCCGGTGCGCCGCCGTCTGCGTCAAAGTCGTCGTCAAAATCGTCCAAGGCAGCGGTGTTTTCGGCACCGGGCCCGATCTCGCCGCGCTTATAGCGGATGATGACATAGACCACAATGCCGATCAGGATGAGCGCAAGGATCGCTATCAGCAGCCACAGCCACCAGCGGCTGCCTGTGCCGTCTTTATTTGCGTTGACGCTGTTGGCATCTGTATCCGCAGAGCTTTCCGCCACGCTCAGCGGCACGGAGATGTCCTGAGAATACGTCTCGCCGTTGGCGTCCTCATACTGGAGGATCATCTTACCCACAAACGCGCCGATTTTGGAGAAGCCCACCGTTACATCGGCGCTGGTGGAGCCGCCTGCCAGCAGGTCGCCCACGTAGCAGGGCGCGGCGGCGGTCATGCCGTCCGTGGCCAGCACCCGGATATTCATAGCCTTGGCGCGGCCCATGTTGGTCAGCGGCACGGAGATGGTAGCTTCCTTATCCTTGCTGAGTGTGCCGTACACCTCCGGCGTACCGGCCAGAACATCCATCTTCTGGCTGACCGGCAGCATGATGTTCTGCGCCGCCTTACCGGCCACCGCCTCGGTGGTCTCATAGGTCAGGTTGATGCCCAGCATGGCGGGGCCAACCTCCGCGTCCTGCTTGGCCATGATCTTGTATTTCAGGATCGTCGTACCGCCCGGCTTGATGGAATCGGCATAGGCGGTATCCGTGCCGCCTACGCACAGCGTCAGACCGGGGGAATTGGTGAATACCAGGCTGGAGATGATTTTCTTGGCCGTGTCATACTTGGAATTGTTGATCAGGGTCAGGCGCAGCTCCGTCTCCTCGCCTGCCATCAGGCCGGACACCTCGGTATCGTCCACATACAGCTTATAGCTCTGCACCATCACCGACATGGCGGAGGCGTCATAGCCGTCGATCACGGTAAACTGCGTGGAGAAGGAGCCCTCCGCAGGGGCGCTGTTCTCGAAATAATTTGCCTTGAATTTAATGGACTTGTTGCCGGAGGTGGCAAAGGGCGACACCGTGAAGGTGTAGTCCAGATACTTCACCTCGCCGCTTGGCCAGTAGTCAAAATACTTGCCCAAATTGGTGGAGTCGATCACAAAGGGGAACTCGTCCAGCGCGGCGGACACCACGGGATAGACCGTCACGCTGGTCAGGGTGCCGCCCACATTGATCACGGGGATCCGCATGGAGATAGTCTGATTGGGTGTGCCGGTAGGCACGGTATAGGAGCCGCCCGCGTTGGTACCCGCCACCTGAAGGCTGCCGAAGGAGGTGGTGACGCCGGACATATTGCCGTTGTCGGTAACGGTCACATAGGCACTGACCTTGAAGGTCACGTCCTCGGTGATGGTGGTGCCGTTCACGGCATCCTCCCGCCACACAGTGGCGTTGATCTTAAAGGGCACGGCATAGCGTCCCTTACTGGCAAACTCGCTGATCTTGAACTCGAACCACACCTCCGCCGTGGAGTTGTAGGACATATCCTTTAAGTGCTGCACATCGCTGGCATAGATCAGCTCAAAGGGCCAGTTGGACACGCTGGCGTCGGTAGGCACATCGGGATAGATGTTGATGTTGCGCAGCATGTATTTCTCGCTGGGCAGGTACTCCTTATTGACCGCCAGCGGCAGCACGATCTTCACCACCTGACCGGGAACGCCTTTTGGGGACTGTGCGCCGGTATCCATCAGGATCAGGGCGTTGGCGTCGCTGGGTATGACCTTGATATCCGTGTTGGGCTTTTCGTCCGTAACCGAGACCCCGCTGACGCCGGCATCCTCTCCGTTTTCGTAAGACGTGTAAGCCTCAATGGTGCTGTCATCTATCACATCCTCTGTGACTTCTTCCGCCATAGCGACGGCGGGCAGCAGGGATACTGTCATCCATACGCAGATCAACAGGGCCAGTACCCGTTTTACCGTTTCTCTTTTCACTGTGCGTTCTCCTCTCCGGTGTGGTGATTTTCTGTCTCTATCTTTCCGTCGCTGAAATAGACGGTACGATCCGTATAACACTGCATCTGCGGGTCATGGGAGCTGAGGATGAAGGTGGTGTTCCTCTCCCGGAAGATCTCGCACAGCAGTTCCATGACCTCCTGGCCGGTACGGCTGTCCAGGTTTCCGGTAGGCTCGTCCGCCAGCACGATGGAGGGCTCCGTAATAATGGCCCGTGCGATGCTGACGCGCTGCTGCTGACCGCCTGACAGCTCCGCAGGCCGGTGATCTACGTGTCCGCGCAGTCCCACGCGGCTCAAGGCCTGCCACGCCAGCCAGTTCCGTTCATCCTCCGGTACGCCCCGGATGGCCAGTGGCAGCGCCACATTCTCCAGCGCTGTGTATTGGGGCAGGTTGTTGTAGCTTTGGAACACAAAGCCAATATAGCGGCGGCGGAACCTTGTCCGCAGCTCCTCGTCCATAGCCTCCAAATGATGCTTGCCTCGGACAATGATCTCCCCCTCCGTGGGCGGCTCAAGACCTGCCAGCATATTCAGCATGGTGGACTTACCGGAGCCGCTGCGGCCTGCGACACAGACAAATTCGCCTTGCAGCACGGACATGTCCACGCCATCCAGCGCACGGACCGTGTTGCCGCCAACGGTGTAGTGCTTCTTCAGCCCCACCGTCCTGATGATTGTTTTTCGTTCACTCATAGTTCTCTCTCGCTATCTCAAATGTGGAGGGCGGCAGCACATAGTTCCGCTCCTCCGCCGTCAGGCCGAATTTGATCTTGATGCGCTCCAGCTTCCGCACCCACGGGTCGCCCAGTGCCCACAGCACCAGAAACGTACACAGCCCATGGCAGAAGTCGAAGAAAAAGCTGGATAGATAGGCCGCGCCTATCGTCTGCCATGTAAGGGGGCTTACATACCCGATGATGAAATACAGGTTCATGATCCAGCCGTACAAAAAGCCGGACAGGAAACCATAAAGGCACAGCCGCAGGGGCGCATGGTCGGTGAGCTGCCGCACAAAATGCAGCAAATCGCCCCGGTTGGTATTCTCCGGACACAGCCTGTCCCACCATTGCGCCGTAAAGTGACGGCGGCTTCCTCCCTTGAATGCACCTGCATTTTGCAGAATACCCGCCAGAAAGCCCACCAGCCCCCATGTGAACATCTGCCACGGCGTCCACGGTCCCTGTCCGAAAATGAAGTTGCTGACAAAGGCGGTCAGCGCGCCGGTAAGAAAGCCCGCCTCCGGCCCGAAGGCCACCGCCGTGATGATAATGATAGCGGAGCAGGGCTTGAAGTTGGGCAGCGGGATGATCTCAAACACCGTGCGGCCTACCACGGCAATGGCCGCCATCACCGCGATAGGCACCAGCTCACGGGCCTGGGGTTTCTTCTTATCGAATACCAGTATGAAGGGGATGGCGGACGCCAGCAGGAACAGCAGGCCCAGCAGAATATCCGAGTTTAATATGATGTAGTCCCAGAAAGTGCGGGAACCCACCGGATTGACCGCGGGGCGGTGGCTGTGGTAATAGCCGAAGGCCGCCATCAGGGCGGGCAGCACCAGCAGGATCACCCACGCGGCGGCTCTGGTGCGGCGGCTGACAAAGAGCTTCGACACGACGCGATCACCTCCTCGCAGGTAATGTCCATGGGGAAGTGCTCTGCCGCGATACGGTTGGCGTCGGTGGTATAGAACCGGTTTCCGGCAAAGAAGTCGTGGGGCTCGCCCTCGGAGAGCAGCAGCCCGTCAAACATCAAGGCGCAGCCTGTGGCATACCGGGCGGCGAATTCCACATCGTGGGTCACCACCAGAATAGACGCGCCCTCCCGGCACAGTGCCAGCAGCAGCTGCGCCAGCTCCGCCTTGGCATAGGCGTCCAGCCCCTTGGTGGGCTCGTCCAGCAGCAGCACCGTGGCCTCACGCAGCAGCAGCAGCTTGCCTACGGCAAGACGCTGGATCTCGCCGCCGGACAGGTCGTAGGGATGCCGCGCCAGCAGTGGCGTCAGCTCCAGCTTTTCCGCCATCTGCGCGGCCTTGGCTTTGTCCTGTTCGGCACTGTCCAGCAGCTCCTTCTCCACCGTATCGGCCACAAACAGCGACCGGGCGTTCTGGGGTAGCATACACAGCCGCTGACCCTTCGCCAGCTTCACCTTGCCACGATAGGGCTTTCGGAAGCCGGCCAGTGCCTGCATCAGCGTGGTTTTGCCTGCGCCGTTGCCGCCCAGCAGACACAGCAGCTCACCCTGATGAAGCGTTACATCTGTGCCGCGAAGAATGTCCTTGCCCTTTTCGGTATAGCGGAACCAGAGCTCCTTGCCCTCTAAAACGGCGGTGCGCTTTGTTTCTTTTTCGGTTTTTGTGTCCTCAGGTACGGTAGCATCTTCCGCGATGGGCAGCAGCCGCTCCAAGCGGCGGCGGCCATCCCGTACCGTCAGGGGCATATCCTCCGTTTGCTCCAATTCGCTGAAAATGCGGACAGCGGCAGGGAGTCCGAAGTAGATGCGGCTCTTTTCCGCGCTGCCGGACAGCTGCCGCGCGATCTCAGCCGGTGCGCCATTTGACAGGATGCGTCCCTTATCCATGGTCACTACCCTGTCGGCGGCGGGGAATACCTCGTCCAGTCGGTGCTCCGTCATGAGGATGGCAACGCCCAATTCGCGGTTGATCCGCTGGACGGTGGCAAGCAGATTGCGGGCGGCCAGCGGATCCAGCATGGAGGTGGGCTCGTCCAAAATCAGTAGCTTCGGCCCCATAGCCAGCGCCGAGGCCAGATTCATCATCTGCTTCTGGCCGCCGGACAGCTCCGTGGTCTTGCTGCGGAACCATGTCTCCATGCCGAAAAAGGCGGCCATCTCCGCCACACGGCGGCGGATCACGGGGACGGGCAATGCCATATTCTCAAGGCCAAAGGCCAGCTCATGCCACACGAAATCGGTGACGATCTGGTTATCCGGATTCTGCTGCACAAAGCCGATCTCCGCTGCGGCGGTCAGCTCCGGCAGCTGGGAGAGAGGTTTTTCCTTATAAAAGGTCTCGCCGGCCTTTGCCCCAACGGGCAGCAGGCCGGGCTTGGCATGGCGCAGCAGTGTGGTCTTGCCGCAGCCGGAGGGGCCGCACAGCACCACATACTCGCCCTTATGTATCTCCAACGAGACGTCGTCCAGTGCCCGCATGTCAGCCAGCGGATAGGAGAAGCTCAGGTGTTCAAACCGTAAGAGTGCCATCTAATGGCCTCCTTTGTTTCAAGGATACCGGGCAGGAACATCAGCACGGCGTAAAAGACAAACATGGTATAGCTGGCACTGCCCAGCAGCACCGGCGTCATGGCGGGATAGAACTCCATATACCCGTGACCGAAGGCGCGGGCGGTAATGCAGACGCCTGCCACCGCCAGAATAAGACCCAGCGTTCGGGCGTCCCGGCCATCGAAACGGAACAGGTGGAAGGTGGTGCGCCGCTTGGCACCATAGCCCCGGGCTTTCATAGAGTCCGCCGTTTCCACCGCCGCCTCCATGCTCATGGTCAGCAGCACCGACAGGTTCCGCAGGGCACTGCCCAGTCTTTGCAGAAGCCGCGTCCCCTCATCGCAGAGCATCGCCTGCGCCTGACGGATCTCGCGGCGGTTCTGTTGGAGCTGTGGGATGAACCGCAGCGTCATGGTGATCAGCAGCGACGTACCGGGAAAGGGCTTGCCGAACAGGTACAGGAACTTATCCGAGGTCATGACCTCCTGATAGCAGGTAAACCACATAATGACCGCGCACAGGGAGCAGCCGGACACCAGACCGTAGCACACGGCTTCCAGCGTGTACCACAGGTGATTGATGGTAAAAAGCATGGTCACGCCCCGATGGTTGAATAGCGGATTGGCGAGGGCGATCAGCAAAAACATAGGCCCCACAAACCGCATGGTGTGGCCGTAGGCCCTCCAGCCTCGCAGCCGGATGGAAAACCAGCTGGCGCCCAGAAACGACAGCACTACCGTAACGGGGTGCATGCATCCCAGCGTCAGACCCAGCACCAGCACGAAGTACGCCATACTGACCGCCGGATGCAGGTTCCCGAAGAAACGCATCCGGGTATCAGTCATGGTTATCCTTCCAATCCTTGCCGTACCCGTAGGGATCTCCGTTTTCCAGATCGCAGCCAAGGTCGCAGGTGTAATTCCACTCAATGACCTCGCCGGGCTTGACAAAGTACACGCCGCAGCCGTAGTTGGGATACCAGTCGTTGACACAGTACATCCAGCCGCTCCAGCGGCCGCCGTCGAATTCATAGAGGTTGTTGATGCCATCCACATAGCAGCCACTGGAGGTACCGCCCCGATAGGACATGTGGATCTTGTACTTTTCACACACAAAGGCGAGGACGTCGAAAACCGTGTCGCCCTCCTTCACCTCCACCGTGGTTACCGGCAGGATCACGCCGGAGGCCGGGACGATGCCCGCCCACTTGCTCTCCAGATGCATACCGTTATTCACCGCCGTATCGCAGCGAATGGTAATGGTGACGGTGTCTTTCTTGCTTTCGGGCTTCTGCTCGGGGGTGGGCGTAGGGGTATTGCTGTCCTCACCCTTCTGGTCGTCCTTTTTGTTGTCGTCCTTTTTGCCGCCGGAGTTGGACGGCTTATTGGCGGTATCCTCCTCAGGTGTGGTAGAAGGCGTCTGGTCTGTCTTATTGCCCTTGTTGCCCTGCGGCGCATCTCCGGAGCCCTGGGCATAGAAATCCGCCACGCTGTCAGGCTTGCTGGGCGCGGTGGGGGCCGTGTCCTTCTTGCCGAAGCTGAAGGCCTCCGTAAACCAGGAATACCACGGCTTTTCCTCTTCGGGTTGGTCGGTATCCTCTCCCACATAATCCAGATCCAATTCGCCGCTATTGCCGGCAGTGCCGGTCTGGGCGCAGGCACACAGGCTCAACAGCATCATAAGTGCCAGCAGGAACGCGATGATATATCTCAGATTCTTTTTCATGTCAATTCTCCTTCAGCCGTTAGGGCTGTTGATTTTGAGGATGCGGGAGGGGCCGGCAAACCCCTCCCGCTATGGAAAAGACAACGGCATTTGCCGTCTCGACTTGCCTTTTGCGGATTTGAGGATGGGGGACGGGGCGGCTTAAACCCCGTCCCCCTATGGAAAGCTGACAGTCTCCGTTCAGACTGTCTCGGCTTGACTAGGGTTAATTGCTGCGGATATTGTATCAAGTGCGGCTTCAGCGGAGGTCTCTGCCAAGGTGAGAGCCTTTGCTTCAGCCTCCGCCTTCTTCTTCGCCGCCCATTCAGCCTTAGCAGCCCGCTCCGCGCGCTTTTTGGCGGCTTGTTCCCGTTTTCGCTGCTCGGATTGCTCCAGCTTGCGCTGCCGCTTCTGCCTTCGCTCCTCACGGAACAACGGTTCTTGCTTCACCTTTTCCGCCTTATAGCGAGCGGTGTCGCGCAGCTTGCGCATGGAACGAGGCTGCGGCAGCTTTGCCGCCGCCATCGCGGCCGCCCAGCTGCCAAAACGCTGCTCGATAAATGTACCGCCATCCACTTCGCTGGGGGATGGGCTGTGACCCAGCGAGATGGCACACCGGCTCAGATACCGCGCCAGCTGCGGCAGCGGCGTATCTGCGTTTCGCTCGGCAAATGCTTCGTCACGCGCTTCCAGTGCTGCTACAGCCCTTTTGACTATTTGGTTTTGTGCCCACGCCTGAAAATCAATGGGACGTCCGCCGCGTTGAGACATAGTAACACTCCTCCTTATTACGAAAAAATGCCGGACAAACCCCTTCTCAGGGGATGACCAGCGACATTTTGGCAAGAAAAAACGCTGACAAAATCCGTCAGCGCACGCTCCTGCCCTCGTCACAGCGAGAGAGCGCCACTGTGTACCAAAGATCCTTGACCGTGCAATTCTCCTGCCCTCGCGCCACAAGGCTTTCGCCTTTCGTACATGATCTACCTTCTCAGAAGCTTCCTCCCAATGGCGGTATTACCCAACAGCTTTCGCCGCTTCGACCATTTCCTTGCGCTCACAGTGCCGTCCGCAGAGGGTTTCTAACCCAAATTCCTTTTAGGCTGCTGCCTGATCTTTTGCATATAAAAAGATCTTTACGACCAACACAGCCACACGGTGTCACCGGATCATATTTACTTGTCTGATGCAAATGAATGATGCTGCTGCGGTTTGTGCATACTGCAAAGTGTCAGCACACGCTCTGGGTATTTCGTAAATCATATACAATTT
>DNFA01000062.1:0-7338 GCA_003487665.1 Oscillibacter sp.
CCAGCCGCGTAGAACGCGCCATTCGCCACGCTATCGAGGTGGCGTGGGACAGAGGGGACATCGAGACGCTGCAAAAGTACTTCGGCTACACGGTGAACTCCGCCAAGGGCAAGCCCACCAACTCGGAGTTCATCGCCATGATCGCCGACAGATTACAGCTGCAATTGAAGCGGAGCTGAGAACGGTCATTCCGTGTTCCTCGCTTTCTGCGGGCGGACAGAGTCGTCCGCCCCTACGGCGGGACGTCGTTGACGCCGTCCCCCACGAAAGCGAATTTCATGAAAAAATCACCCCGCAGCCGTAGCTGCGGGGTGATTTTGCGTATCCGTTACTGGATGGAGATGGAACTGCTCTTGGGCAGCTGCTTCTTCGCGTTCTTGGGCACGGAGACGGTCAGGATGCCGTCCTCGAACTTAGCGGAGACATCCTCCGGCTCCACAGCCTCGCCCACATAGAAGCTGCGGCTGCATGCGCCGGCGTAGCGCTCCTGACGGATGTACTTGCCCTTCTTATCGGAGGTGTCCTTATCCAGACCCTTCACGGCCTGAATGGTCAGGCAACCGTCCTTCAGCTCCAGCGTTACCTCGTCCTTCTTGAAGCCGGGCAGGTCAACGTCCAGCTCGTAGCTGTCCTCCGTCTCGCGGACGTCGGTGCGCATCAGGTTTCTGGCGTGCTTGCCGTACAGCGGATCGCGGCCACGGGGCATCATACCAAAGGGATCGCCAAAGAAATCATCAAACAAATTCTCACCAAAAATGCTGGGCAACATACGTCATTCCTCCATTCGTATTGTCCGGCGGCTCCGGTCTTTCTTCCGGCACCGCAGGACTGTTACCACTGATTTGTATACATATCATCCCCTGCGGGAGGTTCGCTTCCGCTCCCCTCTCTCAAGGTTCGGCTTTATTATAGCGCCGATTTTAGCACTGTCAATAGAGGAGTGCTAATGTTCACAAAGGAAGCCATTTTTGTTCACAAAATATACGATTTCTTCCGCGGCAGCCCGGTTCTGCGGGGTTGACAGCGCCGCCGGCGGTGCATTACAATGGCGGTATCATCAAGAAAGAGGGTTCTTCTATGCGCGTGATCGACCTGACCCACACCATCCGGGAGGGGATGCCCGTCTACCCCGGCACAGAGCCGCCGGTGCTGGCTGCCGCCAACTCCTATGAAAAGGACGGCTTCAAGGAGACGATGCTGCGCATGTTCTCCCACACCGGCACCCATGTGGATCCGCCCGCCCACCTGTTTGCCGGGCGTACCACGCTGGACGCCTTCCCGCCGGAGCAGTTCATAGGCCGGGCGCTGGTCATCGACTGCCGCGGGCTGGGCGAGGGCGAGGCCATCACCATGGCGCAGCTGCTGCCCTACGGGGACAAGCCGGCGCAGGCGGACTTCCTGCTGTTCAACACCGGGTGGGACGCCCGATGGGGCACGGACGCCTACTTCGGCGACTATCCCTGCGTGGATGACCAACTGCTGGACTACATCCTGGCCGGAGAATACAAGGGCATCGGCTTCGACGTGATCGGGCTGGATCCCATCGCCGATGAGAACCTGACGCGGCACAAGCGGCTGTTCCGGGAAAAGGATATCCTGAACGTTGAGAACCTGAAAAACCTGCACCTGTGCGGCAGCGATCTGTTCTCCTTCGGCTGCTTCCCACTGAAATGGGAGGGCAGCGACGGCGCGCCTGTCCGCGCTATGGCGTGGTTTGAGGACTGATTGTTTGTGACTGGTGCACAGATTCCCGGTAACGGCAGGGGCGATGTTTGCCCAATTCCCGCCTTGCATTTTTCTGCGGTGGGAGTAGAATAGCGCTGCAATGTTTTATACCGTCGGTCGTGGGACGCCGTACCCAAAGGGCGTTTGCTCCGGTGCGGAACGCCGTCCCCTGCGGCATGCGGTGATACACATATATGATAAGGAGGCACTCACTATGACCTATCAGGAGATCCTGGCCAACGCCCGCACCTGCATGGGACCCTACTGCAAGTCCTGTCCCATCTGCAACGGTGTGGCCTGCAAGAACACCGTGCCCGGCCCCGGCGCCAAGGGGCTCGGCACCGGCTTTATCCGCAACTATCAGAAGTGGCAGGAGCTGTGCATCAACATGGACACCATCTGCGAGAACGTGCCGGTGGACACCACTTACAGCTTCTTCGGCAAAAAGACCGTGCTGCCCGTGTTCGCCGCGCCGGTGGGCGCCATGCAGCTGCACTACGGCGACAAGTACGATGACCTGACCTACAACGACATTCTGGTGACGGCCTGTGCCGATGCCGGCATCGCTGCCTTTACCGGCGACGGTACCAATCCCGCCGTGATCCAGGCGGCGGCCGAGGCGCTGAAGAAGAACCACGGCTGCGGCGTGCCCACCATCAAGCCTTGGAATATCGACCTGGTCCGCGAGAAAGCGGAGCTGGTGGAGTCTGCCGATCCCATCGCCATCGCCATGGATATCGACGCCGCCGGCCTGCCCTTCCTGAAGAACCTGACCCCGCCCGCCGGCAGCAAGACGGTGGACGAGCTGAAGGAGATCGTGAAGATGATGAACGGCAAGCCATTCATCCTCAAGGGCATCATGACCGTGAACGGCGCGAAGAAGGCGCTGGAGGCCGGCGCCAGCGGCATCGTGGTCAGCAACCACGGCGGGCGCGTGCTGGATCAGTGCCCCGCCACGGCGGAGGTGCTGCCCGCCATCGCGGACGCGGTGGGCGATAAGATGACCATTCTGGTGGACGGCGGCATCCGCACCGGCATGGACGTGTTCAAGGCGCTGGCGCTGGGCGCGGACGCGGTGCTCATCGGCCGCCCCTTCGTGAACATGGTCTACGGCGGCGGCGCCGAGGGCGTACAGGTCTATGTGAACAAGCTGAAGGCCGAGCTGGAGGATACCATGGCCATGTGCGGCGCCCACAAGCTCAGCGACATCAAGCGCTCCATGATCTTTGGCTATTGAGCCGGGAGGACGTGCTTACTATGAAGGCATTACTCATCAACGGCAGCCCCCACGAGAAGGGCTGCACCTACACAGCGCTGCGGGAGCTGGCGGACACGCTGGAGGCCGAGGGCATTGAGACGGAGATCGTACAGGCCGGCAAGACCGCCCACGCCTGCAACGCCTGCGCCTCCTGCAAAAAGACCCACCGCTGCGTATACGATGATCTGGTGAACGAGACGGCGCCCAAATTTGCCGAGGCGGACGCGCTGGTCATCGGCTCGCCGGTGTACTACGCGTCTCCCGCCGGCGGCGCCATCTCCTTTATGGATCGTCTGTTTTTCAGCACGCCCTACATCGACAAGACCATGAAGGTGGGCGCGTCAGTCGTCTCCTGCCGGCGCGGCGGCAACACCGCCACCTTCGACGCGCTGAACAAGTACTTCACTATATGCGGCATGCCTGTGGCCAGCAGCCAGTATTGGAACATGGTCTACGGCAACACGCCGGAGGAGGTACGGCAGGACAAGGAGGGAATGCAGACCATGCGGACGCTGGGACGCAACATGGCGTTCCTGATGAAGTCCATCCAGCTGGGCAAGGCGCAGTTCGGCCTGCCGGAGAAGGAACCGGTCACGCAGACCAACTTCCATCATTGAAAAAAGCACCCCCGCAGCCGATGGCTGCGGGGGTGCTTTTTTGTAGGATCTGCTTTCCGTGGGCGATGTCTGCATCGCCCCGCCGCAAGCGCCACCAATAACCGCCTGTAGGGGACGGCGTCCACGACGTCCCGCCGTAGGGGCGGACGACTCTGTCCGCCCGCAGAGAGCGAGGAACACGGAATGACCGTCCTCAGCTCCGCTTCAATTGCAGCTGTAATCTGTCGGCGATCATGGCGATGAACTCCGAGTTGGTGGGCTTGCCCTTGGCGGAGTTCACCGTGTAGCCGAAGTACTTTTGCAGCGTCTCGATATCCCCCCTGTCCCACGCCACCTCGATGGCGTGGCGGATGGCGCGTTCTACGCGGCTGGCGGTGGTGCCGAACCGCTTGGCGATCTCCGGGTACAGCACCTTCGTCACCGCGTTGATCACGTCCATGTTCTGCACCGTGATGATGATCCCCTCCCGCAGGTACTGGTACCCCTTGATGTGCGCCGGCACGCCGATCTCGTGGATGATGGCGGTGACCATGGCCTCCAGCTGCGGCGCCGGCCGCACGCCCTGGGGCGCAGCGGCGGCGTGGACGTGCTCCAGCAGGGACGCGCCGTCCACCGGCTTGGGCAGCAGGGCGTAAGCCCCCGCGTCCCGCGCGCTTTGCAGCGCGCCGTCGCCGAAATAGCCGGACAGCAGGATGCACTTCGTTTCGCTGTCATCCCGCAGCCGCCGCAGCAGCCCCACGCCGTCCAGACCCGGCAGCATCGGATCCAGCAGCAGCACCTGCGGACGGTGCTGCTCCACCGCAGCCAGCGCCTGCCGCCCGTCGCTGACGGATGCAGCGATGCGGATATCGCCCGCGCTGCCCAGCTCTCGTTCCAGCCATCTTCGGTAGTCCTCGTCGTTGTCTGCTATGCAGACGGTGATCTGCTCACTCATCGTAAGCTCCCCCTTAACAAATTATTTACGGTGCACAACATATCAAAACATACCACGAATCGCTACACCGTTATCAAAAATACCACTTTTCCCCGGAAAATGCAACCATAATTTGTCGAACCGTTCCACTTTTGTTCGACATTTTCCGACACATTTCGACAAAAGCGGGCGATTTTACGCGATACTGCACAGCTGTGAGTGAAATATGAAAAATTTAAGCAAAAAAACGGCACAGCGCCCTGGCGGGACGCTGTGCCGTTTCGCCCACGGTCATACGCCGCGGGTGCCGTTGGTGGGATCCACAAAAAGGGGCAGCTCCGGCGGATTGACCGTCCACACGGCGAAGACCGCGGCTGCGCCCAGCTGCACCAGAATGCCCAGCACCTGCCACAGCGGCGCGCTGAGGGAGCCGCGTCTTTGCAGACCGCGGCTGACCAGCCATGCTGCCAGCACCGCCGCCTGAAAGATCAGCACATTGACCACGTCCACACTTTTGCCGCAGATGCCGGTGTAGGTGTAAAACAGCGCCGGGATCAGGATAAGCCCCGTCAGCAGCCCGGCGGCGCGGGGCGCGGCGCAGTCCGCGCGGCGCTCTATGAGAATGGTCATAGCCGTCCACAGGATCCACGGCACGGCCAGCAGCTTCATGTGCTCCCAGGTGGATTCGTTGACGGCGGAGATGTACGCGGCCCAGGATGCCTGCCCCGTCCAGTCGTAGACGAAGTGCAGCAGATTGCCCAGCAGCAGGGTGAGCAGCATCCCCGCGGTCTCCCATGTACGCCGTTCCCGTTGGTTTTTCACGTCAGTCAGTCCTTTCTCCTTATAGACTATATCTCATTGTACACGGAAGCGGCGGACGTTATACGAAAAGGAAATTTGGAAAACGGATGTTTTTTCGCGGCGGATATGGTATACTGTCCCCGAAAGAAGGGTGATGCAAATGCAGACTGTTTCTCAACGACTGGCGCTGCTGCGGCAGCGCATGGCGCTGCGCGGACTGGACGCCTGCGTGGTGGTCACGGACGATTTTCACGGCTCGGAGTATGTGGGCGACCACTTCAAGACGCGGGCGTACCTCTCCGGCTTCACCGGCTCGGCGGGCACGCTGCTGGTGCTGGCGGAGGAGGCGTACCTGTGGACGGACGGGCGCTATTTCCTACAGGCGGAGCGGCAGCTGACCGGCAGCGGCATTGCACTCATGCGCGCCGGACAGCCGGGCGTGCCCACGCTGTCAGCTTTTCTGGCGGAGAGACTGCCGGAGGGCGGCGCGCTGGGCTTTGACGGGCGCACCGTCAGCACAAAGCTGCACCGTACACTGGAAAAGGCGCTGGCGGACAAACACGTCCGCATGGACGGCGGCTTCGATCCGGCGGAGGGCGTCTGGTCGGACAGACCGTCCCTGTCCGCCGCGCCGGTGTGGGCGTTTGACAGCGGTGTGACCCGGCGGGAGAAGCTGGCGCTGCTGCGGCAGGATATGGCGGCGCGGGACGCGGCGTATCTGCTGCTCACCGATCTAACGGACGCGGCGTGGACGCTGGAGCTGCGAGGCGGCGATGTGGCGTGTACGCCGGTGTTTCTGGGCTTTCTGCTGTTGAGCAGGGAGGAGGCCATCCTGTGCGCCCAGGCGGAGAGCTTCCCGGAGGACATCCGGCGGCAGCTGGCGGCGGACGGCGTGGCGCTGCGCCCCTACGGGGACATATACGCGCTGCTGGAGACGCTGTCCGCCGGCACACGGGTCATGGCGGACAGCGCCACGGCCAATGCCCGCATCGCCGGGTGCCTCGCCCATACGGAGTGGCTGGACGCGGACAGCCCGGCCTCCCGCCGCAAGGCGGTGAAGTCCGCCGGGGAGCAGGAGGGCTTCCGCCGCGCCCATGTGCAGGACGGCGCGGCGATGTGCCGGTTCCTGTACCACATGAAAACGCATCCGGAGGACTACACGGAGCTGTCCGCCGCGGCGCTGCTGCACCGGTGCCGGGCGGCGCAGCCGGAATTTCGGGAGGACAGCTTCCCGGCTATCGTCGCCTACGGCGCCCACGGCGCGGTGGTTCACTACGAGCCCACGGAGGAGACGGACGTGCCGCTGCAGCGGCACGGGCTGCTGCTGGTGGACAGCGGCGGGCACTACCGCTGCGGCACCACCGATGTGACCCGCACCGTGGCGCTGGGCGAGGTAACGGCGCAGGAACGCCGCATGTCCACGCTGGTGCTGCGGGGACATATCTGGCTGGCCATGGCGCGGTTCCCGCGGGGCGTCATGGGGGAGAATCTGGACGCGCTGGCGCGGATGCCCCTGTGGGAGCAGGGACTGGACTACGACCACGGCACCGGCCACGGCGTGGGCTGCGTGCTCAGCGTCCACGAGTCGCCGCCGTCCTTCCGCTGGCGGTTCGTGGAGGGCATACCCCACCCGGCGCTGGAGGAGGGGATGCTCCTCTCCGATGAGCCGGGATATTACGAGGCGGGTGCGTTCGGCATCCGCCACGAGAACCTGCTGCTGGTGCAGCCGGCGGAGCAGGAGCGCTTCCTGCGCTTCGAGACGCTGACCCTGGCGCCCTTCGACCGGGATGCGCTGGACGTGTCGCTGCTGACGGCGGAGGAGCGGACGTGGCTGAACGACTACCACCGGCGGGTGTACGACACGCTGTCGCCGCTGCTGGAGCCGGAGGTGGCCGCGTGGCTGCGGGATGTGACGCAAGAGCTGTAAAGCGCGCCCCGCCGTCCCTAACGTCCCGACTCCGCACCTCGTAGGGGACGGCGTCCTCGACGTCCCATCAGCGCAGCAGCGCCGCGCTGTCATTCCG
>DNFA01000062.1:7547-7800 GCA_003487665.1 Oscillibacter sp.
GAATCCGTCTCCCCGTAGGGGGGCGATGCCCACATCGCCCCGCCGTCACCGCCGCGGCAGTCCGTATCTTTTCGTAGGGGACGGCGTCCCCGACGTCCCGTCAGCGCGTCACCGCCGCGCTGCCATTCCGAGCCAGTGACCGTGTCACTGGCGTCCCACATCGCCCCGCCGTCACCGCCGCGGCAATCCGTATCTTTTCGTAGGGGACGGCGTCCTCGACGTCCCGACAGCGCGGCAGCGCCGCGCTGTCATT
>DNFA01000062.1:7993-9600 GCA_003487665.1 Oscillibacter sp.
GAATCCGTCTCCCCGTAGGGGGCGATGCCCACATTGCCCCGCCGTCACCGCCGTGGCAATCCGTATCTTTTCGTAGGGGACGGCGTCCCCGACGTCCCGTCAGCGCGGCAGCGCCGCGCTGTCATTCCGAGCCAGTGACCGTGTCACCGGCGTGGGAATCCGTCTCCCGGCGCGGCAGCGCCGTACCGGACAACAAAAAACGCCCTTCGGGGTGTTTTCTTGTTGACAAAGGCAGCATGTGTGTATATAATAAGCATACGATTAGAAAACGAATTTTGCTTAGGAGGCGGTGCTATGACACAGCGGGAGCGTCAGCTGCTGGAGTGGATACGGGAAAATCCCCTGATCTCCCAGCAGGAGCTGGCGGACAAGGCGGGCATCACCCGCTCCAGCGCCGCCGTTCACATCTCCAACCTGATGAAAAAGGGATACATCGCCGGGCGGGGCTACCTGCTGCGGGAGGCGCCCTACATCGTGGTGGTGGGCGGCGTGAATATGGACATCGGCGCGGTGTCCGCCGCGCCGCTGGTGGCGCGGGACTCCAACCCCGGCCGGGTGACCACGTCGCTGGGCGGCGTGGGACGGAACATCGCCCACAACCTGTGCCTGCTGGGGGAGCAGGTGTCCATGGTCACGGTGCTGGGGCAGGACAGCTTCGCCCAGTCCGTGCGGGAAAACGCGGCGGATATCGGCCTTGACCTGACCCACAGCGCGGTGATCCCCGGCGGGCGCACGGGCACGTACCTGTTCATCGACGGCTGCGACGGCGACATGGCGCTGGCGGTGAACGACATGGGCATCTACGAGCACATCACGCCGGAGTTCCTGCGCCAGCGGCTGGATTTCATCAACCACGCCGGCCTGGTGGTGGTGGAGACGAACCTGCCGGAGGCGTCGCTGCAATGGCTGTGCCAGCACTGTACTGCGCCCATCCTGGCCGACCCGGTGTCCACCATCAAGGCGCCCAAGCTGCTGCCGGTGCTGGATAAGCTGACGGCGCTGAAGCCCAACCGCATGGAGGCCGAGCTGCTCAGCGGCGTGCCCATCCGGGACGAGGCGGACATCGAAAAGGCTGCCGCCGCCCTGCTGGACAGGGGCGTGGAGCAGGTGTATATCTCCCTGAGCGGCGACGGGCTGTACGCCGCCGACCGGCAGGGACACAGCGTGCGGCTGCCCTGCCCGAAGGTACAGGTGGCCAATGCCACCGGCGGCGGCGACGCTATGGCCGCGGCGCTGGCCGCGTGCATCGCCCACGGAAGGCCGCTGGCCGAGTGTGCGCGGATGGCCGCCGGCGCGGGCGCGCTGGCGTGTACGGCGGCGGAGACGATCCACCCCGGCATGAGCTGGGAGAGCATTGAATACATCGTAAACACTGCGAAATAACACATCTGCATAGATCATAAGGAGGAACGTATTATGAACCGTTATCTGGATGTCGCCCCCGAGGTGCAGGAGGCTCTGAAGGCCGGTAAGCCCGTTGTGGCGCTGGAGAGCACGATTATCTCCCACGGCATGCCCTATCCCCAGAACGTGGAGACGGCGCTGAACGTGGAGAAGATCATCCGCGACGGCGGCGCGGTGCCCGCCACCATCGCCATCATCGGCGG
>DNFA01000062.1:9746-15429 GCA_003487665.1 Oscillibacter sp.
CCACCATCGCCATCATCGGCGGACGGCTGAAGGCCGGCCTGACGCCGGAGGAGATCGACTATCTGGGCAAGACCGGCGCGGGCGTCACCAAGGCCAGTCGCCGCGACCTGCCCATTCTGGTGGCCGAGGGACGCGACGGCGCCACCACCGTGACCACCACCATGATGATCGCGGCCATGGCGGGCATCTCCGTGTTTGCCACCGGCGGCATCGGCGGCGTGCACCGCGGCGCCGAGACTACCATGGACATCTCCGCCGATCTGGAGGAGCTGGCGCAGACCCCTGTGATGGTGGTGTGCGCAGGCGCCAAGTCCATTCTGGATCTGGGTCTGACGCTGGAGTATCTGGAGACCCACGGCGTGCCGGTCATCGGCTATCAGACCGAGGAACTGCCCGCCTTCTATACCCGCAAGTCCGGCTTCAAGGTGGACTACCGGCTGGATACGCCTGAGCAGCTGGCGCAGGCCTTCCATGTCAAGCAGGAGCTGGGTCTGCGGGGCGGCATGCTGGTGACGAACCCCATCCCCGAGCAGTACTCCATGGACGCGGACGTGATCAACAAGGCCATCGACGAGGCGGTGGAGGAGGCCAAGGAGCAGGGCATCCACGGCAAGGCCACCACGCCGTTCCTGCTGGCCAAGATCAAGGACATCACCGGCGGCAGCAGTCTGGCTGCCAACATCCAGCTGGTGTACAACAACGCGAAGCTGGCCACGGCCACGGCCTGTGAACTGGCCAAGCTGAAGAAGTGAGCGGCGCTGCCGCGTCCGCTTCCGGCGGCTGGACGGTGCTGCTGGTCTGGCTGGCCGTCATCAACCTGCTGACCTTCATCGTCTACGGCGCGGACAAGCGCCGGGCGAGGAAGGGCAAATGGCGGGTGCCGGAAAAGACGCTGTTTCTGCTGCCGCTGCTGGGCGGAAGCATCGGCGCGCTGCTGGGTATGCGGGTGTTTCACCACAAGACGAAGCACTGGTACTTCGTCTGGGGCATACCGGCCATCCTGCTGGCGCAGATCGCGCTGGCGGTATGGATATATACCAAATAAGGAGGGCATCCTGATATGGTACGCAAGGCGACAGAGGCGGACATCCCCGCCGTGACCGCCATCTACGATGCGCTGCTGGACAGGGAGGAGCAGGGTCTGCTGTCCACCGGCTGGACGCGGGGCGTGTACCCCACGGAGCAGACGGCGCGGGACGCCCTGCGCGCCGGGACGCTGTACGTCATGGAGCGCGAGGGCCGCGTGACGGCCGCCGCCAAGATCGACCAGAGCCAGATGGAGCAGTACAGCCGGTGCCGCTGGCAGCATGACGCGCCGCCGGAGCAGGTGCTGGTGCTGCACACGCTGGTGGTAGATCCCGCCGTAAAGGGCAGAGGCTGCGGCACGGCATTCGTCCGCTTCTACGAGGAGCTGGCGCGGACGACAGGCCGCCCGTACCTGCGCATCGACACCAACGCCCGCAACACGCCCGCCCGCGCCCTGTACGCCAGGCTGGGCTATACCGAGGCCGGCATCGTAGCGGGCACGTTCAACGGCATCCCCGGCGTGGAGCTGGTATGCCTGGAAAAGAAAGTGTAAAAAGGAGGTGCCGGAAATGGCATTGATCCATGTAAACGAGAGCGACTTCCGCGAGAAGGTACTGGAGTCCGGCGGCACGGTGCTGGTGGACTTCTGGGCCAACTGGTGCGGTCCGTGCCGGATGCTGGGGCCCGTGCTGGAGCAGGTGGCCGCCGACCATCCGGAGATCACCGTGGCCAAGGTGGACGTGGACGAGAACATGGGATTGGCTGCGGCCTACGGCGTGGAGAGCATCCCCATGCTGCTGGTGTTCAAAAACGGCCAGCTGACGGACAAGTCCATCGGTTTTGTCTCCCAGCCGGAGATAGAAAAGCTCATCGGATAAAAAACGCCCGTAACCCTGCGGTTACGGGCGTTTTTTTCCTTGACAGCCGCATCTTACACGGGTACAATGGGCAAAAATCATCCCCGGATATTCCAAGGAGGTAGTGCTATGAACATCGGTCTGTTGGGCTTCGGCGTGGTAGGCGGCGGCGTGTGGGAGCTGGCCGCGGAGCGAGACGATATCTGCGTGAAGCGGGTGCTGCTGCGCAGTCCCAAGGCGGGGCTGCCGGAGAGCGCCGTCACCTTTGACGTGAACGACATTCTCAACGACGACACCATCGACACGGTGGTGGAGGTCATGGGCGGGCTGCACCCGGCCTACGAGTACGTCACCGCTGCCATGGAGCGGGGCAAGCATGTGGTCACAGCCAACAAAGCGCTGATCGCGGCGTACTATACGGAGCTGACCGCGCTGGCGGCGAAGCAGGGCGTGGCGCTGCGCTGCACCGCCGCCGTGGGCGGCGGCATCCCGTGGCTGGTGAATCTGGAGCGGGTGAAGCGGCTGGATACGGTGTGCGCCGTGGGCGGCATCATGAACGGCACCACCAACTTCATCATGGACGCCATGCACAAGGCGGACGTGGACTTCCCGGCCATCTTGAAGGAGGCGCAGGCGCTGGGCTACGCCGAGGCCGACCCCTCGGCGGACATCGACGGCGACGACATCCGGCGCAAGCTGTGCATCTCCGCCAACATCGCCTTTGACGCGGCGCTGGAGGAGAGGGCCATCCCCACCTTCGGCATCCGGACGGTGACGGCGGCGGATATCGCGGCCTTCAAGTCCCACGGCTTCGCCTGCAAGCTGCTGGCCAGAGCCGAAAGCGCCCAGGACGGCGTGTGCGCCTATGTGGAGCCGGCGCTGGTGGGCGCGGACGATCTGGAGGCGGCGGTGCCCGCCAACTTCAACCTCATCACCTACGAGGCGGAGAAGCTGGGACGCCAGAGCTTTTACGGGCAGGGCGCCGGCCGGTTCCCCACCGCCAGCAACGTGGTGCAGGACTGCCTGACGGTGCTCTCCGGCAAGCGTGGCTTCTACACGGACAAGGCCGCACCTGCGGCGCTGGTGGGCGGCGAAGCGCACCCCTACTATGTGCGCACGGCGGCGCCCGACGACTTCCTGCGGGCACACACGGCGGAGACGTGGGAAAACGGTGCGGTGGTCACCGGCGCTGTGGACGTGTGCGAGATGCTGGCCTGGGCGAAGGCGCAGCGGGAGAAGGATCCCGCCGTGTTCATCGCGGGCATACGGTGAAAAAGCGCGGCTCTCCGTTCCGGGGAGCCGCGTTCTTGCAAAAATCAGCCTTGTAAAACACTCTGCTTTGGGTTATAATACTATTTACTGCAAAATTTACCGCAAAAATACACAGAAAAAGGTGAAACGATATGGAACGTATGAGGATCGCAGCGATCTTTGCCGATCAGGAAGCGCTGAGCGGCAAGGAAGTCACCGTGTGCGGCTGGGCGCGCACCATCCGGGATATGAAGACCTTCGGCTTTATCGAGCTGAACGACGGCTCCTGCTTCAAGAATCTGCAGGTGGTCATGTCCGCCGAGGAGCTGGACAATTACAAGGACATCGCGGCGCAGAACGTGGGCGCGGCACTGATCGTCAAGGGCACCGTGGTGCTGACGCCGGACGCCAAGCAGCCGCTGGAGGTCAAGGCGCACTCCATCCAGGTGGAGGGCAAGTCCACGCCGGACTATCCCCTGCAGAAGAAGCGCCACAGCGTGGAGTTCCTGCGCACCATCCAGCACCTCCGTCCCCGCACCAACCTGTTTTCCGCCACGTTCCGCGTCCGCTCCGTGGCGGCCTACGCGGTGCATGAGTTCTTCCAGAGCCGGGGCTTCGTCTATGTGCAGACCCCCATCATCACCGGCAGCGACTGCGAGGGCGCCGGCGAGATGTTCCAGGTGACCACCCTGGATCTGAACAACGTCCCCAAGACCGAGGACGGGCAGGTGGACTACTCCCAGGACTTCTTCGGCAAAAAGACCAGCCTGACCGTGTCCGGCCAGCTGAACGCCGAGAACTTCGCCATGGCCTTTGGCGATGTGTACACCTTCGGCCCCACCTTCCGTGCCGAGAACTCCAACACCCAGCGCCACGCCGCCGAGTTCTGGATGATCGAGCCGGAGATGGCCTTCTGCGATCTGGCCGGCGACATGGACGTGGCCGAGGCCATGATCAAGCATATCATCCGCCGGGTGCTGGAGCGCTGCCCGCAGGAGATCGAGTTCTTCAACAGCTTCGTGGACAAGGGGCTGAAGGAGCGTCTGGAGCATGTGGCCTCCAGCGATTTCGGCCGTGTCAGCTACACCGACGCGGTGGAGATCCTGAAGAAGAACAACGACAAGTTCGACTATAAGGTGGAGTGGGGCACCGACCTCCAGACCGAGCACGAGCGGTACCTCACCGAGCAGGTCTACAAGAAGCCTGTGTTCGTCACCGACTATCCCAAGGAGATCAAGGCGTTCTACATGCGCCTGAACGACGACGGCAAGACCGTGGCCGCGGCGGACTGCCTTGTCCCCGGCATCGGCGAGATCATCGGCGGCAGCCAGCGCGAGGAGCGTCTGGAGCTGCTGGAGAGCCGCATTCGGGAGCTGGGCATGAAGCCGGAGGACTACTGGTGGTACTGCGACCTGCGGCGCTACGGCAGCTGCCGTCACGCGGGCTTCGGCTTGGGCTTCGAGCGCATGGTGATGTACCTGACGGGCGTCAGCAACATCCGCGACGTGGAGCTGCATCCCCGCACCGTGGGCAACGCGGAATTCTAAGAAAAACACACAAGGCGCACCCTCCGGGGTGCGCCTTTAGACTGTCGAAAAAACTGTCATTTGTAGGGGACGGCGTCCCCGACGTCCCGTTGTAGGGGCGTTTCTCTTTCCGTCTGACCGCCCCATACAGCGAGGAACGGCTGGAAAAAGCGCGGCAGTACGCCAAAAAGACAATGCGGCTGAAGCGCTAAAATGATGTGGAAATGTTCACATCTGTATGGTATAATTCTTTTAATACAGTTCGACAATCGGAATTGTGAAGTTCAAATATCTTGATAAAAAACAATCGGAACTTAAGAACGGAGGTCAATTATGAAAAAGGTGTGGTGCATTATTTTATCCATAGTAACGGTAATGAGCCTTTCAGCCTGTGGAAAGGAAGAATCAGCACTTGTAAAACAATATGGGCAAGAAATGGTAAAATATTATGGGGAAGAAAAAGTCAAAGAAATGGACATCAAGTGTAGCGATGAGGCGCAACTGCAGGTTGCGAATAACCTTGTGGAAACGGCCAAAAGCAATTTGTCTTATTGTGGGTCAAAAAACAATGTAGATACAGAAAGTTGCGGTGCGTTGAAAAAGTATTTTTATTTTGATGAAAATGTAAAAAAGGCAGAAGCTGCGATTGAACTTATTACAACGGAACAACATGATGGAAAGGGATATGTTTGGGTTAAGTATTCCGCAAACTATTATGATGCGAATAATAGCTTAGTAATGGGTATGGGTGAAACTTATTCCCGTTGGGATATTGAAGAAAAAGATGGAACTTGGGTCGTTACTGCCATTGATGAAATGGCATAAAACGGAAACTATACTCCTAGTTTGCCGCGCAGCCAACAGCCCCCTAACAACTGAATACCTCACCCACCAAGGGCAGCTATTTTCGCACAGAAAACGGCTGCTCTTTTCGTTTGCCTATGATCAGAAAGGAGCGACCAACTATGACAAAACCGAGAGAGAAAACCCGTGAGGAGCTGCAGATAAGGTACAATAAGTTGC
>DNFA01000065.1 GCA_003487665.1 Oscillibacter sp.
CAGCCAATTTCAGCTCGAATTTACTTTGGCAAAACTGCTTCGCACCGAAAAAGTGCGCGTCTTGTACAGAGCCGAGGCGCGTCGCCGCAGGCATACTGGATGTCTGTCAAGGCGGCGCAACGATGGGGCTGTGCAAAACGCGCCTTTTGCGGCGTATGTTTTCTTATGCCAGGCGGCCTAAGCCGTCTCTTGCCTTTCCCGCCCGCGTGTGGTATGATAGCCGCGTTACACAGAAAGAGGTCGATACCATGAATGAAAAGAAGATCCATATCCTTTCGCTGCTGGCGGCACTGACGTCGGCGGTGATCTTCGGCATGAGCTTCATGTTCTCCAAGCTGGCGCTGGAGGTGGCGCAGCCCACGGTGCTGCTGGCCTTCCGGTTCGCGGTGGCGGTGGCGGCCATGACGCTGGTCATCGCCGTGAACGCGCTGGTAGGAAAGCTGCGGGGGCGGAAGCTGTTCGCCTTCTCCCTGCGGGGCAAGCCGGTGTACAAGCTGATCCTGCTGGGCATCGTGCAGCCGGTGGCATACTTCATTTTCGAAAACTACGGCATCCTGTACACGTCCTCCGCCGTGGCGGGCACCATCATCGCGGTGGTGCCGGTGTGCTGCATCCTGATGGACGTGCTGGTGCTGCATGAAAAGGTCACCCGGCGGCAGGTGCTGTGCGCCGTGGGCGCGGTGGGCGGCGTGGCGCTGATCTCCGCCGGAGGCGCGGTGATGATCTCGGCGCTGGGACTGCTGTTCCTGCTTCTGACCATGCTCAGCGACACGGTGTATTACGGCATCAGCCACAGCGCCGCCAAGGTGTTCACACCCTTTGAGATGACGTATGTGATGTTCCTGGTGGGCATGGCGGCGTTTATCCCGGCGGCGCTGTTCCAGACCGGCGGTCTGCACAGTGAGCTGATCACCGTACCGGCGCAGAGCGGTCAGTTCTGGCTGGCGGTGGTGTATCTGGGCGTGCTGTCCTCCGGCGTGGCCTACGGCCTGCTGAACTTCGCCAACAGCCACCTGACGGTGTCGGAGTCCTCCCTGTTTTCCAACGTGACCACGGTGGTGTCGGTGCTGGCGGGCGTGATCCTGCTGAAGGAGCCCTTCAGCCTGTGGCAGATACTGGGCGTGGCCGTCATTCTGGTGTGCGTGTTCATCGCCAACGTATCCGCAAGCAGCGAAAAATAACGAACAGCCCTGCGGCGATGCCGCAGGGCTGTTTGCTATCTTCGGATAATGCGTCCGTTCTTTACGCCGGTGGGTCGGCCGTTCTCCACAGCCAATTGCCCGCCCACGAACACGGCGGTCATGCCCTCCGCCGTCCGGCAGGGCTGTTGGTAGGTGCCCCGCTCGGAAAGCACCGCCGGGTCGAACACGCACAGATCGGCGTCCGCGCCCACAGCGATAACGCCCTTGCCGGGCAGACGCAGCGCCCGCGCCGGCTCCAGCGTCAGCTTGCGGATGCCCTCCTCCAGAGAGAGAACGCCCTTCTCCCTCACGAAGTGCTGCAAAAGCCGCGCGCAGCTGCCGTACACCCGGGGATGGAACATACCCTCGGTGGGGTAGGTGGCATCGGAGATCAGGCAGCTGAGAGGGCTGCGCAGAATGGCGGCAATGTCCTCCTCCGCGGCCATGAAGTCGATCATGGTCACCTGACAGTGTTCCCGGATCAGCAGGTCGCAGCAGCTGTCCAGCGGAGACTTGTGCTCCATGGCGGCCTCCTCCGCAATGCTCTTGCCCAGAAATTGCTCGTCCTCCGGACAGTGGATGCTGCTGAGGAAGATGCCGTCCCAGCCGGCCAGCTTTGCGATGTCGTCGAAGCCGTCGCCGGTTTCGATGCGGTGCGCCAGCGTCTGCCGCTGGGCGGGGTCAGCCAAGCGGCGCACCACCGCGTCCATGCCGCCCTCCAGAAACTCCGGCGGCAGAATGTGCAGCAGCTGGGTGGAGCCGGCGGTGTAGGGGTACACGTCGCAGCCCACGTCCATGCCCTCGTCCTTGGCCCTTTGCAGCATGGACAGCGCCTGCGGGATCTTTTTGCCCCAGTTGTCCCGCCCCATGGCCTTCAGATGGCTGATGTGCAGGGGGATGCGCAGCTCCCGCGCCACAAGGAGCATCTCCTCCACGGACTGGCACACGCCGCCGCCCTCCTGCCGCATGTGGACGGTCAGAGGGATGTTCTGCCCCGCCAGGGGTTCCAGCGCGCGGATCAGCTCGCGGGTGGTATAGAAGCACTCCGGGGCGTAGCCCAGACCCAGCGACACGCCCAGCGCGCCGTCGGCCAGCGCCCGCTCCAGCTGCCGGTGCAGGGCGCGGTAGTGCCCGTCGGCCAAGTGCTCCAGCTCGTACCCGGCCACGTCTGCCCGGAGGACGCCGGCGCCGGCCAGCATGCCCACGTTCACCGGCAGAGCGGGCAGGCAGGCGAAATAGCCCGCCAGCGTGTCCGTCACCAGCTCCGGCGGGATGGCGCCGGTGATGGGACGCAGATAGTCCCGGATGGCGTCCCCATGCGCCCCGCCGAAGGGCGCGGCGCTGAGACCGCAGTTGCCGTTGACGATGGTGGTCAGCCCCTGACACAGCTCCGCCGCGCCGAAGCCGGGGCGCAGCAGCGCCGCGTCCGCGTGGCGGTGGATGTCGATAAAGCCGGGGGTGACGGTCTTGCCGGACGCGTCCCACACCTGCGCGGCATCTGCGCCCCGCAGGTCGCCCACGGCGGCGATCCTCCCGCCGGACAGGGCGACATCGGCGGCAAAGGCCGGGCGGCCTGTGCCGTCCGCCACAGAGCCGCCCCGGATAAGAATATCAAACATGGTCGGTGCCTCTTTCCTGTTTTCCCGCCGCCAGCGGCAGGGAGATGATAAACCGGGTGACGCCTCCGCCGCTTTCGCAGCGGATCGTGCCCCGGTGGGCGTCCACGATGGCCTTGGCGATGGCCAGTCCCAGGCCGAAGCTGCTGCCGTCGGTGCGGGCCTCATCGGCGCGGTAAAAGCGGTCGAAGATGTGGGGCAGCTTGTCCGCCGGGATGTCCTCGCCCCGGTTCGTCACAGTGAGCACGGCGCGGCTGCCCTGCCGCACGGCGTCCAGTTGGATGGGCGTGCCGGGCGCGGCGTATTTCACGGCGTTGTCCAGCAGCACCGCCAGCGCCTGTCCCAGCCTGGCGCCGTCGCCCCGGGCGGACAGGCCGGGGGTGATGTCGTATTCCAGCAGATGCCCGGCTTCAAAGGCCACCGGCTCGAACCGCAAGGCGGCGGTAACAGCCATCTCGGACACGTCCGCCGTGGTATCCGGCAGGGTGCCCGCGCTCTTCTGGGCGCGGAACAGGGTGAGCATGTCCTCCACCAGCGAGCGCATGCGGCGGCTCTCCGCCTGAATGTTGTCGATATACGCCTCCTGCTCCGGCGCGGCGCTGCGCCGCAGCAGATCCGCCGAGGACAGGATCACCGTCAGGGGCGTTTTCAGCTCGTGGCTGGCGTCGGACAGGAATTGCTCCTGCTGCGCCCACGCCGCTCCCACCGGCTTTGTCACCACGCCGGACAGCAGATAGCTGCACAGGAACAGCACCACCAGCGCCACGCTTCCCACCAGCGAGCAGGCGCTCAGCAGCGTCCGCAGGGACGTGTATTCCAGATAGGTATCGGTAAAGGCGATGGCGGTGGTGGCATAGCCCGTCTGCCGCAGGTAGCGCAGGTGGTATTCGTCCAGCGTGCCGGAATCCGCCGTCCGGTGCAGGGCGGCGGTGACGATGTCCGCCAGCCGCGTCTCGTCGCTGAGGTCATAGTAGCTGTTGCCCGCCACGCGGACGGTGCCGCTGCCGTAGACCTCCGCCACGAAGCAGGGGATGCTGTCCACCCCCGGCTGGCTGATGCCGTAGTCCCCCTGCTCCAGCGCCTGATACAGCTGCTGCTGCACGTTCTTCCGGTAGTTGTCCCGGGAGATGAAGAACACGGCGGCGAACACCGCCAGCAGCACCAGCGAGATCAGCAGCATGTTGGTGGCCACCACCTTCCAGCGGAGATGGCGGATCATGCCTCCACCTCCAGGCAGTAGCCCACCATCCGCAGCGTCTTGATGCGGACGGCGGATTGCAGGTGCGTCAGCTTGCGGCGCAGGAAGGAGATATAGACCTCCACGTTGTTGTCCTCGGCGGCGGAGTCGTAGCCCCAGACCTTGAGGATCAGCTGCTCCTTGGAGACGATCTGGCTGCCGTTTTTCATCAGCAGCTCCATCAGGTCGTACTCCCGGCGGCTGAGGCGGACGCTGCGTCCGCCGCACTCCAGCAGGAACGTACCCATGTGCAGCGTCAGGTCGCCGAATACGGTGGTATCCGGGTCGGCGGACACGTCCTCCCCGCCCCGGCGCAGCAGCGACCGGATGCAGGCCAGCAGCTCCTCCGGCTCGAAGGGCTTGGTCAAGTAGTAGTCGGCTCCGGCGTCCAGACCGCGGACGCGGTCGTTCAGCTCGCTGCGGGCGGTGAGCATCAGCACCGGCAGGCGGCTGCCGCCCTGCCGCAGCTGCCGCAGGAGCGTGAAGCCGTCCATGCCGGGCAGCATGGCGTCCAGTACCAGCAGGTCGTAAATATCGCTGCGGGCATTGTCCAGCCCGGATATGCCGTCATAACACACGTCGGCGGTGTAGCCCTGCCGGTGCAGCAGCTCCTGCAGGGTACCGGCCAGCCGCTTTTCGTCCTCCACGATGAGTATGCGCATGGCGCGCCTCCTTTGTTGATGTGAGTTTACGGCGCGGCCTTACAGCCCCGTCTCCGCGATGGTCAGCAGCTGCGCCAGAGATGCCTCCTCCATGCGGTAGATGGTCGTCTCGCCGTCCAGCGTCACATAGCGGCCGCCGTCGCCGGTGGGCAGACCCACGGCCAGCGTCAGCGCCTTGTCCGCGCCGGTATCGGAGAGATAATTCATGGCCAGCGTCAAGGCGCGCTCATCCAGCCCGCACACGGCGGCGGCGCCCTCCGCCGGGTGATAGTCCACGCAGGCGGTGACGGTCAGTGCGCCCAACTCCTCCACCAGCGCGGCGGTCTGGGCGGTGACGTCCCGGTTGGCGCTGCGGCGGACGCCGTCTTCATCGGTGAGGAACGCCACGGTGCGCTCCGGCGTCAGGATGGTGACGCTGACCACCTGCTCCGGCGCGATCACCGGCAGCTGCGGCAGCACCGCCATATCGTAGATGCTGCGGCTGAGCAGCGCCTTGCTCTCGGCAGAGGCGTACAGCACCCGGCCGTCCGGCGTGAGGACGTACCAGCGGCCGTCGGTAGTCTCCTCGCCCACATAGTAGGTGGTATCCGCGCCGTCGGCGGTGACGGTGATGTATTTGGCGGGCGTTTCCAGCCCGTAGACGGACAGCTCCTGCCCGTCGGTCACAGTCTCGCCGCCGTCCAGCGCCGCGGGCAGCGCCAGCAGCTCGTCCATAGCGCTCTGCTCCAGCGGGAAGGTGGGGTCGTCGTGCCAGATCCAGTTACCCTCCTCGTCCTTCTCAAAGCGCAGCGTCACGTCGCCGTCGCACAGGGTCAGGCCGGTGATGCCCTCCACCGGCACCGTCTGGGTGGCGGCGTCCTTCCGCTCCGGCTCCGTATTCTTATGGCCGCAGGCGGACAGCAAAAGCGTCAGCCCCAGCGCCAGCGCCGTCAGGCGCAGCAGTCGTTTCATACGCATATCTCCTTTTCGGGTAGTTCCGTATAGAAGTATAGCAACTTCCGGCGGAAAAGGAAAGAACATTTCGTAAATCTTTCCTTTTCCGCCGCTGCGTGGTATACTGAGAAAAAATCACTTCCCAAGGAGGGACGCTATATGTCCGAGACTATCGCCGCCATCGCCACAGGGCAGCAGCCCTGTGCCATCGGGATCCTGCGGCTCAGCGGAGACGGTGTGTGCGCCGCGCTGGACGCGGTGTTCCGTGCCGGGAACGGCAAGCCCGCCGCCCAGCAGAGTCCCCGCGCCATGGTGCTGGGCGACCTGCTGGACGAGACGGGGCAGGTCATCGACAACGTGCTGTGCGTGCGCTTCCCCGCGCCCCACAGCTACACGGGCGAGGACTGCGCCGAGCTGCACTGCCACGGCAGCCCCATCGTGCTGGACGCGGGACTGCGGGCGCTGCTGGCCGCCGGCTGCCGGCAAGCCGGCGCCGGAGAGTTCACCAAGCGGGCGTTCCTCAACGGCCGGTTGGATCTCATTCAGGCGGAGAGCGTGGTGGATCTCATCGACGCGGAGACGGCGGAGCAGGCGCACAACGCCGTGTGCCAGCTGGACGGCGCACTGAGCCGGACAGTGGCGCGCATTTACGACGGTCTGATGGATATGGCCGCCCGGTTCTATGCGGTGGTGGACTATCCGGACGAGGACATCGAGGACGTGCAGCGCGAGCAGATGCTGGACACCCTGCGCGCCGCGCAGAACGATCTGGAGACGCTGGTGGCGGGCTTCTCCCGCGGGCGGCTGATGAAGCTGGGCGTGCCCACGGTGCTGCTGGGCAAGCCCAACGCCGGGAAGTCCTCCCTGCTGAACGCCCTGCTGGGCTACGACCGTGCCATCGTCACCGATATCGCCGGCACCACCCGGGACACGGTGGAGGAGAAGGTCAGCGTGGGCGGCGTGCTGCTGCGGCTCATCGACACGGCGGGCATTCGCTCCGGCGGCGACGCGGTGGAGGTGCTGGGCGTGGAGCGCAGCCGCGAAGCGGCGAAGCGGGCATCGCTGGCGGTGCTGGTGCTGGACGGCTCCCGGTCGCTGACGGCGGAGGACGAGGAGGCCATGGCGCTGGCGGAGGCCGCGCCCCACCTGATCGTGGCCGTGAACAAGAGCGATCTTCCCCGGCGGCTGGATGTGGGGGCGCTGGCCGACCGGTTCGACAACGTGCTGTCCGTCTCCGCCGCCACCGGCGAGGGGCTGGACGCGCTGGCAGAGGCCATCGCTGCCCAGTTCCCGGCGGGCGAGACGGTGGGCGGCGCACTGCTGACCAACGCGCGGCAGGCGGACGCCGCCAACCGCGCCCTCAGCGCCGTGGCGGAGGCCCGGAGCGCCCTGCGCATCGGCATGACGGCGGACGTGGTGCTCACCGACTGCGAGGCGGCGTTGGAGGCGCTGGGCGAGCTGAACGGCAAGCGGGTGCGGGACGATCTGGTGGAGACGATCTTCTCCCGGTTCTGCGTGGGGAAATAGGCAATACGGACGTATATTTCTGCTAATATCTCATATTATTTTCCATTTGGCTCTTTTCTTGTGCCCTGTTCCGTGATATGATAACGGGGAAAATCACTTCCAAGGAGGTTCTATTATGCGCGAATACGTTATTATGACCGACAGCTGCTGCGACCTGACCGACCACATGGCCAAGGAGCTGGGTCTGACGGTGGTGCCCCTGACGGTACACATCGACGGGCACGACTATCCCAATATGCTGGACGGCAGCGCCATCAGCTTTGAGGATTTCTACGGCAAGATCCGCAGCGGCGTGCTGGCCACCACCTCCGCCGCCAACGTGGGACAGTTTCAGGAGGCCATGCGCCCCATTCTGGCCGAGGGCAAGGACATCGTGAGCATCAACTTCTCCAGCGCCCTGTCCACCA
Organism: Oscillibacter sp.; assembly: GCA_003487665.1. Taxonomy (GTDB): domain Bacteria; phylum Bacillota; class Clostridia; order Oscillospirales; family Oscillospiraceae; genus Vescimonas. The sequence continues at coordinate 7,564 of DNFA01000065.1, forward strand.
CGTACCAGAGCGCGTGCATCGCCGCCCAGGACATGAAGGAGGAGTTCCCGGACGCCAACATCTATGTGGTGGACTCCCTGTCCGCCTCGCTGGGTCAGGGGCTGCTGCTGTATCTGGCGGCGCACAAGAAGCAGGAGGGTCTGTCCGCCCAGGAGCTGGTGCAGTGGGTGGAGGACAACAAGCTGCACATCGACCACTGGTTCACCGTGGACGACCTGAACTATCTGAAGATGGGCGGGCGGCTCAGCGCCGGCGCCGCGTTTTTCGGCTCCATGCTGTCCATCAAGCCGGTGATGCACACCTCCGACGAGGGCAAGCTGGTGCCCGTCAGCAAGGTGCGCGGCCGCAAGGCCAGCCTGAAGGCGCTGATCGACAAGATCGCGGAGCTGGGCATCGAGCCCAGCGAGCAGGTGATGTTCATCTGCCACGCCGACTGCGAGGTGGAGGCCCGCGCCGTGGCCGAGGAGATGAAGGCCCGCTACGGCGTGAAGGAGGTCTATATCAACTACATCGGGCCGGTGATCGGCAGCCACACGGGGCCGAACACCATGGGTCTGTTCTTCGTGGGCACCCAGAGATAACAACGACGCAGGAGGGCGCGGCATGGAATGGCTGGAGCTGAACATTGACACGAGCCACGCAGGGCTGGACGCGGTGACGGATATGCTGGAGCAGCAGGGCGTCACCGGCCTCATCATCGACGATGAGGCGGACTTTCAGAGCTTTCTGGAGAACAACCGGCAGTACTGGGACTATGTGGACGAGGAGCTGCTGGAGCAGAAAAAGGGCGTGTGCCGGGTAACGTTCTATCTGGAGCGGAACGAGGCGGCCTACGGCACGGTTGCCGCCGTGCGCATGGCCATGTCCGCGCTGAAAAAGGAGCACCCGGAGTACGCGCCGATGCTGCTGACCATGGAGGACGCGGCGGACGAGGACTGGGAGAACAACTGGAAGCAGTTCTACAAGCCCATGGAGATCGGCAGCCGCCTGCTGGTGGTGCCGGAGTGGGAGGAGGCCGCCGACCCGGAGCGGGTCAAGCTGGTTCTGAACCCCGGCCTGACCTTCGGCACCGGCAGCCACGCCACCACGCGCCTGTGCTTACAGGCGCTGGACACCCACATCCACGGCGGCGAGCGGGTGCTGGATCTGGGCTGCGGCAGCGGCATCCTGTCCATCGCGGCGCTGCGGCTTGGCGCGGAGTACGCCTTCGCCTGCGACATCGACGAGAAGTGCGTAGACGTGGCCTATGAGAACGCCGCGCTGAACGACATCGACCGGACACGCTACACCGTGCGGTGGGGCAATGTGCTCACCGACGACGCGCTGCGGCGGGAGATGGGCGGCGGCTACGATATCGTGGTGGCCAACATCGTGGCGGACGTGATCATGGGTCTGTCCGGCAGCGTGCGGGGCTTCCTGAAGCCCGGCGGCCTGTTCCTGTGCTCCGGCATCATCGACGACCGGGCGCAGGAGGTGCTGGACAAGCTGAAGGCCGACGGCTGGGACGTGATCGAACAGCGCCAGAGCGAGGGCTGGTACAGCTTCCTGTGCCGGTGATAAAAAGAAAAACGCCGCTGGAAAGCGGCGTTTTTCTTTTCGGCGGCGCAGGGGGGGTACGCCGCCTCTTTGTCCAATTTTGAGAGGGGGATAGGGAGAAAACCGGAGAAAAAGATCACTTATCCGTGACCTTGCTGACGATGCCAACGACCACCAGCAGAACCGCCAGACCAGCCAGCAAAATGTTCAGACCCATGTTCAGCGCCTCCTTTCTGATGGGTTCCTTAACGTGTTTTTAATATAGCATAGGATGTGCAATTTGTAAAACGAATGATTTTTATCGAAACCATGAAATTTTCTTTGCATACGAGTGCGGGTCGTGGTACAATGGACGCAAAGAGATCGGGAGGTGCCGCCCATGAGCATAGGCAAGTATCAGATATTCCTCAAAACCGTGGAGCTGGGCAGCTTTACGGCGGCGGCGCGGGCGCTGAACTTCACCCAGTCCGGCGTCAGCCACGCCATCGGCGCGCTGGAGCAGGAGCTGGGCGTGACGCTGCTGGTGCGCAGTCACGGCGGCGTGACCCCTACGGCGGACGGCCGCGCCCTGACACCGTATTTCCAGGAGATGTGCGCCACCCAGCACCGGCTGGAGCAGCACGCCGCCGACCTGCGGGGGCTGGACACCGGCCTTGTGCGGGTGGCCACGTTCACCAGCGTGTCGGAAAAATGGCTGCCGGGCATGCTCAAGACGTTTCAGGAGCAGTATCCCCGCATTGAATTCGAGCTGCTGCCCTCCAACTTCAACAACGAGATATCCGACTGGGTGCTCCACGGGCAGGCGGACTGCGGCTTCATCTCCCTGCCCACCCCGGCGGAGAAATACCTGGACTGCTGGCTTTTGCAGCGGGATCAGTGGAAGGTCATCATGCCCTGCGACCATCCCCTGGCCGGGCGCGACCCCTTCCCGCCGGAGGCGCTGGAGAAATACCCGCTGATCCTGCTGGACGAGGGCGACGACTACGAGATACAGGCCGTGTTCGACCACTACGGCGCCCACCCCCGCATCCAGTACACCGTGCAGCAGGATCAGACCATTCTGGCCATGGTGTCCGGCGGGCTGGGCATCAGCATCATGGAGGAGCTGATGCTCTACAAGTGCGCCTATCCGCTGGCCAGCAGCACCCTGCCCAGGCGGTTCCACCGGGATATCGGAATATGCGTCAAGGACAAAAACGCCCTGTCCCACTCCACGCAGGTGTTCATCGACCACGCCCGCCGGTGGGTGCTGGAGAACTTCCCGGAGGGCTGGAACGACCCGAAGCCCCACGAGAGATAACGGAATACGCAACGAAACGCCGCTCTCCGCCGTCAGTATAGGCAGAGAGCGGCGTTTGACCGCCCGAAAGGAGTGTTTACATCATGAAAAAGACATTTGCATTGCTGCTGGCGCTGGTGATGGCGCTGGCTTTGGTGGCCTGCGGCCAGAAGGAGGACAACAGCGGCGGCGAGACGAAGGACGACCAGACGCAGACCGACGGTCAGTCCGTGGATCTGCGGGCGGAGTACGATGCCGCCATCAAGCAGGTGCAGGACGAGCTGGGCGACAACGCCCCCGTGCTGCTGGAGGAGACAGCCGTGGAGATCCTGAACAGCTACTACCCCGGTCTTGAGAACGCCAAGCTGAAGCAGAGCGTGTTCTTCATCTCGCCCACCGCCACCTCCTGCGAGGTGTCTATGGTGGAGGCGGAGAGCGCCGCCGACGCCGAGATCGTCCGCCAGAGCTTCCAGGCTCGCGTGGACAGCATGGCCAACGACACCACCTATCCCGAGGAGGCCGGCATGTGGAAGAATAACGCCACCGTCAGCGTCAACGGCAACTACGTGGTGCTGGAGGTGCTGCCGGAGGGCTGCACCGTGCCCGACGCATTTCTGGCAAAATTCTGATTCCCTATGGCGCTTTCTCTTTCCGTGTGGTATGATGTCCGGGCAGATACACGGAAAGGGGAGTGCCCTATGGAGGACGCCCAGATCATAGACGGATTTTTCCGCCGTGACCCAGAGGCCATCACCGCCGTACAGGAAAAATACGAAAAACGCTGTCTGGCCGCCGCCGGACATATCCTGCCCGACCGCAGGGACGCGGAGGAGTGCGTCAGCGACGTGTGGCTCCGCCTGTGGAACGCCATACCGCCGGAACGACCCCGCTCGCTGGCGGCGTACATCATCACCGTCACCCGCCGGGTGGCGCTGGATAAGTGCGACTACAACCGGGCAGCCCAGCGCCGCAGCGACCTGACGGTGGCCTTCGAGGAGCTGGAGGGCTGCCTGTCCACCGAGGACAGCGCGGTGCTGGCGCTGGAGCAGGCGGATTTCCGCCGGGTGCTCAACGGCTTCCTGCGCAAGCTCACCCGGCAGAGCCGGACATATTTCATCCGCCGTTACTGGTACGGCGAGAGCATCCGCGAGATCGCCGACAGCTGCGGCGCCGGGGAGGAAAAGGTAAAATCCTCCCTGTTCCGCACGCGGCAGCGGCTGCGGACAGCTTTGGAAAAGGAGGGGATGCTGTGAACCGCGAAGAAGAAATAAAGCGCTGGCAGGCGTCCATTGATGACGACCTGCTTGAGGAAGCCCAGCGTCCCCTGCCCCGCGGGAGCGCAGCGCTGCGCTGGGGCGGCCTGGCCGCCTGCCTGTGCGCGGCGGCGCTGGCGCTGGCACTGGCGCTGCCGGGGCACGGCGCGGCGCAGAGGGCGGACTGCGGCGCACCGCC
>DNFA01000074.1:0-1586 GCA_003487665.1 Oscillibacter sp.
TCTCGTCCAGATCAAAATGGTATTCGTCATAATCGTGGGTCTGCTCATAGGTGTCCAGATATTCCCGCAATTCATCCTCCATCGCGCAGTAGGCGGCCTCTGCCGCCAGCAGGTCCGCATCCTCCGAGAGATAGGAGGACGCAACGATGTTGGACACGCCTCCGCCGAAGATGGAGGAACAGGATTGCAGCAGCCCCAGCAGCATGACCAGCAGCAGGCCGATCCCACCCACAAGCAGAAACGCCTTTTTGTGTTTGGAAACAAACTCTCCGGCCTTCTTCGCCGCGTCCGCGCTTTTCCTCGCGCCCTTCGATGCTGTCTGCGCCGCTGCTGCCGCGTCCCCGGCGCTATGCGCCGCCCGGTATGCGGCGGCATACTGTTTTTGTAGCTTCTTTTTCTGCCACATCCGGGAAATAGGATTGCTGGCTGCAAGCTGCGGATTCTCCCGCAAAGCCTTTTGGTACAGCGCCTCCGCATTGGCCTGGCCCGCCGCCTGCTCTGCGCTGGATACCTCCCGCCAGGGTTCCAGCTTGCGGTCTGTCTGCCAGTTTTGGAGTTTGCGGTTTCCGTAGCGGACAGCCTTTTCCATGCCGCGCTCCGTCAGGTGCCCCGCCTCCACGCCAACATTTTCCTGCTCCACCTCATGCACCTTCGCATGGGCGGCGTGGCCGATCTCCTGTAACGGCCGCGCCAGCGGATTCACCGGCTGATGGAAAGAGGGCTGTTTTTCGGGAACAGCGGCCCGTGCCGCGTCCAGCTTGTCCGCCGCCTTGTCGGACTTGCGGATCGCCTTTTGCAGCTCCGGCGCGGCGCGTTCCTCCTCGGTGAATTGCAAACGGGAGGATGGGCGGCTATTTGCCGCCGTACCCTCCCGGTAGGACCTGCGCCGTTTCCGACGCTTTTTCTTTTCGCTTTTATGGATACGCCGGTCATCTAATCGCTCCGCCGCGCTGTGAACAAACGCCGCGGAATCGCCGGAGGGAGAATAGTTCTGCTCCAGCGCACGGTCGGATACCCGGCTTGCCTCGCCTGTGACCATGTTGACGGAAATGGCTCCGTCACGGGTCATCTTCTGCGTTTCCTTCTCAGCGGCTTTCCACTCCTTCATGTTTCACCACCTGCCTTTCCGTAGGGGCAAATGCTGGCGCACTCGCCCGTCTCGATCATAGAGATATATTTGAAAATGGGGTATGCCTGGGGCGGGCAGACCGCATTCCCCAGGGTTTTCAGCCGCAGCGCCCGGTTGTCGGTGTCCTCGGTCATTCGGGGGACTCCTTCGGGCTCGGTACGCCATAGGATGCGTCCGTCCATTTTTTGGGGAATCCCATAAGCCATTCCACCCAGTCCGGGTTCAGCGCCGCCCTCTCGGAAAGGGGCTGCTCCTGCCGGATCACCTGAGCCGACAGGTTGGAGGACGGGGATTTGTCCCGGAAGGCCGCCGGTTTCAGGGTGGAACGGTAGCCCTCCGACGCCGCCGGGGTCAGGTAGAACACCGCCGCTGATAGGGACAGGCTCCAGATCGACCCGTCCTTGTTCCGTTTGCGGAATATCCCATTGTCCGACAGGAACACATCCAGGTTGGCAGC
>DNFA01000074.1:1890-3489 GCA_003487665.1 Oscillibacter sp.
ATCCCGCTTTTGCCAGGTCAAAAATCGTTTTGTCGAGCCCCATATTGATGAAGCCAGCAACATTTTCCCCAAGCACCCAACGGGGCCGCAGCTCGGCAATAATGCGGCACATCTCCGGCCACAGGTAGCGTTCATCCGCAAAGCCCCGCCGCTTTCCGGCGGTGGAGAAGGGCTGGCACGGGAATCCGCCGGAGAGGATGGTGACGGTTTCAAGTCCTGTTTTCTCAAAAAACGCCTCCTTCGTGAATGTGGTGATGTCCCGGAACTTCGGCACATCCGGCCAATGCTTTTCCAGAACGGAATAGGGGTAGTCCGCCCACTCGCATTGACAGACGGTGCGGAAGCCCGCCGCCTCCGCCGCCAGATCAAGCCCGCCGATGCCGGAAAACAGGCTCACATGGGTCAGCTCAGTCATAGTCATCCTCGCAGGAATGATTCCCGCAGAGGGTGCAGCAGCGGCCGCAGCCGATGCCGTCCTCCGCCGCTTCCTCCGGGTCATACGGTGTCAGGTGCCTGCGCCGCAGCGTTGCCTCCAGAATGTCATAGCAGGTGACACCCTGATCCTCCGCAAAGCCCCACCTGCGGTACATCCTTCGGATGCGCGGATTCTCGCCGGAGAGATTCTTTTGCAGCCGCGCAAGCTGCCGCTCCGTTTTCACTTCTACAACACGGTTGCGGAGAAAGCTGTACTGTGCCAGCAGGTCAAAGAGATCGCCCGCCAGCATACGGAAGGCGCCGCCGGAGATGATGTAGGCGGGATCGTGGGCGGTGGCGGCGCGCTGCTTTTCCCTGATTTTTGCGTCGTGCTCTTTCAGCACGGCGGTCAGCGGTGTGAGCTCCGCCGCCTTCAGCTCCGCAAGGTCCTTCCTGTCCCCAAACACCAGATAGCGGCCAGGGATACGCCAGGCGGCGAACTTTTCCTCCGCGATCTCGCCGTAGCGCTTTGCCGTCTCGACCAGGTTTTCCAGATCCTTTTCGTCCTTCGCCTTTTCGGCGAGGAACGCAAGCTGATGCAGTAGGCCGTACAGATGTACCTCATCATTGATATGGTTTTCATATACCTTGCTGTCGATCACATATTTCATATCTTGTCCCATCCTTTCCTTATCCGGTTTGCCCGTCGTGGGAAACCTCGCTGGGCTTTGTCGTGAGAAGCCGGTATAGCTCCGTATCCTTCGGGAACTCGTCCTTGAAGGGCAGGATCACATTTTGAAAGAACAGAAGGCCGCTGCCGGGGTCCGCGTTGGTCACATAGGCAAGCTGCTCGGCGGAGATGTTCAGCCGCTCCGTCATCAGCTTGCGGTCGCCCGCGGAGAGGTTCAGCAGATAGATAAAATCACTGTTTTCCAGAATGTTTTCGATCTCCGGCGAGGAAAGCAGGTCTTTGGGGTTCTGTGTCGCCCCGGTCGGGACGCCGCCCCACTTTCTGAAACGCTTCCAGATCTCGGCGCTGTATGCCGCCGTCTGCTCCTCCTTCAAGAGCAGATGAAATTCGTCCACAAAATACCAGGTGGCCCGTCCAATGGAGCGGTTCACCGTGACGGTGTTCCACACCGCGTCCTGGACAATGAGCATCCCCGGCTTTTTCAGATTCTTGCC
>DNFA01000074.1:3664-6087 GCA_003487665.1 Oscillibacter sp.
CCCTTGATATCGAAGCAGACAAGGCGGTTGCGGATATCCACGGTGGTGCGGTGGTTGAAGAAGTTGAGAGAGCCGTTTACATACAGGTCCAGCGCCTGGGCCACACGGTCCGCCTCCGGGATATGCTGGGCGGTGAGGGCTGCCATGAGGTCGGAGAGGATCGGCATATTCTCCGGCCGGGGGTCCGCGAAGTACGGCTGATAGATCTTCTGCACGGCACGGTCGATGACGGTTTTCTCGATGGCCTCCAGCCCTGTCTTGCTGCCCATGATAAGCTCACAGAAGGACAGCACGAAATCACTTTTCAGCGCCAGCGGGTTTTCTTCCTCGCTGTAATTGAGGTTGATATCCAGGGGATTCACATAGTCGCGGCTATTGGGAGAGAGCCGGATCACCTGACCGCCCAGCCGGTTCACCAGCGGGGAATATTCATCCTCCGGGTCGCAGATGATGACGTTATCCTTCGTGGTCAGCATGACATAGGTGATCTCCCGCTTACAGCTCATGGACTTGCCGCTGCCCGGCGTGCCGAACACAAGGCCATTGGGGCATCGGGACTGCTTGCGGTCCAGCAGGATCATGTTGCCGGACAGGGCGTTGAGCCCGTAATACATGGCGGCGCCGCCCATGAAAAGCTCCTGGGTCACAAAGGGCACGAATACCGCCAGCGCCGAGGTGGTGAGGCTGCGCTCGATCCTGATACGGTTAAGGCCCAGCGGCAGCGAGGACACAAGGCCATCCTCCTGCTGGAAGTCCAGCCGGGTCAGGATGCAGTTATGGGTCTGGGCGACGCTGGCCGACTGCGAAACGGCGATCTCCAGCTTTTGCTTCGTGGGCGCCAGATGCAGCATAAGGAAGGTCATATTGAACATTCGCTCGTTGCGGCTCTGCAAATCCTGCAAGAGATTTTTCGCCGCGCCGCCGTAGGTGGAGAGGTCGGAGGGGAGAATATCCAGATCGTAGCCGCTGCGTGCGGCCTTCTTCTGCTCCTGGATCTTCATGGCGTCCAGATCGGTGATCTTGCGCTTGACCATCTTGATGGCCTCGTTCTGGTTGATGCCGCGGACGTGCATGGTGACGAGAAGGTTTCCCTCCACATCCATGAAATCCGTGAGGATGCGGTCCTGAATTTCCGGGGCCAATATCTGCAAGAAGGACACCGCACCGTACATTTCTCCTATGCGGAAACGCCGCGTCTCGCCAAACTCGAAGGAAGAAGGCGCGATAAAGTCCTTGACGGACAGGCCGCTTGCCGGGAGCCAGTCCCATTCAAAGGCGAATTGTCCGCCCTCCGGATGGAGAAGACCATGCAGCAGCGCCAGCCGCTCTTTGCCGTCCAGCACCCTTGCGCCCGCGCCCATGACCTTGAAGCGGTTCAGGGTGTCTGCCTCAATCCGGGAAAACCTTGCCCGCGCCGCCGGAAGATTTTCCGCCTCGATGGTCAGCGTGACATACTTGCTTTTCACGAAGCCATTGTTGCCGCGCTCATACTGCATTTGCAGGATGCCGGAGGCCTCCATGCGCATATCGTCCAGCGCGTCGCCCTGGGCGTCCATGCCGAACAGGTTTCCGTTCTTGTCCTCATGGCGGCTGCTCAGTGTCATTTGCACGCCGATGGAGGGATCATAGCCGTTATAGAAGTCGCAGAGGCGTTCAAAGATATCCCTCTGGTCGTCCGGCCCCGCCAGACGGTAGTTGACGTCCTCATAGACTATGGTCTTGGAGAAAAGCCGGTCGTCCAGCCTGCACAGGCCGTCCGGGTACAGGTTCCGAAATGGGATGCTGTCCTGCACGGTATGGGGCTTGCCGTCGCCCTTCGCCTGCCGGATGATGGTTTCAATTTGTTTTCGCTCTGCCCGCGTGAGCTTACGCTTTGCGGCGGGCTGCGCGTTTTCCGGTTTTGCCGCTCTTTTCAGCAATCGCCCGTACCTCCTTTTCCAGTTTTGCCTGCCGCACCAGGGCGGAATAGGCGTTGTTGGTCTGATAGATGCGCCGCTTCGGACGGATGAATTTGCATTGGATTAGGTGCCCCAGGATCACTTCCAGCGTTTGTCCGTTTTTCTCATAGAGGGCGAACAGGAAGAACGGGAGCATAACAAGGATCATGCACAGCGCCGCCGAGGTCGTACCCATACTGCCCTTGCTCAAAAAGAAAAGCGGCACTCCCACAAGCGCCGCCGATCCGAAACACACAAGCTGCCGCTTCGTCAAGCCGAACAGCATCTTGCTTTTGATTTTTGTCAGGTCCTTCGGGACCGTTACGTATGCCAAAATTGATACCTCCTTTAATGCGCCCCGAACAGGCTTTTTGCAAGGCTGCCGGTCTTGAACAGGGTGTAGCACAGCAGTACCGTGTAGCCCATGCACTCCCAGATCGCCACGGTGATATCATCCCCCACGGCGATATTCTGCACCAGCACCGC
>DNFA01000069.1:0-192 GCA_003487665.1 Oscillibacter sp.
ATATAGTATATTTACGATGTATAGTGTAAGTGTACCACCGCTGCATGTCGTTTGCAAGTGATTTCACGCAATTTTCTGAATTTCGGCACATCAGCCAACATTCGGCGCGAAATTTGTGCAAAATGGCGGATTTGGCAATTTTTTCCACCCGTATTTGCGATGGGACGTTGTGCCGTAGGGCGGGGTGCCCTC
>DNFA01000069.1:359-12920 GCA_003487665.1 Oscillibacter sp.
GTAGGGCGGGGTGCCCTCACCCCGCCGCACAAGGGAGACGGATTCCCACGCCAGTGACGGCGGGGCACACGGGCCCCGCCCTACAGGGTGCGGCGGTCATACAGGGCGGACAGAGTTGTCCGCCCCTACAAAGCAGAACAAGAACCGTGCAAATACGGCAAAGCACCCCTGCAGCTTTGCCGCAGGGGTGCTTCAGCCTGTACTCAGTCGAGCATGCTCTTGAGGTCAACGGCGACCTCGAAGGGAGCGGCCGTGGCTTCCTTGATCTGATCGACAGTGAACTCGGGGTTGATCTCGGTCATCAGCAGGCCGTTCTCGGTGACCTCGAACACGCACATCTCGGTGATGATCTTATTCACGCAGTGAGAGGCGGTCAGGGGCAGACGGCACTTCTCGAAGATCTTGGGGTTGCCCTTGGCGGTGTGCTCCATGCAAACGATGCAGTGCTTAGCGCCCACGCACAGATCCATGGCGCCGCCCATACCGGGCATCTTCTTGCCGGGAATGATCCAGTTGGCCAGATTGCCCTCGGCGTCCACCTCCAGCGCGCCCAGGAAGCAGGCGTCCACGTGGCCGCCGCGGATCAGGCCGAAGTTGCTGGCGGAATCGATGAAACCGCCGCCGTAGGCCACGGAAGCAGGGCTGCCGCCCGCGTCCACAACGTGGTACGGATCGTAGTTCTCGTCGCCCTCCTTGGGTGCCTTGCCTGCGGAGACGATACCCAGCTCAGCGTGGATGATCAGCTCCACGCCCTCGGGCAGGTAGTGGGGGATCAGGGTGGGCAGACCGATGCCCAGATTCACGACGTCGCCATCTTTCAGCTCTTTGGCGCAGCGCTTGGCAATAAAGCCCTTGATCTCAGACTTTTCCATTACTTTCTGTCTCCTTCCACGATGTAGTTCACGCACATACCGTAGGTATGGACGTTCTCCGGCTCAATATCGCCCACGGGAACGATATACTCGCACTCAGCGATAACGGTGTCAGCGGCGGTGGCCATGACAACGTTGAAGTTGCGCATGGTGCCCTTGTACCAGCAGTTGCCGTACTCGTCGCACTTATAGGCGCCCAGCAGGGCGAAGTCGGCGTGGATGGGCTTCATCAGCAGATAATCCTTGCCGTCCACGGTGTGGCGACCCAGGCAGAAGGGGGACTCCTCCACCAGCGTATCGATGCCCACGGGAGTCAGCACGCCGCCCAGACCGGCGCCGCCGGCGCGGATGCACTCAGCCAGGGTGCCCTGGGGCAGCAGGTTGACCTCCAGCGTACCCTCGGTGTTCTGCTGGCCGACCTCGGGGGTCATGCCCACGTGGGTGGCGATCACGCGCTTGACCTGATGGTTGTGGATCAGCTCGGCGATGCCGAAGAACTCCTCACCCATGGGGCCGGTCGCACGACCCATATCGTTGGCGATCAGGGTCAGATCCTTGGTGCCCCGTGCCACCAGCTCCTTGACGATAGCACGCGCCTGGCCGCAAGCCAGGAAGCCGCCGCACATAATGGTAGCGCCGTCGGGGATCATGGCTGCCGCTTCCTTGGCAGTCAATACAGGTTTCTTTGCCATTTCTGTTCCTCCTACTTATTTCGTTGCATTGACCACCGAGCCAGCCGGCATCTCCGGCCGACCCGGTGGTCGTTGCTGCATTTTACTTCATGCCGCGCTTGACCATTTCGGTCACGGCGAAGGACGCCACGTCGTCGGCATACTTGCCGGCGCCGAAGCCGGCGTCAAAGCCCAGCTCCTTGGCCAACTCATGGGTGATACGGGGACCGCCGCAGCAGACAACGAACTTGTCGCGCAGACCTTCGGCCTCCAGCAGCTCGATGAGGTTGGTCAGGTTCTGGATGTGAACATCCTTCTGGGTCACGGTCTGGCTGACCAGCAGCACGTCGGCGTGCAGCTCCAGCGCCTTCTTGATGAACTCCTCGTTGGGAACCTGAGAGCCTAGGTTGTACGCCTCGATCATCTCGTAGCGCTCCAGACCATAGTGACCGGCAAAGCCCTTGCGGTTCATGATGGCGTCGATACCCACGGTGTGGGCGTCGGTGCCGGTGGAGGCACCCACCATCACGACCTTGCGGCCAATATGCTCACGGATGTACTCGTTGGTGTCCTCCATGCTCATCACGTCGGACTCCACGGTGATGACGTGGATATCCTCGTAGTTCACGGAGTGTACGCAGCTGCCGTAGACCACATAGAAGGTGAACTCCTTGTCCAGCGCGGTATGATAGGCCACGTTGGGCTCCTCAAGACCCATCTTCTTGGCGATCTGGCGGGCAGCCTCCTCACCGCGCTCATCATCCTTGATGGGCAGGGTGAAGCTGGTCTGTACCTTACCGTCGTTCATGGTATCGCCGTAAGGCTTCAGGCGGGTCAGATCCAGCGTTGTATCGAAATCGATCTTATGGGTATTATACAGTCCGCTGCTCATGCTCCCACCTTGCCTTTCATGACTTCAATGAACGGGTTGAAGTATTTGTCGTCCTTGATCACAACACCGGCCAGGCCCTTGCCGCCATCCTTGGGGCGCTTCACGTCGGCGAAGATGCCCTTCTCGATGGTGGTGAACAGACCCAGCTTCTCGATCTCGGCCAGCAGGTCGGTGGCCTTGGTCAGCACCTCGTTGGCGCGGGTACGGATGATGCCGCCCTCTTTGTAGGTCAGCTCGTCGCCCAGATCCTTCATGGTGCGGAAGATGTACTGCGCGTTCTCGATGGACAGCGCGCGGTCGGACATGAACGGGGTGTGGATAGCCTCGGTCATCATACCCAGCAGGCACAGCTTCTGGTTGGTCAGGATGGTCACCATGTTGAACAGGGCGTCCTGAATGTGACCGCGGAAGATGTTGCCGGTCATGAACTTGGTGGGAGGCATGTACTTCAAGGGCGCGTTGGGGAAAATCTCACGTGCCATCTGTGCCTGTGCCAGCTCATACAGGAAGGTGTCCTCCACGGCGGGATCCATCTCGAAGGCGTGACCCAGACCCATCTGCTCCTCGCGCATACCGGCGGTCTTGGCGAACGCCTCGTTGATGAACTGAGAGGCCAGCACGGTGTGAGCCGCGGTGATGGCATCGTCGGTGGTCAGGTAGTTATCCTCACCGGTGTTGATAATGACGCCGGCGTAGCCGTTGATCACGCGGGAGAAATACTGATCCACGATGGTGCGCTGCATGTTGATGTCGCGGAACAGGATGCCGTACAGAGCGTCGTTCAGCATCACGTCCAGACGCTCCAGAGCGCCCATAGCGGCGATCTCGGGCATGCACAGGCCGGAGCAGTAGTTGCACAGCCGGATATAGCGGTGCTGCTCCTCGCCCACCTCGTCCAGCGCGGCGCGCATGAGGCGGAAGTTCTCCTGGGTGGCGTAGGTGCCGCCGAAGCCCTCGGTGGTGGCGCCGTAAGGCACATAGTCCAGCAGGGACTGGCCGGTGGTGCGGATCACGGCGATGATGTCGGCGCCCTGCTTGGCGCCGGCCTTGGCCTGCGTGATATCCTCGTAGATATTGCCGGTAGCCACGATGATGTACAGGTACGGGCCTTCCTTATCGCCCCACTCCTTCAGGTAGGCGTTGCGCTTGCCCACGTTCTTATTGATGCGCTCCATGGTGGCGTTCACCACGGGGGTGATGGCCGCGCGGATCTCCGCGTCGGTGTGGGCGGGGATCTTGCTCAGATCCAGCTCGCCGCTGTTCACAGCCTCCGCCACGCCCTGGGGATCCTTGCCGGTCTCCACCATGGCGTTGCCGATGCACCATGCGGCGCCGGCGGGCAGCAGGGAGTTGGCCATCAGGTGGTCAACGACCACGTTGGGCAGAGGGACATCCATATCATTGACGCCATCGATACCCAGCAGACGGCAAACAGCGCGCTCCACCGTGACGGTGGTGTGCTGGTCAATGAAGTGCTGGGTGTCGTCCGCGATCTTGGCAGCGGAGGCACGGGCACGGTCGACCAGCTCAAAATTCAAGCCGAGTTTGCTTTCCATAGTTTTCCCTTTCTCTTACTTCTTGACGTGACGCTCGTTACGCAGCAGCTTGGTGGGCTCCAGATAACGCTGCTTGGTACCCTCGGCGACCCATGCCACGCCGGTCTTCTCCGCCTTCTTCTTGCCGGTGCAGACGTCGCAGTGACAGTCCTGAACATAGTGCTCGGGCTGGGTGTAGGAGGTGATAACGCCCTCGAAGTTGCGCAGGATGACCTTGCGAGGCGTCTCGGAGATCAGATAGTTGGGCATAACGGGGGTCTTGCCGCCGCCGCCGGGGGCGTCCACCACGAAGGTGGGAACACAGTAGCCGGAGGTATGGCCGCGCAGAGCTTCCATGATCTCGATGCCCTTGGACACGGGAGTACGGAAGTGGCTCAGACCCAGGGAAGGATCGCAGGCATAGATGTAGTAAGGACGGACACGCATCTTGACCAGACCGTGAACCAGCTCCATCATCACGTGGGAGCAGTCGTTCACGCCGGCCAGCAGCACGGACTGGTTGCCCAGGGGGATACCGGCGTCAGCCAGCATAGCGCAGGCCTTGGCAGCCTCGGGAGTGAACTCCTTGGGGGTGTTGAAGTGGGTATTCAGCCACACGGGGTGATACTTCTTCAGCATGTTGCACAGCTCGGGAGTGATACGCTGGGGGCACACCACGGGGGTGCGGGAGCCCAGACGGACGATCTCCACGTGAGGAATGGCGCGCACGCGCTTGATGATGTACTCCAGAGTCTCGTCGTCGACCATCAGGGAGTCGCCGCCAGACAGCAGCACGTCACGAACCTCGGGATGAGCGGCCACATAGTCGATGCACTTGTCGATCTGCGCCATGGGCACTTCACAGTCGTTCTGACCGGCGAAGCGGCGACGGGTGCAGTGACGGCAGTACATGGAGCACTGGTCGGTGATCAGCAGCAGCACGCGGTCGGGATAGCGGTGAGTCAGGCCGGGGGTGGGAGAATCGGTGTCCTCGTGCAGAGGATCGGCATCCTCATAATCGGCATACTCCAGCTCCTCGGCGCGGGGGATAGCCATCTTGCGGATGGGATCAAACGGATCGTTCAGATCGATCAGGGACAGATAGTAGGGGGTGACGGCCATGCGCAGCTTGCCCAGAGTCTTGGCAACGCCGGCTTCCTCGTCGGGAGTCAGGGTCATATACTTCTTCAGATCCTCAACCGTCTCAGCGCGGTTAGCGACCTGCCAATGCCAGTCGTTCCACAGATTTTCGGGAACGTCAGCAAACAAACCGTTGCGAGTCTTCATGTGCGTTTCTCCTTCACAAATAATCGTTGTTTTAGGTACGCCAAAGGCTGGGAGTCCCCCGAAGGGGACGCCCAGCTTCGGTGAAAATCGTTTAGCAGTACTTCTCGTCAAACAGCTTGCGCAGCTTGGGGTTCTCGCGCAGCACGTCCAGAGTGATCTGAGCGTGGTTCTTGGTGTAGCCGTTGCCGATGATCATGGTGACGTCCTTGCCGATACCCTCAGCGCCCAGAGCAGCCTTGGTGAAGGAGGTAGCCATGGAGAAGAAGTACACCAGACCGTCGTCGCGGACGGGCAGGATGGCGGACATCTCGCAGGACTCGATGTTCACGCAGCAGATGGACAGATCGTACTCCTTGCCGTCGTTGGCAGCCAGAGCAGCCTCCATGACCTCAACGGGCTTGGTGCAGTCGGCCACGATCACGTCGGTGTACACGCCCAGCTCCATCAGGCCGGGAACCTGCTTGGGATTGCGGACGACACCCACGACCTTACCCTTGGGGCCGACCTTCTTCATAGCTTCCCAACCGCACAGAACGCCGGACTTGCCGTTGGCGCCCAGGATCAGAACGCTGTCGCCCTCGTGGGGCAGCTTGCGAGCCTGCGCGGGAGCGCCGGCCACGTCCAGAGCGGCCAGAGCCAGAGGCTCGGACATATCATCGGGCATCTTGGCATACAGAGCGGACTCGAACAGGATGGCCTTGCCGACGATGTCAACGCGGTCGATATCCTTGTGGATAGCCAGGATCTTGTCGATCTTCAGCGGGGTCATGGACAGGGAAACCAGGGAGACGATCTTGTCGCCTTCCTTCAGGTCGAAGCCGGGCTTCTTCTTCAGATCCTCGCCGATGTGAGCGACGACGCCCTTGAACATACCGCCGGAACCGGTGACAGGATTCTGCTGCTTGCCGCGCTCAGCGACGATGCCCAGGATCATTTCGCCGATCTTCTTCTCGTCGCCGCCGCAGGCCTCAGAGATCTGGGTGAAGGAAGCGGAGTCGATGTTCAGGGAGGTGACGTCGCAGACGATCTCGTTGGAATAGACCTTGCTCATGTCGTTGTCGATCTTCCACGCAGCCTGGGTCAGAACGCCCTTGGGCTCGATAACGCGGTGAGTACCGTACTTGTTGCCTTTCAGTTCAGCCATTTTAGTTTCCTCCTAAAATTCATTTATAATTCTTTCTTTTAACAGCTTTCAGCGGACACTGAACGGATGCGTCGGATGGATGGGCGAGAAAATTTTTTGTCTGTCGAAGCGTGTGGTTTGCAGGAATACTTTGTGTATTTCAAAAAACACACGGGAAGGCAGGCGGAAAATTTTCCGTTCAGCCGCCGACAGCACTTCGTTCAGTGGCTGCTTCATTACTTGAGGGGCTTCAGGCTCAGGATCTCGCGCGCCTCAGCGGGGGTAGCGATCTCGCGGCCCAGCTCTTTGGCGATGCGGACGACCTTGGCCACCAGCTCGCCGTTGGAAGCGGCCTTCTGACCCTTGCCCAGATAGATGTTGTCCTCGAAGCCCACGCGGACGTTGCCGCCCATAGCGATAGCGGCAGCGGCCATGGTCCAGGCAGCGCGGCCGACGCCGGACACGGTCCAGGTGGCGTCAGCGGGGATCTTGCTGGCGAAGAATGCCAGATTCTCCACGGTAGCGGGGGTGCAGCCGTGGACGCCCAGCACGAAGTTGAACTGCATGGGAGCGCCGGGCACCTCGCCCTTCTTGGCCATGCCGAGGATGGTGTCGATGTGACCCAGCTCGAAGCACTCGTACTCAGGCTTGATGTTGTTCTCGAGCATGCGCTTGCCGAAGGCGCGCATGGTGGGCATGGTGTTGTCGAAGATCTCGTCACCGAAGTTGCAGGTGCCGCAGTCCAGAGTGGCCATCTCGGGGAACAGCTCGGTGGGCTGCAGACGCTCCTCTGGGCTCATGCCGGTAGCGCCGCCGGTGGAGGGGATCATGATGACATCGGGCAGCTCCTTGCGGATGGCGTCCATGACGACCTTGAAGCGGTCACGGCTCTGGGTGGGGGTGCCGTCGTCCTCGCGGACATGGATGTGCAGGATGGCAGCACCGGCATCGTAAGCGGACTTGGCCTCGCGCACCATCTCCTCCACGGTGTAGGGGACGGCCTCGTTCTGCGCCTTGGTGACCTCAGCGCCGCAGATAGCAGCGGTAATAATGAGCTTTTCCATCGTTACGCTCCCTTACTTCTCGATCTTGATGCGCTGGCAGTCCTTGGGGGTGACGCAGGTGCCGTGAGCGCGGCAGACCACCACGGGCTCGGCCAGAACGTCAGCGGCGGAAGCGCTGATGTCGGGGCGGGAGACGATGACCTTGCGGGCCTCGAACTTCATGGTGCGGGAGGTGTTGCCGATCTTCTCGATCTCGCCGTAGGCCTCGATGTAGTCGCCGGCGTAGACGGGCGCCAGGAACTCCACGTTGTCGTAGGCACAGAACAGGCCTTCGTCACCGTCGCACTTGATCAGCAGCTCGGTAGCCACATCGCCGAACAGGTGAACCATGTGGGCGCCGTCCACCAGGTTGCCGCCGTAGTGGGCGTCCTTTGCGCTCATGCGCAGGCGCAGCAGAGATGTCATCTTTTCCATAAGTTTTTCCTCCTTCAAAATTTTGGACGTGCATTCCAAATACCAGAGCTGGCCTCGGCACTTCTTTTGGGTATGAAAAAAGCGCTATCGGTCAAGGTCGTTGACCAATAGCGCTCCATGTATCACTACATGACAGCAGCGCCGCTTACACCGCGCTGCCAGGAACCGACCGCTCAGACTCGTCCGATCCCTTCGGCGGAGAACCCCTTCCCATGCTCTTCCCGGGGGTCTGACCCCAAAAACACAGTACCCTGTCCTCCGCGCCTCTATTGACTGATATTATGAAATTTCTATCTTCAAATTATACCTTTTTCAACGGGTTTGTCAAGTGACATTGTGACAAAAAAGACAATAAATTTTTTGTGCAGTACGAATAAATTTTAGCGGCAGATGAGGGCTTCGCCCCCCCTCCCCGTCCCGCACAAAAATCGTAGGGGACGCCGTTCCCGACGTCCCCTTTCGCGCGGTTCTTGTTCTGCTTTGTAGGGGCGGACGACCCTGTCCGCCCGTGCCCCGTCATTCCGAGCCGGTGCGAACACCGGCGTGGGAATCCGTCTCCCCAAAAAAGAAAAACGGATTGCCGCGTCGCTACGCTCCTCGCAATGACAGCGCGGCGCTGCCGCGCTGACGGAGCGATGTGGGCATCGTCCCCTACGAAAAATGACCACCCTTTCGGGTGGTCATTTTCTACGCTTTTATGCTCCTGTCAGCGAACCAGCTCGCCCACGGTGGGGTTGTTGGCGGCCTGAGACTCATCGGTGTCGATGTGCATGGTGGTGGCGCCGTCCTTGTTGACGCGGACGACCACGTCGTCGAAGATCAGCTTACGACCCTCGCCGCCGCAGGACACCTTGATGATGTCGCCGTTCTTGATGCCCATCTCGTTGGCCTCGTTCTCCAGCACATGCAGGTGGCGCTTGGCGATGATAACGCCCTCGGACAGCTCCACCTCGCCCTTCGGCCCGATGAGCTTACATGCGCCGCTGCCCTTCACGTCGCCGCTCTCGCGGATGGGCGCGTCGATGCCCAGCGTGCGGGCGTCGGTAGCGGAGACCTCCACCTGATCGGCCTTACGGGTGGGGCCAAGGATGGACACGTTGGCCATCTCCTTCTTGGGGCCGACGATGGTCAGGCGCTCGTTGCAGGCGTACTGGCCGGGATAGGACAGGGGCTTGCGGATGGTCAGCTGATAGCCCTCGCCGAACAGCTTCTCCACCGTCTCCTGGGTCAGGTGGATGTGGCGGGCGGATGTTTCGATCATAAAGCTCATAATAGTGTTCTCCTTTTCTTTATCTCAGTCCCGCGTACCTGTTCCGGGCGCACGGAGCCGGGCTTTTATTTTTCCTTCAGCGGGTACAGCTCCTTTTCGGAGATGCGCTGCAGCTCCTCCAGCTTGCCGATGTAGAAGTACTGGCGGCTCTCGGCCACCAGCGTGCCCACCACGCGGACGTTGTCGCCCCGGCGCATGAGCCGTGCCTCGTCCGCCAGCTCCTGCTTGCCCCCGATGCGGACGGTCAGGCCGAAGCCGGTGTCGATGTCCCCGGCGCTGTTGAGATACCACCACGGGAAGCGCAGCTCCACCTTGCGGTCGGCATAGTTGCTCTGGGCGCCGTGGACATATTCGTTTTTCACCTGCTCGAAGGAGCGGGGCACCAGCTCGCCGTCGGGCATGGGGAAATACATCGTGCCGTACAGACGGCTGAAGCGCTTCTCCCGCTGGTTCTGGCGGCTGATGATCAAAAACAGGATGACCACGGCGAACACCACGCCGTACATTCCGTGTCCCTGCACGATGCACCAGGCAAAGGCGGCGATGGCAGCGATGAAGGCCACGCGATTGATGGCGTCCTGTCCGCCCCAGAGATCTTTCAGTCGGTTCATAGGCACTCTCCTTTTCTCAACAGTCCGATTCTACCACACCGCGGCGGCGTATGCAAGGGAAAAAGCCGCAGGAATCCGTATTTTCCCCTTGCATTCGCCGGATTTTCTGCTATAATCACACCAGATATTGACCGGCGCACATATTGCCGGAGCTAATAGGAGGCGCATACTATGTCCGTTAAGCTGGAGCTGTACCGTGTGTTCAAGGAGGTGGCGGAGGTGGGCAACATCACCGCCGCGGCGCAGGCGCTGTATATCTCCCAGTCCGCCGTGAGCCAGTCCATCAAGCAGCTGGAGCGCGATCTTCAGACGCGTCTGTTCGCCCGGAACAGCCGGGGCGTGTCCCTGACCGCCGAGGGGCAGATGCTGTATGAATATGTGCGCAGCGCCATGGGACTGCTGGAAACAGGCGAGGAGAAGCTGAGCCAGACCCGGGAGCTGCAAATGGGGCAGCTGACCATCGGCGCCAGCGACACCGTCACCAGCCAGTTCCTGCTGCCCTATCTGGACGAGTTCCACAAGGAGCATCCGGCCATCCACATTCAGATCATCTCCGGCCGCAGCCACAAGGTGCTGGGGCTGCTGCGCTCCGGCAAGGTGGACATTGCCTTTGCCAGCACGCCGTCGGACACCTCCTCCCTGCTGCTGTATCCCTGCTTCGACACCCACGCCATTTTCGTGGCGGGCGCCGGATATCCCTGCGACTTCGACCACACCTATACATTGGAGGAGATCGCCGCGTTCCCGCTGATCCTGCTGGAGCGCAAGGCGTCCAGCCGCCTGTATCTGGAGCGGTTCTTCCTGCAGAACGGGCTGAAGCTGAACCCGGAGATCGAGCTGGGCGCCCGGAGCCTGCTGGTGGATCTGGCGGCCATCGGCTTCGGCGTGGCCGGCGTGACGGAGGAGTTCGTCCGGAAGGATCTGGAAAGCGGGCGGCTGAAGAAACTGCACACCACCTTTGAAATACCGGCGCGCAGCGTGGACATGTGCCTTCTGAGCGACGTGCCGCAGTCCGCCGCGGCGGAGCGGTTCACCTCCTTCGTCAAGGACAGCTTATCCAAGCAATAACAGGGGCTTTACGCCCCGGCAAAACCGACAAAAAGCAGGGGAATGCAGAGAAATAGTTCTCTGTTTTTCCCTGTCGCTTTTCCCCGCGAAATCAGGTATAGTGGGGATACTATTACTTATATTTTTGAGAGGAAGTGGTGGTCATGCAGCAGCTCAAGGAGCGCATCCTGCGGGAAGGTCGCGTCCTGCCCGGCGACATCATCAAGGTGGATGGATTTTTGAACCATCGGGTCGATACGGCTCTGATGGGGGCGATCGCGGACGAGTTCGCCAAGTATTTTGACGTAAAAGATATCACTATGGTACTGACCGCGGAGGCCAGCGGCATCGCTCTGGCCACCATCTGCGCCCAGCGGTACGGCGTTCCCATGGTCTTTGCGAAGAAGGCCAAGAGCGACAACATCGAGGGCGGCCTGTACCAGAGCGATATCTTTTCTTATACCTATAAAAAGAAGGTCACGCTGCTGGTGAGCCAGGACTGGATCACCAAGGATGACAAGGTGCTCATCATCGACGACTTTATGGCCAAGGGCTACGCCATGCGCGGCCTGATCGACATCGTCAACAAGGCCGGCGCAACCCTGGCCGGTATCGGCGTGGCGGTGGAAAAGGGCTTCCAGGACGGCGGCGACAGTCTGCGCCGGGAGGGGTACCCCATCAAGTCGCTGGCCATTATCGACAGCGTCGATGACGGCGTGATCCGTTTCCGGGAGGATAGCTGACATGAAAAAGGTCTTGGTTCTGGACTTCGGCGGGCAGTATAACCTGCTGGTGGCGCGGCGCGTCCGCGAGTGCGGCGTATACTGCGAGATCAAGTCCTATCGCCTGAGCATGGAGGACATCCGCGCCTTCGCGCCGGACGCGCTGATCCTCACCGGCGGCCCCGCCACCGTGTTCGAGCCCAACGCTCCCATGGTGGACAAGGCGCTGTTCGAAATGGGCATTCCCGTGCTGGGCATCTGCTACGGGCAGCAGCTGATGATGCATCTGCTGGGCGGCCAGTGCCGCAAGGCGGAGACGCGGGAGTACGGCAAGATCGAGCTGACCCACATCGCCTCTCCCCTGTTCGAAAACGTGCCGGAGACGTCCGTGTGCTGGATGAGCCACGGCGTGGAGGTGGAGCGCATCGCGCCGGGCTTCCGGGTCATCGCCACCACCGAGGGCTGCGGCTTCGCCGCTGTGGAGAACGCGGAGAAGAAGCTGTACGGCGTACAGTTCCACCCGGAGGTGCTGCACACGGTATACGGCACGCAGGTGCTGGAAAACTTCCTGTACCGCGTCTGCGGCTTCAGCGCCGAGTGGACCATGGCGTCCTATCTGGACGAGGCCGTGGCGGAGTGCCGCCGCCAGATTGGCAGCGGCCGGGTGCTGCTGGCGCTGTCCGGCGGCGTGGACAGCTCTGTGGCGGCGGCGCTGCTGCAGCGCGCCGTAGGCGACCAGCTGACGTGCATCTTCGTGGATCACGGCCTGCTGCGCAAGGACGAGGGCGATCAGGTGGAGCAGGTGATGAAGCACCAGTTCCACGTGGATGTGCGGCGTGTGAACGCCGGCGACCGGTTCCTGAGCAAGCTGGCCGGCGTGACCGAGCCGGAGCACAAGCGCAAGATCATCGGCGAGGAGTTTATCCGCGTCTTTGAGGAGGAAGCCAAGAAGATCGGCGCCGTGGACTTCCTGGCACAGGGCACCATCTACCCCGATGTGGTGGAGTCCGGTCTGGGCGGCGAGAGCGTGGTCATCAAGAGCCACCACAACGT
>DNFA01000046.1:0-200 GCA_003487665.1 Oscillibacter sp.
CCAGGGACTCGCCTTCCTTGACATGGACTTCGGACATTTATGTTTCCCTCCCTCCGATGCGCCCGGCTCGATCCAGGGCGCTCTTTAAGAGTCATTTACATGACTAACGGGTGTATTATACCGGGGATATGACAGCTTGTCAAGGTGTTTTTCAACAAAAACTGCAAAATCAGCAAAGAAAAGGCCGCCTGACACAAGAA
>DNFA01000046.1:506-10731 GCA_003487665.1 Oscillibacter sp.
TTCGCACCGAAAAAGAGCGCGTTTTGTGCAGAGCCGAGGCGCACCGCCGCAGGCATACTGGATGTCTGTCAAGGCGGCGCAACGATGGGGCTGCGCCAAACGCGCCTTTTGCGGCGTATGTTTTCTTATACCAGGCGGCCTAATCTCCGGTGCTTATTTCGCGGGCTTGACGATCAGGTTCACCAGCTTGTTCTTCACCAGAATGGTCTTGACGACGCTCATGCCCTCCGTGGCCTTTTTGACCTTGTCGGACTCCATAGCGGCGGCTACCACAGCGGCCTCGTCGCTGTCCACGGGGACGGTGACGGTGCCCTTCAGCTTACCGTTGACCTGCACGGCCATCTCCACATGGGAATCCACGGTCTTGGTCTCGTCGTGCTCCGGCCAGTCCATCTGCATGGCCATTTTGCCGTACTTGGCGGCAAGACCCATGTTCTCCCACATCTCCTCCACCATGTGGGGGGCAAAGGGGCTGAGCAGCAGGCAGAGCACTTCTACGTCACCCTTGGAGCAGCCGTTGGCGTAGAACTCGTTGACCATGGTCATCATGGCGGCGATGGCGGTGTTCATCTTCAGCTCGTCGATATCCTGAGAGACCTTCTTGATGGTCTTGTGGACGATGGACTCGTTCTTGGCGGAGATGGACTCCTCGTCGGTGGCGATGTCCTGCAGGTTGAAGCAGCGATCCAGGAAGCGCTTGCTGCCCTTGACAGCCTCGTTGCTCCAGCTGACGGCCTTCTCGAAGTCGCCGATGAACATGATGTGCAGGCGCATGGTGTCGGCGCCGTACTGCGCCACGATGTCGTTGGGGTTGACCACGTTGCCGCGGGACTTGGACATCTTCTCGCCGCCCTCGCCAAGGATCATACCGTGGCTGGTGCGCTTGGCGTAAGGCTCCTTGGTGGGCACCACGCCGATGTCGTACAGGAACTTATGCCAGAAGCGGGAGTACAGCAGGTGCAGCGTGGTGTGCTCCATGCCGCCGTTGTACCAGTCCACCGGGGACCAGTAGTCCAGTGCTTCCTTGCTGGCCAGTGCCTTGTCGTTGTGGGGATCCATATACCGCAGGAAGTACCAGCTGGAGCCGGCCCACTGGGGCATGGTGTCCGTTTCGCGCTTGGCCGGGCCGCCGCAGCAGGGGCAGGTGGTGTTGACCCAGTCGGTCATCTTGCTCAGGGGGCTTTCGCCGTCGTCGGTGGGCTCGTAGCTCTCCACCTGCGGCAGCACCAGCGGCAGCTGCTCCTCCGGCAGCGCCACCCAGCCGCACTTCTCGCAGTTCACCAGGGGGATAGGCTCGCCCCAGTAGCGCTGGCGGGAGAACACCCAGTCGCGCAGCTTGTAGTTGACCTTCTCCTTGCCGAAGCCCTGCTCCACCACGTATTTCTTCATGGCGGGGATGGCCTCCTTGACGGTCATGCCGTTGAGGAAGCCGGAGTTGACCATGACGGCGCTGTCGTCCTTGGCGACAAAGGCCTCCTTGGTCACGTCGCCGCCGGCCACCACCTCGATGATAGGCAGGCCGAACTTTTTGGCAAACTCCCAGTCGCGCTGGTCGTGGCCGGGCACGCCCATGACGATGCCGGTGCCGTAGCCCATGAGGACGTAATCGGAGACGAACATGGGCAGGGGCTTGTGGGTCACGGGGTTCATGACCTCGATGCCCTCCAGCCGCACACCGGTCTTTTCCTTGTTCAGCTCGCCGCGCTCAAAGTCGGACTTGTGCGCCGCCTCGTCCTGATAGGCGGCCACGGCGTCCCAGTTCTTGATGAGGGGCTGCCATTTCTTCAGCAGGGGATGCTCCGGAGAGATGACCATGTAGGTGGTACCGAACAGCGTATCGGCACGGGTGGTGTACACCGTCACCTCGTCGCCCACATTAGTCTGGAAAGTGATCTCGGCACCGGTGGAGCGGCCGATCCAGTTGCGCTGCTGGATCTTCACGCGCTCGATATAGTCCACGTCGTCCAGATCGTCGATCAGGCGCTGAGCGTACTGGGTGATCTTCAGCATCCACTGGCTCTTTTCCTTGCGGATGACCTCGCTGCCGCAGCGCTCGCACACGCCGTTGACCACTTCCTCGTTGGCCAGCACGCACTTGCAGCTGGTGCACCAGTTCACCGGCATGGTGGACTTGTAGGCCAGACCGTGCTTGAACATCTGGAGGAAGATCCACTGCGTCCACTTGTAGTACTTGGGATCGGTGGTGTCCACGCAGCGATCCCAGTCGAAGCCGTAGCCCAGCATTTTCAGCTGCTTGGTGAAGTTCTCGATGTTGTTCTTGGTAACAACAGCGGGGTGGATATGGTTCTTGATGGCGTAGTTCTCCGTGGGCAGACCGAAGGCATCGAAGCCGATGGGGAACAGAACGTTATAGCCCTGCATGCGCTTCTTGCGGGTGACGATATCCATAGCCGTGAAGGGGCGGGGATGACCCACATGCAGACCCTGACCGGAGGGATAGGGGAACTCGATCAGGCCATAGAACTTGGGGCGCTTGTCGCCGGTGATGGCGGCATAGGGCTTGGTCTTTTCCCAGTTGGCTTGCCATTTCTTTTCAATGGCCGCAAAATCGTAATTCATGCTTGCTTCTCCTTGTATGTGAATTTCATTTCCGTGCTGATAAAAAATCCCTGACCGCTTTCGCAGTCAGGGACGCATAGACGTGTTACCACCCTGTTTTCGCCGGAGGTCGCCCCGCGGCGCTCAGTGCCCTTTGCAAAAGGGCGGCGCTGTAACGGTGCGCACCCGTTCCGCCCTGTTCAGGCGAAAGGCTCAGGAGCCAGTACAACGGAACGTCTCCGCCGGCTCGCACCCACCGCCGGCTCTCTTGTGGCAGACCTGCCCCGTCTTTTTTCCTTCATCGCTTGTGGCAATATCGAAGTCTATTTTATCGCTTTTCTGCCGATTGTCAACCCCTGATTTCCGGCAAAAACGCCGAAAACCGGGAGAAATCTCAGTCGTGCTCGTCTACGATGCCGCTGATGTCCACGGGCTTGCCGTCCTGCCACAGGCGCTCCAGGCCGTAGAACTCGCGGGCTTCCTGATTGAACACATGGATGGCGATGCAGCCGTAGTCCAGCAGCACCCATGTGCCGCCGCGATAGCCCTCCCGGTGCAGCGGCTCCTCCTCCGCCTCCTCGTGGAGCACCTTCTCCACGTTGTCCACCAGCGCGTTGATCTGGGTGTTGCTGGCGCCGGTGGCCAGAACGAAATAGTCCGCCAGCGTGGTCAGCTCGGCGATCTCCAGAACGCGGATCTCCCTGCCCTTCTTGTCGGACAGGGCGCGGGCGGCCAGCAGTGCCAGTTCTCTCGGTGTTTTCATGATATCCCTCTTTTCATCAGATAATCCCGCGCGTCGCGGGTCATGTGGTGGACAGGATTGCCCAGCTCCTCCATCTCCTGAATGGTCATGGTCAGTCCCAGCAGCAGTCCCCTGTCCAGATCCTCGTATACGGTGCGGCGCAGCTCCTCCACGCCGGGGAAATCGCGGGTAGGCTCGATGTAATCCGCCAGATAGATGATCTTCTCCAGCAGCGTCATGTCCGGCTTACCCGTTGTGTGGTATAAAATGGCGTTGTACACCTCGTCGTCCACGGCGAACACGTCACGGGCGATGGCTGCGCCGGTCTTGCTGTGCAGCAGCTTCAGCGCCTTTCGCTCCAGCTCGTCCAGCGGGATGCGATACCTCTCGCAGAGCGCCAGCTGCTCCGCCATGTCCAGCTTTTTGGTGCAGTCGTGGAGCAGCGCAGCCACCCGCGCCTTTGTCACGTCCGCGCCGTATCGCTCCGCCAGACGCACCGCCTCCTGCTCCGTGCCCAGCACATGGGGCATGCGCTTGGGCTTGAGATAGCTCAGCGCCACAGGCCGCAGTTCATCGGGCGTCAGGTGCTTCAGGTCGGTATGGGTGCCATACAGCTGCTCCCGGCAGATGTAGCCCCACACCGCCGGGGGGAGCATGTCCTCTCCCCCGCCCTGCGCCAGCGCCGCCCGCACCTCCGTGGAGGAGATGTCCACCACGTCCGGGTTGGGCACCACCGTCACGGACGCGCCGTAGTCCCGCTCCAGCCGCTCCTTCTGGGCGGCAAAGGCGGCGGGGTCGTCCTCCCGCTCCCGGCGGAAGGGCGCAATATGCGCCAGCGCCGCAATGCGCTCCGGCTGCCGCCAGCTTTGCAGGCTCAGGAACATGTCCGTGCCCATCAGCAGGTACAGCTCGTCCTCCGGATACTGCCGGCGCAGCTGCGCCAGTGTGTCAGCGGTATAGCTGACGCCAGCGCGCCGCAGCTCCATGTCGGAGACCTCCGCCTGCCTGCCCAGCTCCGCCGTGGCCAGCACGGCCATGTCGTAGCGCTGCTGCGCCGTGGGGCTGCCCTCCGGCAGTGCCTTGTGGGGCGGCACGGCATCCGGGATCAGCAGCAGCCTGTCCAGATGCAGGGCGGACACGGCGGCTTTGGCCGCCGCGATGTGTCCTCTGTGGGGCGGGTCGAAGGTCCCGCCGTAAATGCCTATGTTCATACGCTTTTCTTCGCCTTGACCAGCTCGATCTTCCGCCTGGTCTTATCGTGCTGCATCCGGTACAGCACGAACTTGCTGCCGATGACCTGCACCACCTCACAGCGGGCGGCCACGGACAGCTCCTCCGCCGCTTCGCGGGCGGTGAGCAGGGAGTTTTCCAGCACGCGGCCCTTGATCAGCTCCCGCGCCTCCAGCGCGTCGTTGACCTGCTTGACGAGGTTGTCCCCGATGCCGTCCTTGCCTACGTGCACGATGGTGTCCATGTTGGTGGCCAGAGAGCGCAGCTGTGCGCGCTGCTTGCTTGTCAGTTCCATATCAGTGATTCTCCAAATACGTTTTCAACTCCGCCGCAAAGGAACGCAATGCGTTCCCCCGGTGGGAAATGGCGTTTTTCTCCTCCGCCGTCAGCTGGGCGAAGGTCTTGCGCAGGGACGGCACGAAAAAGATGGGGTCGTAGCCGAACCCACCGTCGCCCATAGGGGCAAAGGCGATGGTGCCATGACAATCGCCCTCCGCCGTCAGGGTGTCCCCGTTGGTGAAGGCGCAGACGATGGCGGTGTGGAAATGGGCGGCGCGGTTCGTTGCGCCCCGCATATTGCCCAGCAGCAGACGGCAGCGCTCCGGATCGCTGTCCAGCCCGCCGTAGCGGGCGGAGTAGATGCCCGGCGCACCCTGAAGCCAGTCCACGCACAGGCCGGAGTCGTCCGCGATGGCGGGCAGGCCGCTGGCCTGCATGATGGCCTGCGCCTTCAGCCCGGCGTTCTCGGCAAAGGTGGTGCCTGTCTCCTCCACGTCGATATCCACGCCCACGTCGGCGGGCATGACCACCTCCACGCCCAGCTCGCCTAGAATGGCCTGCATCTCCGCCAGCTTGCCCTTGTTATGTGAAGCCAATACAAATTTCATAGTATCTCCCCCACGATCTCCTTCTGCTTTTCCATCAGCTCGCGGCAGCCCTTGGCGCACAGCGATACCAGCGTCTGCTGCTCGGCCACGGTGAAGGGTCTGCCCTCACCGGTGCCCTGTAACTCGATGATCTCGCCCTGTTCGGTCATCATGCAGTTCAGATCCACCTGCGCCCGGCTGTCCTCGCTATAGGGCAGATCCAGCACAGGGGTATCGTCCACGATGCCGGCAGACACGCCGGCTACATAGTGGATAAGGGGCATTTTCTCCAGCGCGCCCTGCTCCACCAGTCGGCGGCAGGCCAGCGCCAGCGCCACAAAGCCGCCGGTGACGGAGGCGGTACGGGTGCCGCCGTCGCCCTGCAGCACGTCGCAGTCCACGGTGATGGTGCGCTCGCCCAGCGCCCGCATATCCACCGCCGCCCGCAGGCTGCGGCCGATGAGCCGCTGGATCTCCGCGCTGCGGCCGGACAGCTTCAGCTTGTCCACATCCCGGCGGCTGCGTTCCCGGTTGGCGCGGGGCAGCATGGAGTATTCCGCCGTGACCCAGCCGCAGCCCTCCGCCACATGGGGCGGCGTCTTGTCCTCCACCGAGGCGTTGCACAGCACCACCGTGTCGCCGCAGCGGATCAGGACGCTGCCCTCGGCAAATTTCGTAAAGTTGGGGATGATCTCCACCGGGCGCAGCTGATCGGCTGCGCGTCCGTCTGCTCTTGTCATGTCTCGCCCTCCTTACACCATGCCCTGTACGAATTCCGCCGGGTCGAAGGGCTTCAGGTCGTCGATGCCCTCGCCCACGCCCACGAACTTCACGGGCACGCCCAGCTCCTGGGCGATGGCGATGACGATGCCGCCCTTGGCGGTACCGTCCAATTTGGTGAGGATGATGCCGGTAAGCCCCGCCGTCTCCTTGAACGTCCGCGCCTGGATCAGCCCGTTCTGCCCGGTGGTGGCATCCAGCACCAGCAGCGTCTCGCAGCTGGAATCCGGGCACTCCCGGTCGATGATCTTCCGCAGCTTGGCCAGCTCGTTCATCAGGTTCTGCTTGTTGTGCAGCCGTCCGGCGGTGTCGCACAGCACCACGTCCGTGCCCCGCGCCTTGGCCGCCTGCAGCGCATCGAACAGCACAGCGCCGGGGTCGGCGCCCTCGTTCTGGCGGACGATGTCCACCCCCGCCCGCTGGGACCAGATCTCCAGCTGGTCGGCGGCGGCGGCACGGAATGTATCGCCGGCGCACAGCAGGACCTTCTTGCCCTGCGATTTCAGCTGCTTGGCCAGCTTGCCGATGGACGTGGTCTTGCCCACGCCGTTGACGCCGATGACCAGCACCACAGCGGGCTTGCCCTCCAGCGTCAGGGCGCTGTCGCCCACCTCCAGCTTGCTGCGAAGGATGTCCCGCAGGGCGTCCTTTACCTCCTCCATGCGGCCGAGAAAGCGCTCTTTCACCCGCTTGCGCAGCTGCGCAACGATGTCGCAGGCTGTCTCCGCGCCCACGTCCGCCAGGATCAGCGCCTCCTCCAGACTGTCGTAGAACTCATCGTTCAGATCGTCGAAGGTGGGGACGGCGGTAAACGCCTGCTTGAGTATCTGAAATAAGCCCATTGCCATAATGTGACCTCCTTATTTGATATGCAGCTCCTTGGCCATGTCGTTGAGATTGATGGTCAGGATGCGGCTGACGCCCTTTTCCTGCATGGTCACGCCGTACAGGACGTCCGCCTCCTCCATGGTGCCCCGGCGGTGGGTGATGACGATGAACTGCGTTTTCCCGGCGATGCGCCGCATGTAGCGGGCGTAGCGCACCACGTTGGCCTCGTCCAGCGCCGCCTCGATCTCGTCCATGACGCAGAAAGGCGTGGGGTGCACCTTGAGAATGGCGAAGTACAGCGCGATGGCCACGAACGCCTTCTCGCCGCCGGACAGCAGCGTGATGGTCTTGAGCTGCTTGCCGGGGGGCTGCACCTTGATCTCGATGCCGCAGTTGAGTATGTCGTTTTCGTCCTCCAGCTCCAGCCGCGCCTTGCCGCCGCCGAACAGCTCCAGAAACGTCTCCTGAAAGCTCTCGTTCAGCAGCTGGAACTGCTGGGCGAATATCTCGGTCATCTGCTGGGTGATCTGGTCGATGATGCCCAGCAGCTCCTCCTTGGCCTGCTCCACGTCGCTGCGCTGCTCGGAGAGGTAGGTGTACCGGGTGTTCACCCGGTCGAACTCCTCGATGGCGCCGATATTGGGCGTGCCCAGCGACTTGATCTCCCGGTTCAGTTCCGCAATGCGGCGGGTGGCCTTGGGGACGCTCTCCAGTTCGATGCGCTGCTCCATGGCATCGCTGTGGCTCAGCTCGTAGCGCTCCCAGAGCTTTTCCAGTATCTGGCTCTCCTCCATGCCGCTGCTGTCCAGCTTCTGCTGGAGCTTGGCATGGGCTTGCATGGCGTTGAGCAGCGCGTCATTGCACTGGCGGCTGTCGCGGCTGTGCCGGTCGCGCTGCTGCTCCAGCTCCAGCTTGGCCTGCGCCAGCTGCTCCAGCTTCTGCCGCAGGGTGTCCGTCCGGCGATTGTGCTCGGTCAGGCTTGCCTGATGCTGCGCCATGTCCGCCGCCGCCTTTTCGTTGGCCTGACGGTACCGCTGCGCCAGCTCGTCACGCTCTGCCCGGTCGGACACCATGTCCGCCTGCAATCCTTTCAGATCCTCCACGCTGCGCAGAGCGCCGTCCTTCTCGGCAGACAGCGCCGCCTGTGCCGCTTTTTTATCGCTGACGGCCTGCGCCAGCCGGTTGGTCTGCTCGGTCAGATCGGTCTGACCGGTCAGCTTGTCCTGCATGCTGCGGCGCAGCTGCGCGGCGCGTTCCTCCGCCGCGTCGATGGCCGCCTGCTGCTCGGCGGCACGGGTGCGGCTGTCCTTCTCCCGGCTGTCAATATCCGCCAGCTCGCGCTCCATGGCCTCGCAGCTGAGACGCAGGCTCTCCAACAGGATGTCGTAGTGATCCTGCTTGCCCTGCAGGGTCAGCACGTCGTCCTCGGCCTTGCGCTGCTGCTCCTTGGCCACCTGCAATTCGTACTCCGCCTTTTGCAGCTCCCGCTGCGCCGTCTCCGCCTGCTGCGCGGCCTCGTTGAGCCTGTCGTGCAGGGCGCCCTGCGCCTTTGTGAGCCGTTCCAGCTCGTTGGCGCGGGACAGCACGCCGGAGGAGCGGCTGACGGAGCCGCCGGTCATGGAGCCGCCCCGGTTGATGATCTGCCCGTCCAGCGTGACGATGCGGAAGGCGCTGCGGAACTTCCGGGCAAGGGCGATGCCGCTGTCCAGATCCTCCACCACCACCGTGCGACCCAGCAGATTCCTGAAAATGTTATCGTACCGGCTGTCGTAGCGCACCAGCCGGCTGGCCACGCCCACAAAGCCGTATTCGCCGTCTACGTTCTCCCGCAGCTCGTCGCCGCGGATGGCCGTCAGCGGCAGGAAGGTGGCGCGGCCGCCGTCCCGCTGCTTCAGGAACTGGATGGCCGCCTTTGCGTCCTCCTCTCTGTCCACCACAATGTTCTGCAGCGCGCCGCCCAGCGCCGTTTCCAGCGCCACGGCGTACTCCTGCTTTGTGGTCATCAGTCCCGCCACAGGGCCGTGGATGCCGCGCAGCGTGTTCTTCTCCGCCGCCTGCATGACGGTCTTGACCGCCTTGTTGAAGCCCTCGTACTCCTTCTCCATCTCGGTCAGCAGCCGGATGCGGTCATCCTGCGCGCCCACCTTCATGGTCAGCTCCAGCTTGGCCGCCTGCGCCGCCTCCGCCTTCTGGCGGCGGCTGTCCATGCGCAGGCTGTGTCCCTGGATGATATTCTGCACCGCCTGCGCTTCCTCCTTGGCATCGTTCAGCGCCCGGCGGTTCTGCTTGGCTTCCTTCTCGCTGCCCTCCAGCTTGGTCTGTGCGTCAGTCAGCTCCTGCCGCACGGCTGTGCGGCGCTGATCGGCGCTCTCCAGCGCCGCGTTCAGAGCGGACAGCGCGGCGCGCCCGTCGGCGGCCTCCGCCACGGCGATGGCCTCCTGCGCCCGCAGGGACTCGGCCTCGTCCGCCGCGCCCCTGGCACTGTCGGACAGTGCCTGCGCCTGTGCCAGCAGCGCATCCAGATCCCGGCCCAATTCAGCGGCAGAGCTGTCGATATCCGCAATGTGCGCCAGCTGCGCGTCGATCTGCCCCTGCAGATTCTCCCGCCGCGCGTCGGCGTTGGTCAGCTCCTGCTCCAACCGGCGCAGGGAGTCGTTGTTGTGGTCGATGGACGTTTGCAGCACGGCGATGGCCGCGGATTCCTCCCCGGCGGCGCTGTCGGCTTCGCCGGCCTGCTGCCGCAGCGTCTCCGCCTGTATGTCGTTCTGGCGCATCTGCTCGGTGAAGCTCTCGCCCAGCGCGTAGGACTCGTCCAGCGCCTGCTGCGCCCGGTCGCACTCCGCCTTGGCCAGCGCCGTGTCGGATTCCAGCTTCAGCCGCGCCGTGCGCAGATCCTGCAGCTGCTCCAGCCACACGGAGATCTCCAGCACCCGCAGCTCATCGCGGAGCACCAGATACTTCTTCGCCGTCTCCGCCTGCTGGCGCAGCGGCTCTACCTGCAATTCCAGCTCCGCGATCTTGTCGTTGATGCGCACCAGATTCTCCTCCGTGCGCTCCAGCTTCCGCTCGGAGTCCTCTTTCCGGTGGCGGTATTTGCTGATACCGGCGGCCTCCTCAAAGACCTCGCGGCGCTCGCCGCTCTTGACGGACAGGATCTCGTCGATCTTGCCCTGCCCGATGATGGAGTAGCCCTCGCGCCCCATGCCGGTGTCCATGAACA
>DNFA01000046.1:10894-28735 GCA_003487665.1 Oscillibacter sp.
CGGTGTCCATGAACAGCTCGTTCACGTCCTTCAGCCGCACGGACTGCTTGTTGATGTAGTATTCCGACTCGCCGCTGCGGTAGTAGCGCCTCGTCACCGCCACCTCCGTCTCCTGACGGGTGGGGAAAATGTGCTCCGTGTTGTCGATGACCAGCGTCACCTGGGCAAAGCCCATCTGGTTCCGCTTCTCCGTGCCGCCGAAGATCACGTCCTCCATCTTGGCGCCGCGCAGCTGGCGGCTGTTCTGCTCGCCCATGACCCAGCGGATGGCGTCGGAGATGTTGGACTTGCCGGAGCCGTTGGGCCCCACGATAGCGGTGATATCCTCGCCGAAGTTCAGAACCGTCTTATCGGGAAAGCTCTTGAATCCCTGAATTTCCAGCGCTTTTAAGTACAATTGCTTCACCTCTTATACTTTTGCATACCTTAACTAAGATAGTATACTATGGAAGCATGGGATTTTCAAGAAAAAACCGCACGGCGGCGTGAAAAAAGCGGAGAGCGTCCGCTCTCCGCCTCTGTCTATCTGCGCCGCCGCGCGATCTGCCCGTACAGTGCCTCCAGCGCATCGGACAGCGTGCCCACCCGGTCGATGATGCCCTCGGCCACCGCCTGCTCGCCGTAGAGCACCGTGCCCACGTCGTTGGCCATGTCGCCGCTGGCGAGCATCAGCTCCCGGAACCGCTCCGCCGTAACGCGGCTGTTGGCCGCCACGAACTGCACGATCCGCTCCCGGATACGCTCGAAGTACCGGTACGTCTCCGGCGCGGCGATGACCGTGCCGGACATGCGCACCGGATGCACCGTCATAGACGCGGTGGGCGCGATGAACGTCTCCTTGCCGCACACCGCCAGCGGCACGCCGATGGAGTGACCGCCGCCCAGCACCAGCGTCACCGTGGGCAGCGTCATGCCCGCCACCAGCTCCGCGATGGCCAGCCCCGCCTCGATGTCGCCGCCCACGGTGTTCAGAAGCAGCAGCAAGCCCTCCACCTGCTCGCTCTGCTCCAACGCCGCCAGCAGCGGCAGCACATGCTCGTATTTGGTGGTCTTGGTGTTGTCCGGCAGCAGCGTGTGTCCCTCCACCTGTCCTACGATGGTCAGGCAGTAGACCGTGCCCCGGCTGTTTTTCACCACCGTGCTGCCCATGTCGATGATGGGCTGCAGCGGCACCGGCTCGCCCTTCGCCGCGTCCTTCTCCCGGTTGTCGTCGTTGGTATTCATGGCCATGCGCCTCCTTTTTTCACAGGATGCGCAGCAACAGAGAAATCTATGCAAAAAGAGCGGCTCACGCCGCTCTTTTGCTGTTATCTTCTGTTGTGGGGATACCAGATCTTCTGCTGCTCAGCAGCGCGGATCAGCTCCTCCCGGAAGTCCGGGTGGGCGATGGAGATCAGCTTCTCCGCCCGCTCCCAGACGCTCAGTCCCTTCAGGCAGACGCAGCCGTACTCCGTGACCACATACATGGTGTTCACGCGGGTATCCGTCACCACGGAGCCGGTCTGCAGCGTGGGACGGATGCGGGAGTGCAGCGTGCCGTCCTTGTCGGCATGGGTGGAGCTAAGGCAGATGAAGCTCTTGCCGCCCTTGGACAGATATGCGCCCAGCACGAAGTCCTGCTGGCCGCCGGCGCCGCTGATCTGCTTGGTGCCCGCCGTCTCGCCGTTGACCTGACCGTACAGATCCACGTCCACGGCGTTGTTGATGGAGATAAAGTTGTCAATGGCCGCAATGGTGCGGATATCGTTGGTGTAGCTGATGGGCGCGGACATGCAGGCCGGATTGTCGTCCAGATAGTCGTACAGCTTCTGGGTACCGGCGGCGAAGGCAAATACCTGCCGGCCGCGGTCGATGTTCTTCTTCATGCACGTGACCTTACCCGCCATGGCCAGATCCACGTAGGCGTCCACATACATCTCCGTATGCACGCCCAGATCCTTCAGGTCGGAATCACACAGCATGGCGCCCACGGTGTTGGGCATGCCGCCGATGCCCAGCTGCAGGCAGGCGCCGTCGGGGATCTGCTCCACGATCAGCTTGGCCACCGCCTTGTCCACCTCCGTGGCCGCGCCGGAGGGCTGGATGCCCATGGGGTCGTTGCGCCCCTCCACGATCATGTCCACCTCGCTGACGTGGATGCAGTTGTCAAAGCCGCCCAGACAGCGGGGCATATTCTCGTTGACCTCCACGATGACCACCTTGGCCATCTCGCATACCGCCTTCACATGGGAGGCAGACAGGCCGAAGTTGAAGTAGCCGTGTTTGTCCATGGGCGTCACCTGGAACATGGCAACGTCCGGCGGGGTGATATGGTCGTAGTAGTACCGGGGCAGCTCCGAATAGCGCATGGGCTCGTGGAAGCCCGCGCCGCTGGCGATGTGGTGCCGCTCCACGCTGCTCATGTGATGCGAGTTGAAGATGATGTGGTGCACCGGATCCTCGATGTCGAAGATGGCGGGCTTCCACAGGCTGATGCCGCCGCGCACCTTCACGTCCTCCAGCTCCGGCGCCCGGCGCGCCAGCGCCTCGTCCAGCACGCGGGGATGGATGGCGCAAAAACCGTAATCCACCCAGTCACCGGACTTGATGATCTTCACCGCCTCGTCTGCGGTGGTGAGCTTTTGCTTGTACAGCGCCTGAAAATCTGCAAAAGGCATAATATGGCTCCTCCCTGTTCTTTCTTTCCTTCCCATGAAGGCTTTCCTATTCCAATCGTTAATTTTACCACAAACACCGCCCCATGGGAATTGACGAAACAGACAAGAATTACCGGCGGAGATTGTGCAGAAATGAGCAGCTGAAAGATTCCGGATTTTCACGCCGCTTCGCGCCGCGAAGCAAGTGCCCTTGGGGTGCTCCTTGGAATGACAGGAGTGGGTTTTGGGACAAGCTAAAAGCCCGCAGACGATGCCTGCGGGCTTTTGAGCGTACATACAACAGGGGGCTTACTTCATGAAGGTGCCGGCCTTCATCTGCTCCAGATAGGCGTTGTACTTCTCAACGATCTCAGCGGAAACCAGCTCGGTGTTGATGGCACCGGCGGACAGGGCGCCGTTCTCCAGCGTGCCGAACACGGTGTTGCCGCCGAAGTTGCCGGCCACAACAGCGTCCATGCAGACCTCGATCATAGCGGCGTTATCGGTGACCTGAGAGCAGATGATGCAGGGGTTCTGACCCAGAATGTCGGCGGGCTGGCCGATATCGTAGATCTTGATGGCGCCGGCCTTCTCGTTGGCGGCGTCGATGGCCTCACGAGCACCGGAGTCCACGGCGGAAGCATCGCCGAAGAACACGTCAGCGCCCTGGGAGATCAGCTCAGTGGCAAACTCCTTGCCCTTGGGAGCGTCGCTGAAGGAGTTGGCATAGGGAACGGCCAGCAGCTCAACGGTCTTGCCCTCCTGCTCGCCAACGTACTTGGCAGCTTCCTCGAAGCCGGCGATCTTGCCCTTGGTGGTATCCAGCTCCATGCCGCCGATGAAGCCCAGCTTACCGGACTCGGTCATCAGGCCGGCCAGAGCACCGGCGATCCAGCCGATCTGCTGCGCGTTGGGCAGCAGGGAGCTGACGTTGCCGTTGACAGCCTTGGCGGGGGTGGACTCAGCGCCGTTCAGCAGAGCGAAGGCGATGTCGGGATACTCCTCAGCAGCCTGCAGCACCGCGTCGGTGTACTGGTTGCCGGGGGCGTAGATCATGTCATAGCCCAGCGCGCAGAAAGCGGCGATGGAATCATAGTACTGATCCTGAGAGATGGAGTCGGTGACCTCAGTCTCCCAGCCCTTGGCCTCGGCAGCCTTGATCATGGCGTTGTAGCAGGCAGCGCCCCAACCGCCGTCGTTGATGCTGGAGTCGCAGATCATGGCGACCTTATAGGTCTTCTCACCATCAGCAGCGCCGTCACCGTCGGTCTTTTTGTCGTCCTTCTTCTCGCCGCAGGCGACGAGAGCCAGCGTCATAGCAAACGCCAGCAGCAGTGCAAGAAACTTCTTCATAATTTTCCTCCTTATGTTTGTGTCTTGCTTTTTGTTCTATAACAACGCCCAAGGGCGTTATTACCGTTGTGTTACCGCTGTTCCTTGCGGTAGGGTTGTCCGTTGGCCTTGGGCCCGGCCTGCTTCGTGCCGATAACGGAAAGCACGATCACCGTGGCCACATAGGGGATCATCTGGAAGAACTGGTACGGAATGGCGATGCCGGACACCTGCAGGCGGATCTGCAGCGCGTCGCAGAAGCCGAAGAACAGGCAGGCCAGCAGGATGCCGCCGGCGCTCCAGCGGCCGAAGATCACCGCCGCCAGCGCGATAAAGCCGCGTCCGGCCACGATACCGTCGGTGTAGGTGCTGGAATAGCAGGTGGTCAGATACGCGCCGCCCATACCGGCCAGCGCACCGCAGATCATGCAGGCCAGATACTTCACGCCAATGACGTTGATGCCCAGCGTGGCGGCGGCCTGTGGATGCTCGCCCACGGATTTATAGCTCAGACCCGCACGTGTGCGGTTGAAGAAAACAGAGGTGAACACCACCAGCAGGATGGTCAGATAGACCATGGGGCTCTGGTCAAACAGCAGCGGGCCGATGACAGGGATGTCCTTCAGGCCGGGGATGCCGATGCTGGCCATGGTGGTGATCTGCTTCAGGTCGGAGCCGGTGCCGAAGTAAATGCGGTAGATAAACGACGCCAGCGCCGGAGCGAATATGTTGATGGCCATGCCGTACACCGTATGGTCGGCGCACAGTGTCACCGTGGAGAAGGCGTAGATCATGTTCACCACCAGACCCGCCAGTGCGCCGCACAGCAGGCCGATCCAGTTGGAGCCGGTGATGTAGCAGGTCAGGAAGCCCACCAGCGCACCGATGGCCGCCAGGCCCTCCAGACCGATGTTCACCATACCGGCGCGCTGACCGTACAGCTCCGCCAGCGAGATGAGCAGCAGCGGAATGGCCAGACGAACCGTAGCCAGAAGCAAGCTGGAGATCCAATCCATTACTTGTCACCCGCCTTTCTCTTTGCAAACACACGTTCCTTCCATGCATTGAACTCCGGCAGCTTTGTCATCGCCATGCCCGCCACCGAGAACACGATGACCAGCGCCTGAATGATGTCGGACACGCTGGTGGGAACGCCGGTGGCCGCCTGCATGGTGGTGGAGCCCACCCGCAGCACAGCGAAGAACAGCGCCACCACCATGGTCGCAATGGGGTGCAGCTGGCCGATCAGCGCCATAGCCACACCGTCGAAGCCATAGCCCGCGCCGAAGCCGTTGATGAGCCGGAACTGGGTGCCCAGCAGCTCAGCGCCGCCGCCCAGACCGGCGATAGCGCCGGAGATAATGAAGCTGGTCAGCATGCAGCGCTTCACATGGATGCCGTTGAAGCGGCTGGCCGTCATGTTGTAGCCCACCGCCCGCAGCTTGAAGCCGCCGCTGGTCCAGAACAGCACATAGTACAGCACCAGACCCACCACCACGGCGATCACAAAGCCCCAGGTGAAACGCATGCCCGTGATCACGCGGGGCAGGCGCACCAGCTCGTCCACCGCCGGAGTCTGGGGCACGCTGGCATCGCGCACCCAGCTGGTATACAGCACACCCATGAACAGCGTGGCCACATAGTTCAGCATGATGGAGATGATCATCTCGTTCTGGCCGCGGCCGATCTTCAGCAGGCCGGGGATCATGCCCCAGATACCGCCGGCCAGCGTACCGGCCAGCAGCGCCAGCACCACGCCGAAAAAGCCGGTGATGCCGGAAAAGTACGCCGTAACGAATGCGGCGATGGAGCCCATCAGGAACTGACCCTCACCGCCCAGATTGAACACGCCGCACTTATAGGCAAAGCAGGCGCACAGGGAGGTGAACATCAGGGGCGTGGCCTTGGTCAGGGTAG
Organism: Oscillibacter sp.; assembly: GCA_003487665.1. GTDB lineage: Bacteria > Bacillota > Clostridia > Oscillospirales > Oscillospiraceae > Vescimonas. The sequence goes on from DNFA01000046.1 coordinate 16,780, forward strand.
TGCCGATATTGGCCTTGGAGCCGAAGGCGCCCTGAAACAGGTACTTCACCGCGGCGAAGGGGTCGGCACCCAGCGCCGCCATGATGACGCCGCCAACGATGAAGGCCAACAGAATAGACAGCAGCGGAACGACGAAGCTGCCAAGGGAACGTCTCAGTTTTTCCATATAACAGCTCCTCCTCTCACTTGCCCGTCATGGCGAGGCTGATCTCCTCGATGGGCGGATTCTTGCCGGAATACTCGCCCATGATCTGCCCCTCAAAGCACACAAGGATGCGGTCGGACATCTCCAGTATCTCGTCGAAGTCCGCGCTTATGAGCAGAATGCCCACGCCGCGCTGGCGGGCGGCGATCATCTGCTCGTGGACGAAGCCCGCCGCACCGATATCCAATCCGCGGGTGGGGTGCGCCATGACCAGCAGGGACGGCTGGGACTCCAGCTCGCGCGCCAGAATGACCTTCTGCTGGTTGCCGCCGGACAGACTGCGGACAGTCTGCTCCGTGGACGTGCAGCGCACATCGTACTTTTTCACCATCTCCTCCGCGTACTCGTGGATAGCGGGCTTGTTCAGCAGCAGGCCGTGCCCCTTGCTGAACTGCGGCTGATCCGTTGCCTTCAGCACCAGATTCTCCGCAATGGACATGTCGCCGATCAGTCCCTGCGCGTTTCTGTCCTCCGGGACGTGGGACACATTATCGGTGATAAAGGCATTGGGGTCAAAGACCGCCACCTGCTTGTCCTTCAGATAGATATTGCCGCTCTGCGGCGCGATCACGCCGGTGATCAGCTGCGCCAGCTGCGTCTGGCCGTTGCCGTCCACACCGGCGATGCCCACGATCTCGCCCCGGTGGATCTTCAGGGACATATCGTTGACGCCGCTGTGCTTGTGCTCCTTGTCATAGTCCACATGGGACAGCTCCGCCACCACCTCTGCGCCGGAGGCGTCCTTCTTCTCGTACTGGGACTCGCTCAGCTCCTTGCCGATCATCATGTTGGCCAGCTTCTGCCCGTCGGTGTCGGCACGGTTCACCGTGCCCACCACCTCACCCAGCCGCAGCACAGTGATGCGGTCGGAGATGTGCAGCACCTCGCGCATCTTGTGGCTGATGAAGATGATGCTCTTGCCCTCGCTGATCAACTTGCGCATGATGGCGAACAGGCCCTCCACCTCAATGTCGGTCAGCGCGGCGGACGGCTCGTCCAGAACCAGCAGCTCCGCCCCGTGATACAACGCCTTGAGGATCTCGGTGCGTTGCTGCTCGCCCACGGATATCTCCGTGATGAGCTTGTCCAGCTGCACGTCCAGGCCGTACTTGGCGGACAGCTCCTCGATCTCCTTCCGGCGCGCCGCCCGGTCGATGAACAGCCCCTTGGCGTGCTTATCGCCCAGAATGATGTTGTCGAATACGGTCATAGCCTCCACCAGCATAAAGTGCTGATGCACCATGCCGATACCCAGCTTCACCGCCTGGCTGGGTGATTCGATGCGAACCTCTTTGCCCTCCAGAAAGATCTTGCCCTCCGTAGGCTGATACAGGCCGATCAGAATGTTCATCAGCGTGGACTTTCCCGCGCCGTTCTCGCCCAGCAGCGTCAGCACCTCGCCGCGATTGACGGTCAGTGTGATGTCCTTGTTGGCGTAGAAACTGCCGAAACGCTTGCTGATATGCTCCATACGCAGCAATTCGCCCAAGCTCCTCACTTCCTTCCCTCGTGTTCAGATTCGCTGCTTTCACCCGTGAAAGCAGCGGCAGGCCGCGGCCTGCTTCCAATTTTTAATTGTCACAAGTATACCATATCCATCGGTTTTTGGGAAGAATTTTTTTCTGGCCGCGGAAAATTATTTTGTACCATTTGCGCATTGCCACGCCAGCCGCTTTCACTTATAATCAGCGGTGAAAGAAGGTGTCGTTTATGATACACATCCGCCCCGCGACTCCCGATGATGCTCCGGCGCTGCTGGCGATCTACGCGCCCTACGTCACCGATACTGCCATTACATTTGAATATGAAGTGCCTGCGCTGTCGGACTTCCGCCAGCGCATCGAGGCGACGCTGCGCACCCACCCCTATCTGGTGCTGGAGCGTGACGGCGAGATCCTGGGCTACGCCTACACCGGGCAGCTGGGCAGCCGCGCCGCTTACGCATGGGCGGCGGAGACGAGCATCTACCTGCGGCAGGACTGCCGCCGCGGTGGTCTGGGCACCCGGCTGTATCATGCGCTGGAGGACGCCTCCCGCGCCCAGCATGTGCAGGTGCTGTACGCCTGCATCGCCGCCCCCACCGGGGCTGATGACCCGCACCTGAGCCGCGCCAGCATCGACTTCCACACGCGGCTCGGCTACGCCGTTGCGGGCACCTTTCACCGCTGCGGCTATAAGTTCGGCACATGGTACGATGTGGTGTGGATGGAAAAGCGCCTGTCGGACGATGCCGTGCCGCCTGCCGTCGTCCCCTATTCCGCCCAGGTATTGTAAGGCATATTCCATAACAGATGCCGCAATGGGTCATTTCTTGTCAGCCACATGTCCAACGAGCAATTCCTTCCCGAACAGGCCAGAGCCTATTTCAGCCAGATGCTGCCGAAGCTCAGGCACTGGGGCGAATGAGAAAAGCATCCTCCTTCTGATAAAACACACAAACGCACTATGCATTTATTGTGAAATTTTGCGGTTATCCCACTTGCATTTTGGCGCGGCAGCGCCTATAATGGCAGCATATTTTTTATGAGAGAGGTGTTTCACGCATGAGCAAAGTGACGATCCCTGCTGGGTACAAAACGCCGCTGTCTACCTATGAGATGCAGCGCGCAATCGAGTTCATCAAGAGCAATTTCCAAGTGAATCTGGGGCAGGCGCTGAATCTGCGGCGCGTTTCCGCTCCCCTGTTTGTGGATGAGAATTCGGGTCTGAACGATAACCTCAACGGCGTGGAGCGTCCTGTGTCCTTCGATATCCCCGATGTGGGCGCACAGGGGCAGGTGGTGCATTCTCTGGCCAAGTGGAAGCGTCTGGCGCTGAAGCGCTACGACTTCAAGCCCGGCAAGGGTCTGTTCACCGATATGAACGCCATCCGCCGCGACGAGGAGGTGGACAACCTCCACTCCGTCTATGTGGATCAGTGGGACTGGGAAAAGGTCATCGAGCGCCGTGACCGCACGGTGGACTTCCTGGAGCAGACCGTCCGCGCCATCGTGGGCGCCGTGGTGGAGACAAACGACGCTTTGCAGATCGCCTTCCCCAGCCTGCACACCGTGCTGGATCGGGAAGTGTATTTCGTCACCACCCAGGAGCTGGAGGATCGCTGGCCTGACTACACGCCCAAGCAGCGCGAGGACGCCATCTGCAAGGAGCACCACACGGTATTCCTGATGCAGATCGGCGATGACCTGCACCGCAGCGGCAAGCCCCACGACGGCCGCGCCCCCGACTACGACGACTGGGCGCTGAACGGCGACATCCTCATGTATAACCCCGTGCTGGATCGCTCCTTCGAGATCTCCTCCATGGGCATCCGCGTGGACGAGGTCTCCATGGACTACCAGCTGCACAAGCGCGGCTGCGATGACCGCCGTGAGCTGCCCTTCCACAAGATGCTGCTGGCGGGCGAGCTGCCCCTGACCATCGGCGGCGGTATCGGCCAGAGCCGCCTGTGCATGCTGATGATCGGCACCTGCCACATCGGCGAGGTGCAGGCCAGCCTGTGGGACAAGGAGACGCTGGATGCCTGCGCCAAGGCCGGCGTCATGATCCTGTAAATCCTATATGCAAAAAGAACCGCCTGCGGGCGGTTCTTTTCCGTCTTGAGAGAGTGCTCGCCCATATCATGAGAGGCATCTCCGCCTTTCGCAAAAGTCGGAGCAGCCTTCCGGCCGAAAGCATTGACTTTTCCGGGAAATTCAATATAATATATTAGTATTTTTGTATCTTCTATTTATATCTTCATACGGAGGTCTACCTTATGTCTGACGCCGCTTATTTCACCGCCATGGAGGAGAAGATCCCCACCGGCAAGGTGCGTACCCGCTTTGCCCCCTCCCCCACCGGCTACATGCACATCGGCAACCTGCGCACCGCGCTGTACACCTGGCTCATCGCCCGCTCTCACGGCGGCACGTTTATCCTCCGCATCGAGGATACCGACCAGGGGCGGCTGGTGGAGGGCGCTACCGACGTCATCTACCGCACCATGGCCGAGTGCCATCTGACCCACGACGAGGGTCCCGATGTGGGCGGCCCCGTGGCGCCGTACATCCAGTCGGAGCGCCGGGACACCTACGGCAAATACGCCCGCCTGCTGGTGGAAAAGGGCGGCGCGTACTACTGCTTCTGCGAGAAGTGCGCCTCCGAGGAGGACACCGGCGACTTTGACCGCGCCGACGATCCCTGCCGCGACCTGCCGCTGGAAGACGCTCTGCGCCGCGTGGAGGCGGGCGAGCCTTACGTCATCCGCCAGCGCATCCCCAAGGAGGGCACCACCACGTTCCACGACGCCGTGTTCGGCGACATCACCGTGGAGAACAGCACGCTGGACGATCAGGTGCTGCTGAAGCGGGACGGTCTGCCCACCTACAACTTTGCCAACGTCATTGACGATCACCTGATGGGCATCACCCATGTGGTGCGGGGCAGCGAGTATCTGTCCTCCGCGCCCAAGTACGATCTGCTGTACCACGCCTTCGGCTGGGAGGTGCCCACCTACGTCCACTGCTCCCCCGTCATGCGGGACGCGCAGAACAAGATGTCCAAGCGCCACGGCGATCCCAGCTACGAGGATCTGAAGGCGGAGGGCTATCTCACTGATGCCATCCTCAACTATGTGGCGCTGCTGGGCTGGTCGCCCAGGGGCGAGCTGGCGGAACAGGAGGTCTTTTCTCTCGACGAGCTTGTAAAGGCGTTTGACCTGACAGGCATTTCCAAGTCCCCGGCTATTTTCGACCGGGCAAAGCTGGATCATTTCAACGCCGTGTACCTGCGCGCCATGTCCCCGGAGGACTTTGCCAAGGCCGCGGAGCCGTACATCCGCCAGAGCGTCAAGGGCGACTTCGACGTGGCGGCCATCGCCGCGCTGCTGCAGGCGCGCTGCGAGCATCTCACCGATATCCCGGAGAAGGTGGACTTCTTCGACGTCTGCCCGGAGTACGACGTGGAATTCTTCACCAACAAGAAGTCCAAGACGAACCCGGAGGTCTGCAAGGCCATGCTGGAGGCCGCCATCCCCATGCTGGAGGATCTGCCCGCATGGACGGACGAGGCCATCCACGACGGTCTGATCGCGCTGGCCGAGCAGCTGGGCGTGAAGAACGCCACACTGATGTGGCCGGTGCGCATCGCCGCCGCCGGCAAGCTGGTGACGCCCGGCGGCGCTGTGGAGATCTGCCGCATCCTCGGCCGGGATGAGACGCTGCGCCGTCTCCGCGCCGGTCTGGAGAAGCTGGCATGAAAAACCAACTCCGCGCCATCGGCGACTTCTGGCGGCAGGGGTACGGCCGCTTCGTGGGCATGACCGCCATCGCCTTTCTGGTGCTGACCGTGCTGGCCTATATCGCAGGCCGCCTGTTCCCGGATATCCCCGTGACCGTCATGTCCTACTTCAACGACATGATCGACAGCTCCGGCATCGTACAGGAGGACGGCAGCTTCAGCGTGCTGGCGCTGCTGGGCAGCAATGTCCGCGCCATGGTGCTCTCCGCGCTGTACGGCTTCATCCCGTTTCTGTACCTCCCCGCCCTGTCGCTGGGGCTGAACGCCGCCATTATCGGCATGCTGGCCGCCATGATGCAGGGTCAGTGGCTCCTGTTCGCCGCCGGTATCCTGCCCCACGGCATTTTCGAGCTGCCCGCGCTGGTGCTGAGTCTGGCCGCCGGTCTGTGCCTGTGCCAGAACATCAACCATTACATCCGCAAAAATGAAAAGGGCGTCATGAAGCCCCTGATGCTGAACCTCCTGCGTGTGATATGCCTGCTGGTGCTGCCGCTGCTGGTGGTCGCCGCCGTGATGGAATGCTATGTGACACCGCAGGTCATGCAGCTGTTTATGTAAGACCCGTTATCCCCGCGGCTATGCCGCGTATCTGAATCTGAAAGGAATGATCCCGCATGTGTGAAAAGATCACGAATGTTCCCGCGCTGTTCGGCCAGATGGTATTTGGTGAGCAGCAGATGCAGCAGCGCCTGCCCGCCGACATCTATCAGAAGTGGCAGCAGTGCCTGGCACAGGGAACACCGCTGGATCGTTCCACCGCCGGGGAGATCGCCAACGCCATGAAGGACTGGGCGCTGGAAAAGGGCGCCACCCACTACACCCACTGGTTCCAGCCCATGACTGGCTTCACCGCCGAAAAGCACGACAGCTTCATCACCCGCGACGGCAAGGACGGCGTGGTCATGGAGCTGAGCGCCAAGGAGCTGAGCAAAGGTGAGGCGGATGCCTCCTCCTTCCCCTCCGGCGGCCTGCGCGCCACGTTCGAGGCGCGCGGCTACACCGCGTGGGATCCCACGTCCTACGCCTTCGTCAAGGATGAGACGCTGTATATCCCCACCATCTTCTGCTCCTACAGCGGGCAGACGCTGGACAAGAAAACGCCGCTGCTGCGCTCCATGCGCGTGCTGGATAAGGAGTGCATCCGCATCCTGCGGCTGTTCGGCAACACCGAGGCGCAGCACGTCACGCCGCAGGTGGGCCCCGAGCAGGAGTATTTCCTGATCGATGAGAAGGTGTACCGCCAGCGGGAGGATCTGAAGCTGTGCGGCCGCACGCTGTTCGGCGCCCGTCCCTCCAAGGGCCAGGAGCTGGACGACCACTACTATGGTGCCATCAAGCCCCGTGTGGCCGCGTTCATGCGGGAGCTGGATCAGGAGCTGTGGAAGCTGGGCGTGCTTGCTAAGACGGAGCACAACGAGGTGGCTCCCGCCCAGCATGAGATCGCACCCATCTACTCCGATGCCAACTCCGCCTGCGACAAGAACCAGCTGACCATGGAGCTGCTGAAAAAGGTGGCTGCCCGTCACGGACTTGTGTGCCTGCTGCACGAAAAGCCCTTTGCGGGCGTCAACGGCAGCGGCAAGCACGACAACTGGTCGCTGGCTACCGACACCGGCGAGAATCTGCTGAAGCCCGGCAGCACCCCCAGCCAGAACGCCCAGTTCCTGCTGTTTCTGGCGGCGTTTATCAAGGGCGTGGACGAGTATCAGGAGATGCTGCGCTGCTGCGTGTCCTATCCCGGCAACGATCACCGTCTGGGCGGCAACGAAGCGCCCCCGGCTATCATCTCCATCTTCCTGGGCGATGAGCTGACCGCCATTCTGGACTCCATCATTCAGGGTACGGAGTACGTGGACATCACCAAGAAAAAGCTCACCATCGGTGTGGACACCCTGCCGGAGATCCCCCAGGACACCACCGACCGCAACCGCACCTCTCCCCTGGCCTTCACCGGCAACAAGTTTGAATTCCGCATGCTGGGCTCCAGCCAGTCCATCGCCAGCCCCAACGTGGTGCTGAACACCATCATGGCAGAGGAACTGCGCCAGTTCGCCGACATTCTGGAGAAGGCCGACGACTTCCAGTCCGCGCTGCAAACCCTGCTGCACGACACCTTCACCGCCCACCAGCGCATTATCTTCAACGGCAACGGCTACGATGAGTCGTGGGTGCAGGAGGCCAAGCGCCGGGGACTTGCCAATCTGCGGGACACGGTGGACTGCATGCCCGCCTACATTGACAAAAAGAACATCGATCTTTTCACCAGGCACGCCATCCTCACCGAGACGGAGATGCGCGCCCGGTACGAGATCCATCTGGAGAACTACTGCAAGGTATCCGCCATCGAAGCCAACACCCTGCTTGAGATGGCCATGCGGGGCGTTCTGCCCGCCGTAGCGCGCTATTCCGGCGACCTGGCCAAGGGCATGGCGCGCAAGCAGGAAGCTCAGTTTTCCGACCTGTGCCGGATAGAGAAATACCTGATACAGGAGCTGGGCATTCAGGGCGGTCAGCTTCTGGATGTCTGCCAGAGTCTCTCTCAGGCGCTGGAGAACGCCCCCGCCGCGGACAGCGGCATCGACGCTGCCCGGTATTACCGCAGCGAGATCGTCACCCGCACCCAAAAGGCCGGTGAGCTGATCGGCCAGCTGGAATCGCTGGTGGATGCCAAGGCGTGGCCGTATCCCACCTATGCGGATATCCTGTTCAGCGTGTAAGGCACCGTAAAAAACACTCCTCTGCCATACGGCAGAGGAGTGTTTTTTTCTGTAAAGCGTTTTTACTTTTCAGCCGTTTGCTTTTCCTGCTTTCTGGCGCGGCAGAAGTGGATGGCCATAAACACCAGAAATGCCACGCTGATATAACCAAAGACAGGGTAGACGGTTCCGATGATCTCCGCAAAGCCCAGCAGACTGCCCGCCCATGCCAGCACGCTGATGACCAGCAGGACGACCTTCTTGTGGGTGCGGACAAGGGCGGATTTCTGCTCGATGTAGGCGCTCAGTCCCACCAGACTTGCCAGCGCGTTGCAGAACATGGCCACCAGCAGCATGATGCCGTAAATGGTGCCCATCGTGACGTTCAGATGGCTGGCCAGTGCCACCATGGGCAGCTCCGCCTGCACCGCCTCCGGATAGGCTGCCAGACTGGTGAGGATGCTCCCCGCCACCACCAGCAGCATAAGGCCGGCGATGATGATACCGCCGTAGATATGCCTCTTTTCCCGGACATACTGCCCCACCGGGGACATGATGCCGATGCCGCCCAGAATGTTGTAGGCCACGAACGTCATGGTGGCAATGCCCCAATTGGGCATCAGCGGGTTGCTGTTGGTATACGTCAGGCGCAGGATGCCCTCCGTGCCGAAGGTACACCATGCGGCGATGGCAAAGCCCAGCGTGGCCAGCACCAGCAGCGGGATCAGGGCGGAGAAGGCGTTCACCATACCGCTGACGCCCAGCAGCGCCGTCAGGAACACCAGCAGCATGAACACGGCGCTGCCCAGCCAGGTGGGAACGCCGAACAGCTGCGTCAGCATGGCGCCCACACCGGCGGACATGGACACCACCACAAAGAACAGAAAAACCGCGCCGATGGCGCCGGAGGCCGCCCGCAGCCATTTGATATCCCACGGCACCAGCAGCTGATCCATATCGGAGCAGCGGGTCATCTGCGTCAGGCGGATAAACAGAACGCCGATGACCACAAACAGCAGCGTCGCCAGCGCAAAGCCCACATAGCCCCAGTTGCCGAAGGCGCCGAAAAACTGCCAAAGCTCCTGCCCGGAGATAAAGCCCGCGCCCAAAAAACAGCCGACGTAGGTAAACGCCAGCGTCAAAGTCTTGATTTGTTTCATGTGTCACCTCATGTTGAATATACCCATACAATATAGCCTATTTCCCTCCCCGCGTCAACCCCGGAGCGGCTGCGGGAAAGACTGATAGGTTATGGGAATTTCTTTCACTGAATGCTTCGGTTTTCCGTTGACGGTGCCGCCGGGATGTTGTATAATATGACTGGAAAAAGTGCCGGTTCAGGCGCGTATATTGCTTTAAATAGCAAAAGAAACTGTGCAGGAGGACGATCAGCATGATACATACCATTGACGGCATCATCGCCGCCGCCAAGGGCGGCACCACCGGTGTCATCGCCGTGGCAGCCGCTCACGACCAGCCCGTGATCGAGGCGGTGGTGGAGGCTCGTAAGGAGGGCATCGCCACGCCCATTCTGGTGGGACATGTGGACGAGATCAGCGCCATGCTTACCGCACTGGGCGAGAACCCCGCCGACTACGAGATCATCGCCGGCGACACCGATCAGGACTGCGCGGCCAAGGCCGTGGCGCTGTGCGCCGAGGGTAAGGCCAACTTCCTGATGAAGGGCATTCTGGGCACCGCCGACCTGATGCGTGCTGTTTTCAATAAGGAGCACGGTCTGCGTACCCAGCATCTGACCACCCACTGCATGCTGTACGAGATCCCCGCGCTGGGTCGTATGCTGGTGCTGACTGACGGCGGCGTGAACACCTTCCCCGATCTGGAGAAGAAGGCGGACATTCTGGAGAACGCCGCTATGGTGCTGCAGGCGCTGGGCTATGAGCATATCAACGCCTCCTGCGTGTGCGGCGCCGAGCAGGTGAATCCCAAGGTACAGTCCACCGTGGACGCTGATGCTCTCAGCAAGATGACCGACCGCTGGGCAAAGTACAACATGGACGTGTGCGGCCCCGTGGCCCTGGATCTGGCGGTAAGCGAGGAGGCCTGCCGCCACAAGCACTACACCGCCCCCGGCGCAGGCAAGGCGGACATCCTGCTGGTACCCAACTATGAGGTGGGCAACGGCATCGGCAAGGCGGCCAACCTGTTCGGCAACGCCAAAAACGCCGGCATCATTCTGGGCGCCAAGGTGCCCATCGTGCTGGTGAGCCGCGCCGACAGCGCCTACTCCAAACTGGCATCCATCGCTCTGGGCAGCGTCCTTTCCAGCCGCATGAAGCTGGCGTAATGGCGTATTGCACAAGAAATTGTTTCGTCTCGCTACGATTTTAACAAATTTTCTTGGCTTGTTTGATAAATGCTTGACAATTATCACGGCAACACCTATCATAAGTATGGTTCGACTGCCGCAGCGCGGTGTGGACATAGTACAATAACGTAAAAGAGGAGATTATGTTATGGTAAATCAGGAATACTACAATCTGGGTACGGCGCCCTCCGTCATCCGCCAGCTGTTCGCCTACGGTCTGGAGCAGGCCGCCAAGGTGGGCGCTGACAAGGTGTACGACTATTCTCTGGGCAACCCCAGCATTCCCGCCCCCAAGAAGGTCAACGAGTCCATCAAGAAGATCGTGGACGAGATGGATTCCATCAAGCTGCACGGCTATTCCATGGCTGCCGGCTTCGATACCGCCCGCGCTGCCGTGGCCAAGGATCTGGCCAATCGCTTCGGTCTGGATGTGAAGGCCAGCGAGCTGTTCTTCACCTGCGGTGCCGCTCCCGCCCTGATCTCCATTATCAAGGCGCTGATCGTGGACGCTGACAGCGAGATCATGGCTGTCGCCCCCTTCTTCCCCGAGTATCGCCCCTTCGTCAACGCCAACGGCGGCAAGCTGGTGGTCGTCCCCGCCGACACCAAGGCGTTCCAGATCCATCTGGATGAGGTGGAGAAGCGCATCACCAAGAACACCCAGGGCATCATCATCAACTCCCCCAACAACCCCTCCGGCGTTGTGTACACCGAGGAGACGCTGAAGGGTCTGGCCGCTCTGCTGGAGCGCAAGAGCGCCGAGTACGGCCACCCCATCTACATCATCGCCGACGAGCCCTACCGTGAGCTGGTGTATGGCGGCGTTAAGGTTCCCTTCATCCCCTGCCTGTACAAGAACACCATCGTCTGCTACTCCTACTCCAAGTCCCTGTCCCTGCCCGGCGAGCGTATCGGCTATGTGTACGTCCCCGGCTTCGCTGACGACGCCGACGCGGTGTATGCCGCCATCGCCGGTGCCGCCCGTATCATGGGTCACGTCTGCCCGCCCACGCTGATGCAGAAGGTCATCGAGTACTGCGCCGAAGAGCGCCCCGACCTGGTGGCCTACGACGAGAACCGCAACCTGCTGTACAACAGCCTGCGTGAGATGGGCTACGAGTGCGCCAAGCCCGACGGTGCGTTCTATCTGTTCGTGAAGGCGCCCAACGGCGATGCCAACGCCTTCTCCGAGAAGGCCAAGCTGGAGCACAACCTGCTGGTGGTGCCCGCCGACGGCTTCGGCTGCCCCGGCTACTTCCGCCTGAGCTACTGCGTGGCCAACGACATGATCCAGCGCAGCCTGCCTGCTTTCAAGGCCATGATCGAGAGCTATAAGTAAGCTTTCACCCACCCGCACTTATATATAAAAGTGTCCGCAGCTGTGCTGCGGACACTTTTGTCTACTAAGGGGTCCCGGTTGCACATTGTAGGGGCGGACGACCCTGT
>DNFA01000046.1:29046-29183 GCA_003487665.1 Oscillibacter sp.
AGGGGCGGACGACCCTGTCCGCTCCGTTCCCCTGTCACTCCGTAGGGGACGGCGTCCTCGATGTCCCGCATCGTAGGGGCGGACGACCCTGTCCACCCCGTTCCCCTGTCATTCCGAGCCAGTGCGCGCACTGGCTC
>DNFA01000051.1:0-1755 GCA_003487665.1 Oscillibacter sp.
CGGCAAAGCAGATAGCGTATTTGCGAAATCTAATTTTACTTAGGAGGGTTCTTAAATGAACAACAAAAGAGCGACCAAGCGCGCACTGCTGACCAGCATTATGGCCTTGGTCATGTGTGTGGTCATGCTGGTCGGGACGACGTTCGCCTGGTTTACCGATACGGCGTCCACCGGCGTGAACAAGATCCAGGCTGGTAACCTGGATATCCAGCTGCTGATGCGTACCACTGACGAAAGTGGTAACACATACTATAAGAACATCGGCGATAGCCATGATGTGATTTTCGGCGGTGAGAACAGTCTGGTTGCACAGAACAACAATCAGGATACGCTTTGGGAGCCGGGCAAGACGCAGGTGGCGTATCTGGCCGTCCGTAATGCGGGCAATCTGGCGCTGAAGTACAATATCATCCTGAACGTAAAGGATGAGGGATTGATTGGCGCGTTAGATTATGCTATCGTTCCGCAGAGCAAGCTGTCCGGCGAAAATCAGACATGCACAGATACTATTGCAAGCTGGGTTGATGCCAAGGAGAGAACGGGAGCTGAGTCTGGAAAACTGACTGCCGGTACGTTCACCGCTGCGCCCAACGGTTGTCTGGACGAGATCGCTCATGACAAGGCAAAGACCAACGAAACCGAGTATTTCGCACTGGTTGTTCACATGGACGAGAATGCCGGCAACACCTACATGAAAAAGAGCGTTTCCATCGACATGAAGGTGGTGGCGACGCAGGCCGCGGCCGAGTTCGACAGCTTTGATAATCAGTACGATAAGGATGCGGAGTATCCGATTGTTGCCATGGATGCTCTCCAAGAGCTGATTAATAACGCCGCTGCACCTGTGTCTGCGAAGCTGGAAGGCAATATTGCCGGAAGTCTTACGGTTCCCCAAGGTAAAGACGTTACGCTGGATCTTAATGGTTTTACGCTGACCGGCGGCGACTCCCATGCAATTTTGAACCGTGGTACGCTGTGCATAAAGGACAGCAGTGACAATGGAAAGATCGTTGCGTCAAAAGCCAATACATCTGCGCTTCGTAACGGTGACGGTGCTGTTTGCGTGATAGAGGGCGGTACATTCACCCGCGCGGCTGGGGAAAACAACAAGTGGCACACTGTGGAAAACTTTGGTACCATGACCTTTAACGGCGGTAATGTGATTGCTGAAGACGGTCAATCATTTGCCATTGTCAACGGTTGGAATTATATAAATCCCGGCGAACAAAAAGCTACCATGACGATCAACAACATCGAAATGAAGGCCGGCCCAAACGGTTTTAAAAACTGCGCTGGTGGCACTCTGACAATGAACGGTGGCACATTACATTGTACCGGTTACTGGGGATTGTCCAATGACTCAACCGGTATTGCAACGATTAACGGCGGCAACATCACTTCTGACAGCTACATTGCCATTTCCAACGGCGGTGCAAAGATGGAGATCAACGGTGGTACATTTACCGGCCCTGAGGGAAGTCTTTACCTGCAGAATTATGCGAAGGATACAGTCATAAAAGGCGGCAGCTATCAGAATGAGACAGTGGACTTTATGCAGACTTATTGTCCTGATGGCTATACAGCTAAGCTTGAAGGCGGTATGGTTGTCGTAAGCAAGGATTGATTACGGAAAACGCGCGGCGCCCCACAAGGGGCGCCGCGTTGTTTTTTTTGGGGGGTATGCACCTGTAGGGCGGGACCCATGTGTCCCGCCGAAAAATGCGTACCCGGCGGCGGGGCACGCGGGCCCCGCCC
>DNFA01000051.1:1933-6324 GCA_003487665.1 Oscillibacter sp.
GTTATCCACCCGTAGGGGACGGTGTCCTGACGTCCCGCACGGGAATCCCCGATAGACGTTTGTAGGGGCGGACGGAGTCGTCCGCCCCTGTTCATTCGCCCCGCTGTATTTTCTCCTCCGTGTCCCGGCGGATGGCGGCGCGCAGCTCTGTCAGGTAGGGGGAGAAGGCCACATTCTCGTTGGCGTAGGTCAGGTTCAGGTCGTACTCCCGGGGCAGCCATGTGGCGATGGGCGCTTCGTTGTGCTGGATCACCGCCTCCAGCTTGTCCAGCGCCTTGTAGAGCTTGGCCTCCGGCGTTTGCAGGGCGTTCATCTCCGCGTACAGTGCGCTCATTTCCGCGTTATAGGGCGCGGGCAGGCCGGACACCCACCGCTCCAGCAGGGAGTCCTCCTTCTCCGTATCGGCGTCGGTTTTCAGAAAGCTGGGAATGTCGCCGGTGAAGCACTCGCCCAGATCGTGTATCAGGCACATGCGGATGACCCTGTCCATGTCCGTGTCCGGGAATTCGTCCCGGAGGAAAAAGGCCATCAGCGCCAGCCGCCAGCTGTGCTCCGCCACGCTCTCGCGCCGCCCTTTGCTGGTGTCGCAGTGGCGGAGGGTGTCCTTCAGCCGCTCGGCGGTGTGCAGGATGTCCAGTAGCTTGTTGGGTTCCATAGAATGACCTCCCGATGCATTTTTCGTCAGTATACCACCGGGGCGGGGTGCAGTCAACGCTTGCGCGGCGGGGAAAGCTGTAGTACAATAGCAGTAAAGAGAGGAGTGTCGCTGTATGGGACTGTTATATGCGCTGGAGAGTATCCGCACGCCGGTGCTGGATAAGATCATGTCGGTCATCACGCTGCTGGGCGGCGAGCTGTTCTTCATGGTCATCGCCGTGGCGGTGTTCTGGTGCGTCAGCAAGCGGGAGGGCTACTACCTGATGATCGTGGGGTTCTTCGGCACGGTCATCAACCAGTTTCTGAAAATACTGTGCTGCGTGCCCCGGCCGTGGGTAAAGGATCCGGGCTTCACCATCGTGGAGAGCGCACGGGCGGAGGCCACAGGCTATTCCTTCCCCAGCGGGCATACGCAGAACGCCGTGGCCACCTACGGCGGTATGGCGCGGTATACGAATAAGACGTGGCTGCGGGTGCTGCTCATCGTGCTTACGGTGCTGGTGGCGTTCAGCCGGATGTATCTGGGCGTACACACGCCGCTGGACGTGGGCGTGTCGTTCGTGGTCGCCGCGGCGCTGGTGATGCTGGTCTATCCCCTGATGGAGGAGGCCGACCGGCGGCCGGCGGTGCTGACGCGCACCATCGCCGTGATGGCGGTGTGCAGCGGGCTGTTCGTGGGGTATCTGTACCTGCGGGGCGACACCGGCGCCACCGCCGAGGACACCGCCAACTACGTCAGCGCTCTGGAGAACGCGTGGAAGCTCACCGGCGCCACGCTGGGCATGCTGATCGCCAACATCGCGGATCGGAAGTACGTCCGCTTTGAGACGCAGGCTGTCTGGTGGGCGCAGCTCATCAAGCTGGCGGTGGGCTTCGGGCTGCTGCTGGCCATACGAGCGGGGCTGAAGGCGCCGCTGATCGCCCTGCTGGGCGGCAGCGCCGCCATCGCGGGCGGGGTACGCTATCTGCTGGTGGTGCTGTTCGCCGGGTGCGTGTGGCCGCTGACCTTCTGGTGGTTCGGACGGTTGGGGAGAAGATAAGAAAAGCCCTGTATGGGTATGGTATTTGTTGTGCTGCACAGGCCGCCGGGCAAGCGGCGGCGAAAGGGCGGCACGAGGCGGATGATCTCCGGGAGGTACAAGCTGCCATGTCACAGGTAACAAAGCGGGCGTTGGAGCAGTCGCTGAAAAATCTGCTTTTGAAAAAGCCGCTGACCAAGATCACCATCAATGACATTGCCGAGGATTGCGGCATCAACCGCATGACCTTCTATTACCATTTCAAGGATATCTACGATCTGGTGGAGTGGTCTTGCCTTGAGGACGCCAGGAGAGCGCTGGACGAGAAAAAGACCTACGAAACCTGGCAGCAGGGATTCCTGCAGATCTTCGAGGCGGTGCAGGAGAACAGACCGTTTATCATGAACGTGTACCGCTGCGTCCACGCCGAGCAGGTGGAAAAGTACCTGCAGCCGCTCGTTGACCGGCTTTTGCTGGATGTGATCAACGAGGAAGTGGGCGCCATGAAGGTGCGGGACGAGGACAAGCAGTTTATCGCCCAGGTCTATTCGTATATATTTATCGGGCTGATGCTGGATTGGATCAAGGACGATATGCGCGAGGACCCGCGGCAGATCGTGGACAGGCTTGCCAAGCTGATCAGGGGCTCTATGTCCGCAGCACTCTCCCGATTTCAGTTCTGATTTTATCATTTCCCCGCATTTGATAAGTTTTTTTACACTTTCCGGCCCCGTGATAAGACTTTTATCACGGGGCTTTTCCTGTTTATTGTAAGCCGGACGGGAAACGCTATAATAGAGCCAACAAAAGAAAAACAACAGGAGGTTTTGTTATGTATTACTCTGCTGGCACTTACGAATCCTTTGCCCATCCCGAAAAGCCCAAGGATGTGGACAAAAAATCGGCTTATATCATCGGCACCGGCCTTGCCGGGCTGACGGCGGCTTTTTATCTTGTCCGCGACGGACAGATGAAGGGTGAGCACATCCATCTGCTCGAAAAGCTGGAGCTTGCCGGCGGCAGCTGCGACGGCCGCAAGGACGTGACCAAGGGCTTCTTCATGCGCGGCGGCCGCGAGATGGACAACCATTTCGAGGTCATGTGGGATACCTTCCGCGATGTGCCCTCTATCGAGACGCCGGGCATCTCCGTGCTGGATGAGTATTATTGGCTCAACAAGCACGATCCCAACTACTCTCTGTGCCGTGCCAGTGTGAATTGCGGTGAGGACGCCCACACCGACAAGCAGTTCAAGCTGGACAAGGACTCCGCCATGGCGCTGTCCAAGCTGTTTTTGACGCCGGAGAAGGATCTGGAGGACAAGAAGATCTCCGACGTGCTGCCGGACTCCTTCTGGAGCACCAACTTCTGGCTGTATTGGCAGACCATGTTCGCGTTTCAGCGCTGGTCCAGCGCTCTGGAGATGAAGCGGTATCTGTGCCGCTATGTCCACCACATCGACGGCCTGCCCGATTTCAGCGCCCTGCGCTTCACCAAATACAACCAGTATGAGAGCATGATCCTGCCGCTGGTGAAATATCTGGAGTCCCACGGCGTGCGCATCGAGTACGGCATGGATGTCAGGAATGTCATCATCGAAACCGAGGGTGACAAGAAGATCGCCCGGCAGATCGTGTATGTGAAGGACGGCAAGGAGCAGACCATCGACCTCATTGAGGACGACCTGGTGTTCATCACCAACGGCTGCTGCACCGATACCTCCTGCTACGGCGACCAGACCCATGCTCCCGACCTGTCCGGCGTGAAGAACGGCTGCGGCGAGTCGTGGGATATGTGGAAGGCCATTGCTGCGCAGGCGGAGCACGGCGAATACGGCAACCCGGACACATTCTGCTCCGATGTGGAGGCCACCAACTGGATGAGCGCCACCGTGGCCACCTCCAACGAGGAGATCATCCAGCACATTATGAACATCTGCAAGCGTGATCCCCGCTCCGGCAAGGTGACCACCGGCGGCATCGTCACCGTCAAGGACAGCACCGACAACTGGTATCTGTCCTGGACCATCAACCGTCAGCCCCAGTTCAAGTCGCAGGACAAGAACACGGTGCTCGTGTGGCTGTATTCGCTGAACACCAACAGGGACGGCAACTACGTGAAGAAGGCCATGCGGGACTGCACCGGCGAGGAGGTCTGCCGCGAGTGGCTGTACCACATCGGCGTGCCCACCGAAAAGATCGACGCGCTGGCGCATGATGCCTGCAATACGACCACCTGCTTTATGCCGTATATCAACGCCTTCTTCCAGCCCCGCAAGGAATCCGACCGACCCAAGGTCGTGCCCGACGGTGCCGTGAACTTCGCCTTCATCGGCCAGTTTGCCGAGACGCCCCGCGACACCATCTTCACCACCGAGTATTCCATGCGCACCGGTATGGAGTCGGTATACACCCTGCTGGATATCGACCGCGGCGTGCCGGAGGTGTGGGGCAGCAAGTACGATGTGCGTGAGCTGCTGCGTGCCTGCTACTATGCCATCGACAAGAAGCCCATCAGCGAGGCACCGCTGTCCTTCGCGGAGAAGGAAATGCTCAAGATCGCCATCAAGAAGATCAAGGGCACCGATATTGAGATCCTGCTGAAGGAAAGCGGGCTCATCGAGTAAAGCGCGCAGAGGCTGCCTCGCAATTCAACAGACAAGGAGCGCACCCCGTAAGGGTGCGCTCCTCAGCCTGCCAAAAAAGCCTGTCATTG
>DNFA01000051.1:6543-23101 GCA_003487665.1 Oscillibacter sp.
GCACTTTTCCGCAGATTCCCAGCTAAAAGGTTACGGATTCCCACACCAGTGACATCGGTCACTGGTTCGGAATGACAGGAGCGTGGGTTTATCGACACGCTGCAAGGAGCGCACCCCGTAAGGGTGCGCTCCTTTATTTTATGCCGTTTTGATGCCCTGATACAGCTTCTGGTAATCCAGAATGTTCACCGCACCGTCGCCGTTGCAGTCGGCCAGCAGGCGGAAGTCGTCCTTGTCCGCCAGCTTTTCCGTGGTGCGGCCGGTGGACAGATTCTCGTACAGCGCCTGCATATCCAGCTCATCCGCCTTGCCGTCGCCGTTCAGATCGCCCACGGTATAGCCGTTGGCGTCAATGAGGAACGGGCTGAAGCTGCGGGTGACGATGCGCACACCGGCTGCGGTGTACTCGCCCAGCAGGGATTCCTTCTCCGTGCAGTTCTCGTTGAGATAGTGGCGGATCAGCGGGCGGACACCCTTGGCCGCCAGCGCCATACCCTCCTCCGCCGTCAGATCGAAGTAGCTGTACGGCAGGTAGATCTCGGTGCCGTCCTCGCCCAGCTGTCCCTCGCCGGTGACGTTGAACAGCAGGAACAGGCGCTTGCCGTCCTCCGTCTGGGGATTCCGGTCGCACAGCAGCTTCAGATCAGTGCCCACCAGCGTGGGAACGCTGACCGCCTCTGTGGGAGCGGTGCCCACGGTTTCGGTGTCCACGGTGGTGGAGATGTCGCCGTTGCGCCCGTACAGGCAGGTGTAGCCGATGACGTTCTTGCCCGCATCCAGCCACTGGACGATGAGAGAATGGTACATCTGAGATTTGGAGTAGTACACGGTCTTGCCGTCCAGCGGAAGATCCTTGGTGAGCATCAGCGGCATCCGAACAGGTCTATCAGGATCAACGGGCTGCAGTTCTGCATCCGGGCTGCTGAACTGCTCCGTGAACCGCTTGACATCCTCGTCGATATTGTGGGAGGCGGGGTTCTCACTGCCGCCCTCGCCGGTGAATTTGAAGTACACGGCGTTCTCCGGCGCATTGAGTGTGACGCACTGGTACAGCAGGGACAGGTCAGTGAGCTTGGAGGCATCCACGCTGGTGGTGAAGTAGCCCAATTTCTCGTTGTATGTCACAGTGATGCCGTTGTCGCTGAGCGTCTTCTGCTCCGCCGCACTCAGGAATTCGGCGGCGCTGGGGGCACGGGAGGGCGCGTTTTCATCGCCCAGGGAGTAGAATCCGGGCAGATAGTTCATGGGCTCCACCCGCACATACTCCACCAGATCGGGGGCGTTGTCCTTCTGCCAGATCAGCGTGATGACCTGATCGTCCCAGAACAGCGGCACGGGGAATTGCCCGCCGCTGCCGCCGGTGCAGTTGTTGCGCCACGCTCTGAGGGTATAGCCCTCCGGTGCATCCACGGTCAGCTCACCGAGCAGGCCGTACTGACCGCTGCCGGCGTTGTTGAGGGTCTTGCCCTCCACCGTGCGCAGGAATACGGAGCCGTCCGCCGGCACCGTGGCCATCCAGTCGCTGTGGATGTCGGTGGGATGGAGACGGGCTGCGGGTACCGCGGTGCCGTTTTCGGCGGGCAGGGAGAAGGAGATGTCCTCACAGGGCAGGATCTCCAGCCGGAAGGCGTATTTGGCCTCGGCATCCGCCACCTTGCCCTCGCTGTTGCTCATGGCGAGGATGATGCGCCAGTCCTCGCCCTGACTGTTCAGCGTCAGGGTGCTGCTGTGGGCGTTCTGGCGGTTCACGGTGGCCAGATGCAGGCTGTTGTTGTGGTGATAGCCCCGATACAGTGTGTTGTCCGCCAGGGACTGTCCGCCGTAATCGCCGTACCAGTCGAAGCCGTAGGTCATGGGGAGCTGGTTATCGGAGTTGCCGAAGTAGTAGCGGAAGAACACGCCGTCGTCCAGCCCGCCCGTCTCGATGTTGCGGACGGCGTCCTCCCAGCGGTCGCGGCTGCCCATGTTCACCTCGATGGCGACGCGCCCTTTGCTCTCGTCCGCGGTGAAGCGGTAGTCCCAGTCGTCGCCGCAGCCCTCCGTCCACTCCTTCAGCTGCTCGGGGAAGACGAAGTGGATGTCCTTGCCGATGACGGGGAACTTGAAGCCGCTGGCGTACAGGGACTGCAGCTCCGGCACCTCGCTGTTGGGAGTCGTGGCGTTGGGGCTGGGCGTCCACGGCGGCGTGGGCACGCCCCACCACGGCCAGCTCTGCTGCATCTGATAGCCCTTCGGATGGATGACGAACATGCCGTCATGGTCGGCGGTGAAGCTGCATTGCCGCCAGCTGTGGCCGTCGTCATTGTGACCGTCGACACAGGAAAGGGGGTTGGCCTGCTTGACTAGCTCGCTGGAGGCGTCCTCCGGGTCGGCGGGGCAGTACAGCTCGTAGGCTGTAACGTCGTTGCAGTCGAAGAATACGGAGAAAGCATACGTCTCGCCGTCGGGCAGCCGGTAGCGGGTGCCGCCCAGATAAACGGTGATCATAAAGGCGAAGGCCTGACCGTTTTCACCGTCCCGGTTGCCGTACTCGTAGCGGAACCACAGGAGGGCTTCGTTGTCCTCCGCGCCCCTGTTGGCATTCAGAACGTTCAGCTTTTGCAGCATATCCGACAGGGTAGCCGGGGACAGGGTCAGTTCTCTTTCGTTGTAGATGACGAGGGGCTTGTTGGCGTTGACGATCTGGGTCAGCACCTCCGGCGTGATGCCCACATTATAAATGCTGCCGACCTTGTCATAGCGCCAGTCCACGCCCAGCTCCAGCCTGTCGCGGCCGTCCATATTGCGCAGGCTCTTGATGACCATGTACTGCAGGGGGTCGCCGTTCCAAGCGCTGCCCTCGCCCCAGCGGTCGTAGCTGCCGATGTTGTCGCCGTAGCGCTGTTCATACCGCAGCTCCACATCCGAACCGTTTCCGTTTCCGTAGTCGATATAGCCACGCACGGTACACGCCCGATCGATCTGTCCCATAAAGTCCACGCGGTAGACGTAATACTCTGAATTCACCGACACGCCGAGATACTCGACCAACACATCATTTTCACAGAAGTCCGGCTTTTTGAACGTCAGACCCGGCTGTGTGCCGCTGCTTTCCAGCGCCAGCAGGAAGCCCTGACGATCCGTGCCCAGCCGGAATGCGGGGATGTTGCCGTTCGGGCCCACGAACTCGCCCTGCACGTCCCAGTTTCCGTCACAGCCCAGCCAGCCGTTTTCCATGTATGCGCTGAGCATGATCCTGCGTCCCTCTCCGTCGTTCAGCACCGTGCCGCTGTGTCCGCCGCTCTGCCCATTCCCCACGGATACGGTGAAGGGGGAGAAGCTGTCCGTATCGAACACGATGCCCTGGGGCTCGTAGCGCCCGATGATCTCGTTGCGGAAGTTGTAGTTGGCGTCAAAGTGCCTGACGAGGATGGTAGGCAGCTCGTCGGCTCTCTTACCCTGCACGTCGTTGGCATAGCTCATACCGAAGCAGTGGTAGGGGATGTACACAGTCTTGGTGCCGCCCTGATCGTTCAGAAGGTGCAGGTCGAAGAACTGCGTCATGCCGTCGCCGGTCTGGGGATAGCGGTCGCAGATCAGCTCCATGCCCTCTGCACCCACCAGAGCGGGGGCGTTGACCTCGCCGCGGGTATTGAGGTCATCCAGCTTATCCGCCGTTTCGACGCTGGTCAGCCGGGTGCGGTTCATGAAGTCATCGTTCTGACCGTACACATAGCTCATGCCGATCAGGTTCTTGTCCGCGTCCCACCAGGCGACGGTCAGGCCGCGGTGGTTGCTGGAACCGGACAGACAGACATCAATGCCGGGCAGGTGAACCACCTGTGTCCGCACCAGCTCCAGCGACCGCTCGTTGACGCGGTTGCTGTCAGCCACGGAGTACTTTTCGAAGCTCTCCAGAGAAGCCAGAATATCGGAAGCCTCGCTCTTTCCCATGATACGGGGGTCGCGGTTGCCGTCGTCATGATTGGCGGAGAAGTACACCGCGCCCTCCGGCGGGGTGGGGGTGATGCGGGTGTTCAGCAGTGTGGACGCGTCGGGCAGCTCCCAGCCACTGTGGGATACATGGAAGCAGCCCGTTGTCTCGTCATAGGTGACGCCGATGCTGCTGCTGAGCTGCGCCGTGTCCAGACCCAGAGAGGTCACGGGCGCGGCCGTGACACCATCCTTGGAGATATAGCGGTAATACGGCATTTTGTCGTACTGGTATACCGCCAGATTCTGGAGAATGCTTGTGTTGTCCGTATCGTTATACCATGTGACCTCGTACAGCTCATTAACGCCTCGGCCATTGGCGTTCGGCCATGTCCGCACCCCAATGCCGGAATATGTCTCCTCGCCGTTGCCGCTGTTCAGGCGGACATAGCTCTTAAAGTGATACCCGTCGGGCGCCATATCGTCCCAGCGGATGCGGCCAAGCTCGATGGGGTCGCCGGAGGTGGGTATGCCGTTATCGGGGAACAGCTCGAGCTTGCCGTCGCTGAAGCTGACTTCCCAGCCGGTAACGCCGTCCGCAAAGGTGAAGCCGCTTTTCAGCTTCTCGGCGGGGATGGGCTTGGCCACGTCGTAGAAGGTGTTTACCACGAACTCCTCCCGCACCTCGACGGTCAGGATGACCAGCTCCTTGCGGAGAACGGTGCCGCTGTCGTCGCCCCAGACGACGGCGATGAAATGCTTGTTGAAGGCATCCGTGGGCGCGATGGTCGCCTGACCATCGATCCGGTTCACCGTGCCCACCGGCACACTGCCGCCCATCCAGCGGACGCCGTTATCCATGTTGAAATAGGACGCGTCTACATGATTGCTCTCGTTGATGACAGACGCGGGGCTGCCGTTGAAGCTGAAATCCTTTGCGCGGGTGTATTCGCCCTTGGCGGTCATTCTGATCTGCAGATTCAGCGAATTGCTGTCCGCCGACATGTTGTGGAACGCGTCTGCCCAGTGGTTGCCCTTGTCGAACTGGGGCAGAAGCACCACGTGCAGCTCACCGGTGGCATTGTTATATGTGTAGGTGTAGTCCTCGCCCTCCGCCAGACCGGCGGGGAACACAAAATTCGGGTTCTCAGGAGCCTGAAAACCGCTGTCCCACAGCGCCTGACACGAGTTGGTGAAGCTGTTTCCGCCATCATTGCTGCCGCCCTGATCGTCGGCGGCCTTCAGCGTGCGGTGCAGCAGCTGGGTGAAGTTATAGAGATCTCCTGTGCTCGCCAGCTCACAGTGCATGACCTTTTGCAGCGCCGCGCAGACGGCGGGGGTGGTTTCGTACCACGCATTCAGCAGCTCGTCAGCGCTGCCATCAGGAAATACCAGCGTGGCGGTGCCGCCGTCCATGCCGATCCTGTGGCTGTCCATGAACTCCTGCGCCGCCGCTGCGTCCCCATCGGTGTAGGCGACACTCTCATAGGACATCATGTCGATGAGCCACATCAGATCGGGCGGAACCTTTTCATCGCCCTTGTAGGCCTCCCATGCCGATCGCATGGCGCAGGCCGCCGCGTATGCCAGCGTGCCCTCCGTCAGATGCGCGAAGGGCGTGGCCTCCGCGCCGCAGTCCGTCCAGCCGTCCGCGCTGTCGGCGGACGTGCCCTCCGGCGCGGCGTACAGGTGCCATTCACCCCGGCTCTTATCCGGGCCATTCCACCAGAAGCGCCAGACGTAGCTCCCGTCGTTCCACGTGAACGGATGGGAACTGTCAAAGAAGCTCTCGGAGACCTCCTCCGCCGGGGCGGCGGCCTCGCCCTCCGCCCACACCGCTGTGGGCAGCAGGCTCAGCGCCATGACAAGCGCCAGCAGAAGACTGATCACTTTCTTCATGCTTACTCCCTCTCTTTCCGTGTGCTGAAATGCACATATATATTGGTACATCGTCATCATAAACCAGACGAAATGCAAAAACAATTAGCTGGCTGCATAGTGTTTTGACTTTTTTTGTACGAATGAGCAAAAGCGAGGAGGAAAAGTTGGGGGAAATGACAGGGATTTTCTGCTTGCTATTGGCATGCTGGCGGGCTATAATGAACATAAGACTGGGTACAGTGGGCTTTGCTGCGCCTGCAGGGAGGGAGAAAGATGCAAAAGAGAGTTATAAGTGGGATACTGGCCTTGGCGCTGGTGCTGACGCTGACGCTGACCTTGGCGCAGGCGGATGTCCGCGTGGAGTTGGACGGCATCGACGGCGGCAGCGCCTCCGTGCCCGCATCGGAGGACGCCAGCGCCGCCCTGCTGGAGGGGTACCTCTACCAGCTGAACGGACTGGAAGCGCCGGAGACAGTCGTTAAGGCGGAGGGCGGCGGGAATACCGCGTCCCGCCCGGCGACGTATGCCGTGGCACTGAATGAAGTCACGAACAATATTTACCGCCGACTTGTTCCGGAAATAAAGAAGATCGCGGCGGGCGAGAGTGCATCCGCAACAATTGTGATCACGGATATGCCGATCACCTATACGCAGGGAGACTTGGGACATATTACCATTATAGAGGGCGATGCACTTTCCGAAGCAGCCAGTGCAAGGATAGGTGAACTGTTTGGCGCTGATGTCAATCACGACGCGTTGCTGAGCAAGTTGCTGGCGAATATGCCCTACGAGCTGTACTGGTTCGATAAGACCAATGGAATGGCGATAAGCTACGGCATCGAAGCAGACGAAAATACTGTGACGATACCGTATATTGTGGTCGGATTCTGTGTGGCGGACGCCTACCGTGATACCACGAAGTATCTCATAGATGATGAGGACAAGATTGTCAAAGATGAGGACGGCAATCCTGTGCCTGACTATACGGCGATAGACACCACCAAGACCGGCGCGGCCAAGACAGCGGCGGCCACGGCTGCTCAGGTGGTGGCGAAGAACCAGGGCAAGGGCACCTACAGCAAGCTGGTGGCCTACGCGGATTACATCAAGAACGCCGTTTCCTATAACTACGCGGCGGCGGATAAGAACAACAACTACCACTACGGCGACCCGTGGCAGCTGATTTATGTGTTTGATGAGAACCCTGATACCAACGTGGTGTGCGAGGGCTATTCCAAGGCGTTCAAGTACCTGTGCGACCTGACGTGGACGGACAGCGACCCGGAGGTGGCCTGCTATCTGCCCACGGGCACCATGAAAGGCGGTACGGGCGAAGGCGCGCACATGTGGAATATCGTGTCCATCGGCGGTGCCAACTACCTGACGGACATCACCAACTGTGACAGCGGTACCACCGGCGCGCCGGATCAGTTGTTCCTCTGCGGCGCAGAGGGCAGCGTGGATGCGAGCTATGCGGCCGCTACGACCAATGGTACAGTGACGTATGTGTACGACCAGAACACGAAGGACATCTACGATCAGGAGCTTGCTCTGTCCAAGACCAAGTATTCACCGCTGACCTTCGACCTGAACCAGCTGATAGCGCTGGCGCGCTACGCGGCGGGCATCACCACGGACGAGTCTGCCGCCATCGACGTGAACAAAGACGGCATCATCAGCGCCGCCGACCTGACGGCCATGGCGCAGAGCCTCGTCTCATAACTGGGATGAATCGATTGGCGTTTAGTGGTACATTTTGCGCCGCTGTTGACGCATTTGCGGCAGTTGTGGTTGACACAGCCGCCGCAATGGGATATGATGTGAGAAAGAAAGGGGGATGCGTGTGCGCAAGCTGATTTGCGCCATTCTGAGCGTAATACTGCTGCTGGGCACTGTGGCCACGGCGTGGGCGGAGAATACGGCCATGCTGACCATCACACCGGATAAGACCGAGGTGACGGCCAACGGCAGCGCTGTGCAGGTGAAATTCACCATAACGGTGACGCCGCCGGAGGGCAAGGAACTGGGCGTGTTCAGCTTCCGGCTGAAGCCGTCCGGTGGCATGACGCTGCCGGGGAGCTTCAAGGAAAACGGCGAAGCGGTCATCACCTATGCGGTCAACGACCTGCCATACGATGTGACCACCGGCAAGGGTGTGTTCCGGACGTATGAGTACACGCCGGGCAGCTGCTTCTTCGCCGCCGTCGGCTCCACGGAGGGCAACCGCATGACAGCCAGCGCGGAGATCCTGACCATCACCGCCACGATCCCGGCGGGCAGCACCGGAACCTTCACGCTGGACGCGGAATTTGTGGCTGCGCCTGACGGCTCCGGCGCGACCTATACGCCCAAGGTGGACAGCACGCCGGTGACAGTGAAGGGAACTGGCGGCACGGGTACCTCCGGCAGCTCCGGCGACACGGAGAAGCCGGAAACCGGCGGCACCGCATCCGGCGAAACGCCGGATGTGACCGACAAGCCGGATGTGCCGCAGGGGAATTTGCCTGCGGCGGCAGACGGCCAGCAGCCGGTCATCAGCCCGGCACCCGGCGCGGCTGACGCGCCTGTGCCGGACACGGCGCAGACGGGCGGCGCCGGTACGAGGATCGCGGCCATCGTGCTGGGCGTGCTGGCGGCAGCGGGCGCTGTGTGCCAGCTGGTCATACCCGGCGGGCTGGGACGGCTGTTCCGCAGGGACGGCCGCAGCAAATGAGTATCTATGATAGTACACATAGGAGAGTAAGGAGGAGTTGCATGAAAAAAGTACTGTCACTGGTTTTGTCGCTGGTGATGCTGCTGAGCATGGTGGTGCCCGTTTCCGCAGAGGACACCTATCCCGGCAACGGCACGCTGAAAGACAAAACCGCCGCCTTTACCATAGAGGCGGACAAGACGACCCTCTATGGCGAGGGGGAGCAGATCGTCAGGTTCCACATCTATGTGGAGAGCAAGGCCAGCGTACCCATCCGGGCGTTCCAGTTTACGCTGGTGCCGTCGGCAAACCTGACGCTGGCCGACAAAGAAATGGCGAAGGACGGGGCATTCTATTATGCGCTTCAGAACAATCTGAGCACAAACGGCAATGTGGACGGCATGTATAGCCTGCTCGCGTACACGCCCGGCAGCCGTTACTTCGGCGCTGCGGGCACGGATGAGGGCAAAGGCATCACCACTAAGACCGAGATCATGACCATCATGGGCAAGGTCAACGGCGTGGGCGACTACACGCTGTCCATGACCGGCGTGGTGGCCGGCAACGGCGACGCGCCGGACAAGGTGACCCAGAAGTTCACCAGCACGGTGGCGGGCGCCACGGTGACGGTGAAGCCCGAGGGCGAGCGGCCACAGCCGAACCTGTCTCTGGCACTGAGCACGGACAAGGTCAAGGTGGGCGACACGTTCACCGCCACGCTGTCCAATAAGGGCATGAACATCATCAGCATTATCGCGCAGATGCGGTTCAATAAAGACGTTCTGGAGGTCGTGAGCATCACCGAGAACGAGGGCTATACGAACCTTGCCAGCGGTGCGGCGGTGAAGGTAAGACCCACTGTCGATGAGGCCAACACCAACGGCGTGGTGGGTATGAGCATCGCTAATACCGCTGAGAGCTGGTATCCGGCGAAGGACATCGTGACGGTGACGTTCAAAGCCAAGGCCGCCGGTGAAGGTTGGTTTAAGGTAGACGAAAGCACGGACGGCAAAGACGGCACGAATGGATACCTCAGCGATGCTATCGTCAAGAGTGTCGTCATCGAGAAGCCCGCGTATGTGTTGGGAGATGTGAATGAAGACGGGAAGGTCAATATGACCGATGTGAACAGGTTGTTTCGGTATACGACGAGAAAAGAAATCTCCTTGACTGAGGCACAGTTGGCAGCTGCGGATGTTACGGGAGATGGGAAAGTGAATATTACAGATGTCAATCGGTTATTTAAATTTGTGACAAAGCAAATTACAACACTTTGAGAGGATGATTCGGATGAAGAGAATTGTTTCAACTATACTTGCCCTTGCGATGTTGTGCTCTATGTGCTTTACAACTGCTTTTGCAGCAGAAAAAGTGTCATTGAAAGCAACAGCATCAAAGACAACCGTGCAGGCTGGGGAAAATATAACCTTTACAATCTCCTTGGAGGGTACTACCCAAAAGAAGGCGATGGCTGTTGGTTTCAACATTGAAGTGCCTGATGACTTCGAGTATGTGTCTCATACGATTGCAGATGGACTTCCGGAGAATGCAACGTATACGAGTAAGACGGGTACATTTGGGTTTTATGCAGGTACGAAAAGTGCACCCTTCAAACTGCTGGAGGTTACTTTTAAGGTCAAGGATACAGCCTCTTTCGGGAAAAGGATCATTACATTTAAGAATGATGACGATTTGGCAATCAGTGATGAAGACGATGAGTCTTTTGATGTTAGTCTTGGTAAGCAGGAGATTGTCATCCTCAAAGCGCCCCTGACTACTGTCTCCGCTACCGTGAAAGCGCCTGTAAAGGGGACGGATCTGGCTACTACTGGTACGACCGGTAATACGGACGCTTATACTGTTACCAAGATCGAGTGGTTCAAGGGCACGTCTGCAACCGGCACCGCGGTGACTGGCAAGGCTGCGGCGAAGCAGATTTACACGGCAAAGCTGACTGTGACTGCCAAAGATGCTGAGAATTTTGCGGAATCTCTGAACAATAAAAAGACGGCTGACGGCTACACGATTATCCGCGTCAGTGACACTGTCCTGACAATGACCAAGACATTCCCCGCCACAGCCGAGAAGACCCTGACCGGCATTACCATTAAGACCTGCCCGTATACGACTTATACCGCGGGTGAGCAGTTCAACAAGGCGGGAATGGTGATCACTGCTGCGTACGATGATGGCAGCACTAAAGATGTGCAGCCCACCTACTTCCAGTTTACCCCGGTTGATTCCCTGACTGTAAATGACAAAGAGGTCACGATCACCTATACCGAGGGTAATGTCACCCAAATAGCCAAGCAAAAAATTACCGTGAATCCCAAGGCTCTGACTGCCAATATGGTACAGCCTATCGCGTCCCAGCCCTACACCGGCAGCGCCATCGAGCCGACTGTTACTGTGAATGTCGGGAAGAAGACCCTGACCGCTGGAACCGATTACACGGTGATCTATAAGGACAACACCAATGTGGGTACGGCCAAAGTGATCGTGACCGGTAAAGGCAACTACACGGGGTCTGTTGAGGCAAAGTTCAACATCACCGCCAAGGCTCTGACCGCCAGCATGGTACGGGATATCGCTGCCCAGACTTATACCGGCAGCCCCATTGTTCCGGAACTGACAGTGAAAGATGGCGAGACTGCGCTGTCCAAAGACACGGACTATACAGTGAAGTACCAGAATAACCTTAATGCTGGCACAGCCACCGTGACCTTGACCGGTAAGGGAAACTACTCCGACTCCGTGAGCAAGACCTTTACCATTAAGCAGAAAGATGTGACTGCCCAACGCGATGCGACCGACATTCAGGTCGTGGTGGACAAGGGCACCTTTGATGCACCTACCTTCGGTGATGTGACGGGAACGCTGGCTTACAGCTATGATGGCGCGACCAGTTATGACGCTATCGTGAAAAAGCTGGAGACGCTGCAGCTGGGTGCCACGGGTGACATCGAATACACCTATACCGCAAACGGCAACTACACCGGTACCATCACCGGTAAGCTGCATTTTACGGTTGTAAATCTGCCTGCCGCAACGATCACAACTGCACCCGCCGCCAAGACCGGCCTGACCTTCAATGGCACGGAGCAGGTGCTGGTCAATGCCGGCAGCGGCATCACCACCGGCTGCACGCTGCAGTATAGGCTGGATGGCGGTTCTTACAATGCGGAACTGCCCAAGGCCACCAACGCCGGCAGCTACACCGTATACTACAAGGTCAAGGGCAACAACACCACCCACAGCGACTCCTCCGAGCAGAGCTTTACTGTGACCATTGCACCCAAGACGGTTACCGCCGCTGTGAGCGTTGAACCGACTTCCTACACTTACACGGGCGAGGCTATTGTGCCGACGACTGTGACAGTGAAGGATGGTACGACTGTCATTCCTGCCAGTGAGTACACTGTGACGTATGGCAACAATACTAATGCAGGTAAGGCAACTGTGACGGTGAAGGATCAGGATGGCGGCAACTACGTTGTCAGCGGCACCGCCACCTTCACCATCACCAAGGCGGCACTTTCCAGTGTGACCGTGTCTCTGAAAGGCTGGACGTACGGCGATACCGCCAAGACACCCACCGTCTCCGGCAATCTGGGCGGCGGCAATGTCACATACCAGTACAAAGCCGATAACGCCAGCACCTACACCAGCACGGTTCCCACCAATGCGGGTACCTATACAGTGAAGGCGACCGTGGCGGAGAGCGCGAACTACAAGGCGGCAACAGCAACCGGATCCTTCACTATTGAACCCAAGACCGTCACCAACGCAGCAGTCACGCTTTCCCAGACCAGCTATGCCTATACTGGCAGAGCGTTCCAGCCCTCTGTGACAGTGAAGGACGGTACGACTGTCATTCCTGCCAGTGAGTATACCGTGGCGTACACCGACAACACCAATGTGGGCACGGCCACCGTGACCGTGAGTGACAGAGCCGGTGGTAACTACGTTGTCAGCGGCACCGCGACCTTCACCATCACCAAGGCGGCACTTTCTGGTGTGTCCGTGTCTTTGGGCGGCTGGACGTACGGCGATACAGCCAAGACACCCACTGTCTCCGGCAATCTGGGCAATGCCAATGTGACCTATCAGTATAAGGCTGTCGATGCAGCTGATGAGACCTATACTAACGTCGTTCCCACCAATGCGGGCACCTACACAGTGAAGGCGACCGTGGCGGAGAGCGCGAACTATGCTGCTGCAACGGCAACTCGCAACTTCACCATCGTGCCCAAGGCCATCAGCAAGGCGACCGTGGAGAATATCGGCGAGCAAGAATTTACTGGTCGCACCATCACGCCGACCGTCACCGTAAAGGACGGTACAGTTGTGCTGACGGATGCGGATTATAGCGTGGCATACGCCAACAACATTGATGCCGGTACCGCAAACGTGACCATCACCGGCAAGGGCAACTATACCGGCAGCACGAGTGTGAAATTCACTATCGCCCAGGCTGCTGCGCCTGTGGTGGTGGATGACAGCGGCGCGACAGTGACTGCTCCTGATACAACGAAGGAAAATGTGGCAGGAAAGCTGGACGAAACCGGCAAGACCAAGTACAACAAGGACAGCAAGGGCGAAGTAACCACTGATGAGGAGATTATTCTCGGTAATGTGAAAAAGGCTATGGGTGTCACTGGTACCAATAGCACGATGATCACGGCTCAAGTGACCACCAGCGGCAGTGCGACCAAGGCGATGACAGTGTTGCCCTATGCTCAGGGTGCTGACAGCCGTAAGAATTTTACAGTAAAGAAGCTGAATGCCGACGGTACGATCGAAACGATCGACAGTAGAAACGTTGTAAAGATGGCAGCCGGCCTGAAGCTGGAACTGGAGGATGGTGCCATATATGCCATCAGCTGGACAACGCCCAGCAGCTCCGGCTCCGGCAGCTCCTACACCTCCGGGCAGTCCTTCACCACCGATCTGCCCGCCGACAGCATCAACAGGGTGACTGTTAATGGCAAGAAGCTGGACAGCAAGTACTACACCGTCAGCAGCAATGGCAGCGGCAGCATCGTGACGCTGACCGATGCGTATCTGGCTACCCTGAAGGCCGGCAAGTACACGGTGAAGATCGAGAACAAGACCCATGTGAGCACGGGTACATTCACCATCAAGGCGGATGGCACCCTGTCCTCCCCCAAGACGGCGGACGCCGGTATCGCGCTGTACGCGATGTTGGCCGTCAGCTCCCTGATGGGTACTGCTGTGGTCAGCAAAAAGCGCCGCAAGGCATAAAGCAATAACGCGCAATACCAAACCTTGAGCAGAGGGACGGTTCGGGTCAGTCCCGAACCGTCCCTTTTTTGACAATTTCCAGATTCTGCCTGATTTTCGCCCCGTGGGGCGCTGAACGGCAGAGCGACTGACTTCACACGGGCAATCGAAAATACCCATAACACAAGTAAAAAAGAGCAAAGAACGGCATAGCCGTTAAGCTACACCGTTCCTTGCTTCCATGTTTTCCTAAGTCACCGCCGTTTCCTAAGCGGTGATTTTTTCAGCCTCCCCCCGCCGCGAAGTCCCCTCACTCCTGCGGCGTCAGCTCTCCGGTCTCCGTGTTGATGACGTAGCCGCGGATGGTCACGTCGGCGGGCATAAGCGGGTGGTTCCGCAGCAGCTCCACCGTCTCCGCCACGGACTTCTCCACGCAGTCGAACCCCCGCAGCCACGCCTCGAAATCGACGCCGCAGTAGCGCATCATGTCAATGTGGTCTTGGGAGATCCCCCGCTGGATGAGGTGGCGGATCATCATATCAGCGTTGATATGCGCCACGCCGCAGTCGTTGTGCCCGATGACCATGACCTCCTCCACGCCCAGCTCCACGATACCCACCAGCAGGCTCCGCACCGCGCTGTCAAAGGGTCCGGTGATCATGCCGCCGGCGTTCTTGATGAGCTTCACATCGCTGTTGCGTATGCCCAACGCCGCCGGCAGCAGCTCCACCAGCCGCGTGTCCATGCAGGTGAGAATGGCGATCTTCTTGTCGGGGTACTTGCTGGTCTGGAACTTTTCATAACCCTTGGAGCGGACAAACTCGCGGTTATATGCCAGCATTTCTTCGATCATGGCGGTTCTCCTTTTCGCGTTTTCTCTATCATACCGGATTTCCCTCCCCCACGCAACCGGAATCTTCCGCCATAGTCTCCCTCCACCCAAAAATCCCGTGTGACGCCGTCACACGGGATTTTTCTTTCACACCAGCTCCCGCGGCAGCCACCGTTTGCGCCACAGGAAGAATAAAAACAGTGAACCGCGGAAGCACAGCTCGATGCACATGGCGATCCACGCTCCCCGCAGCCCCCAGTGGGGCACCAACAGCAGCGTCAGCGTGATACGCACGCCCCACATACTGACAAAGTTCAGCACGGAGCTGAGCAGTGAGCTGCCCGCCCCCTGAAAAACACCGGCCGTCACAATAGACGCGCCGAACAGCGGCTCGGAAAACACAACGATCCGCAGCACCTGCGTGCCCAGCAGCACCACCTGCCGGTCGGGACTCAGCATCCCGATGATCCACGGGGCCAGCGCGTACATCAGCGCGGAGGCCACCAGCATCACGCCCATGCCCAGCAGCACCGTCACCCAGCCCAGCCGCGTCACCAGATCCTTCCGCTTGGCACCGACGCTCTGTCCGATCAGCGTAACGGCGGCACTCTGCACGCCGTATCCGGGCATATAGCACAACGCCTCCGCCGTCACCGCAAAGGAGTTGGCGGCGATGGCGACGGTGCCCAGCGGCGCGATGATCCGCGTCGTCACCACCTGCGCGCTGGACATGACCGCCTGCTCAATGGCGACCGGTGCGCCCAGCCGGACGGCACGCCGCAGCTGCACCGGCACGAACCGCAGCCTCTCCCCCTTCCGCAGCCCCAGCATGGGGGAGCGCAGCAGGCAGATGCACAAAATGATCGCTACCACCGTCTCCGACAACGCCGTGCCCAACGCCGCGCCGGTCACGCCCAGATCCGCCCCCGGCAGCGTAAACGCGCCCAGCTGCCGCGTGGGGAAGATCAGCAGGGAGTTGAACACCACGTCCAGCCCGCACATGAGCACCAGCAGTATGCTGGGCGTCCGCATATTTCCGCCCGCCTGCAGCAGACCCACCGCCAGCCGGTTCAGCTGCACAAAGGGCAGCGACAGTGCGAAGATCAGGAAATACGAGGACGCGCCCGGACAGATAGAGCTGTCCGCGTGGAGCCAGTGGGGAAGCCCACTGGCGATGGCACCGCCCACGGCGGCAATAAGCAGCCCGAAGGCGAACCCGGCGCACAGCCCCTGCTTCACCAGATTCCGCGCGTCCTTTTCCTCGCCTGCGCCGATGCGCTGCGCCACCATGACGGAAAACCCCACCACCAACGCTCTGCACAGTCCGCCGAACAGCCACGTGCTGGAGGCCACCAGTCCAATGGCAGCGGAGGCGTCCCGCCCCAGCTGTCCCACCATGGCGGCGTCGATGTACTGCATGACGATCGACGAAATTTGCGCCAAGATCGCGGGGAAGCTCAGTTGTAATGTCAGCGCGGTCTGCTGCCGCAGAGCCAGCGGACGCCCCTCGCGCAATTCAAGAAGAAGATCCTGCTTCGCCATGTGCTTTCTCCCTTTACCATGTGTTTGCTCCCCCTATTATACAGACCCCGCCCCACAGGGTCAAGCGGGATGTTTCCCGGGCTATCCAAAGTCTTGTGTGGGATTTTTATTTTCAAGCCCAATTTCGACCGGTCCCGTCAAGATTTATGTGCAAAATTGTTTGCAGGCTCCGGCTGAGTGAAGTCAGCCGGCAATAGAGGCGTCGCCCATGGCCGCCTCTAAATGCTTCATGTTCATGTATTTCTTGTTGTCCCACTGGGTTCCCGCCACGTGGCGTAGCCTCGCGCAGACCAGCATCAGGGCGGAATTTCCGTCAGGGAACGTCCCTACCACCCGCGTCCGTCGGCGGATCTCGCGGTTCAGCCGCTCGATCGCGCTGTTGGTGCGGATGCGGGGCCAGTGTTCGCTGGGAAAATCGCAGTAGGTTAGCGTTTCCTCAATGCCGTCCTCGACCT